>JANMXV010000155.1:0-1638 GCA_031381325.1 Betaproteobacteria bacterium | reverse complement strand
TGAGAGCAGCAGCGAAAAATTTCCGGTCATTATGACCCTCGGGCCATACTTGAAAGACAAATTGTGGGTGCCGCCGCCTGATCTGGAAGAAAAACCCAATCCCTACATGAATTGGGAAACGGTAAACCCCGAGTGGTGGTGTCCGCGCGGTTATGCGCTGCTGCGCGTAGACACGCGCGGCTCGGGCAAATCGCCGGGCAAGTCGGAGCCGAGTTCGTATCAGGAGTCGCTGGATGCCTACGATTGCATCGAGTGGGTTGCAAAGCAATCGTGGTGCAGCGGCAAAGTGGGCACCGTGGGCATATCGTATCTGGCGGCGTTTCAGTGGAAAGTCGCGGGGCTGCAACCGCCGTCGCTGAAAGCGATTATTCCGTGGGAGGGCCGTGCCGATCAGTATCGCGACCAGGCGTATCACGGCGGCATCTTCGCCATTGGTTTCATCAGCAGTTGGGCCAATCGCAACACTGCGTGGAATCTGCTCGACCAGCCGCGCGTTCACAACCCGGATGCGTTCGACAACAATCTGCTGTGGAACTTCATGCGCAACGATCTGGATTCGGAGTACTGGCGCATGGCCAGCGCGCGCTGGGACAGGATCGAAGTGCCGATGATGAGCGCCGGCAACTGGAGCGGCTTCGGCATGCATTTGCGCGGCAACACCGAGGCCTGGCTATGCGCGAAATCCACACACAAAAAGCTCCGCATCCACAGTGGCACGCACTTTCATGCGTTTTACTCCGAAGAGGGGCGCATCGATCAATTGCGCTTTCTGGATCACTGGCTGAAGGGCATAGACACCGGCTTCATGGATGAACCGCCGGTGAAACTCGAAATTCGCACCGGCGGCACGCAGCGCTCGGCGTTCCGTCATGAAGACGGCTGGCCTATTCCGCGCACGCAGTGGACCAAGATGTATCTGCGTATCGACCGCGAGCCGGGTGCAAACCCGAAAGCCGTCGAAGGTGAACTGGTGGCACAGCCGCTGGGTAAAGTATCGACAGTCAGCTATGGCGCTGCCGCACCGTCACGCCCCGGCAAAATACCGCGTGGCGTATCGTTCGAGACGCCGCCGATGGCCGACGATACCGAAGTCACCGGCCACATCGTGCTCAACGTGTGGGTGTCGAGCACCAACGAGGACATGGATATTTTCGCCACCATCCGCAACATCGACCCTATGGGCAACGACGTGATGGAGATGGGGCAGATGGGCGAGCCGCTGCAATGCGTGACCAAGGGCTGGCTGCGCGCCTCGCATCGCAAACTGGATGCGCAGAAGTCGCTGCCGTTCCGGCCGTATCACTCGCATGACGAACGTTTGCCCTTGAAGTCTGGCGAGCCGGTCGAGTGTCAGGTGGAAATTATCGCTACCAGCATGGTGTTCAAGAAGGGCCACAAACTACGCCTCGATATTTCTCCGGCGGACGGCGTGGGCACGCAGCATTTCACGCATTTTCACGCGGACTACAATCAGGGCGGCGTGAGTACCCTGCATTCGGGTGGCGACAAGCCGACGTATTTGTTGTTGCCGATTATTCCGCCGAAGTAGCGTTGCTTATGCGATTTGCTGCGGGATACCTTAAACCCTTCCCTCACCCCCGCCCCCTCGCCCGGAGGGCGAGGGGAGAAAAGCACATC
>JANMXV010000565.1:0-1925 GCA_031381325.1 Betaproteobacteria bacterium | reverse complement strand
TGCGTCGCGTTTTGCTTTTACTGTAATTTCGCCTGCGAATTTCATGCTTGTTTTGGCGCCACAGAGCCGCAAAAGCGGCCTACTCTAAAGGCAGGTAGTGAGAAAAGCAATCTATGGCGTGCGGGAGCTTGCTGCTCCGCTACAAGTGTTCCCCGGTCCAGTTTTGATTTTTTGAGGCTTGCCCACGAAGGCACGAAGTTTTTCGGCTACACTCAGTTTCGATAAGTCAGGGCGTTTGCGCATGCCCGCAGTATCGTATGAATCTGGAAAAAGTACAATACCTGCGCGCTATCCTGGATAGTTACCCCTTTAAAATTACGCTAAGAAATCATCGGATTTACCTGCAGTGATAAAATGAGTCAAATTCCCTTTTTCGGAGATTCGAATGACAGCCTTGAATCCACCCTCAAAAGTGCAACGCCATCAGCGTCAGCGCAGCACTACGAAATCCAGTAAAACAGAACCCAAGGCATTAAAACCTACTGCTTGGGGCGCAAATATGCTCGCTAAAATGGAAGTCTTTCGAAAAGCGCTTGCTGCTCAGCGATGACGCGGTATTTGCTCGATACCAACGTGCTGCTGCATGTGGTCAATCGCGCCAAGGGCTACGAGCTAATTGAACAGCGGCTGGCAAGTTCTGGCGCGCGGGAAATCACCGTGTCGGCCATTACCGTTTGGGAAATATTTCGCATGGCTGAAAAAGCTAAAATCCCCACCAAAGCGAGTAAAGCCGCACTCGAATTTCTCAGCAGCTTTCGCATCGCGCCTTTGACCAAACAGGCGGCAGCCTTGGGCGGGCAGATTCACGCAGTATTGTCCAAAGTTGGCAAAACAATAGGCGAGCGCGATTCGATGATCGCTGGAACAGCGCTGGCACATGCTTGCACACTGGTGACGGACAACGTAAGTGAATTGCAACGCGTGCCCGGCATTGTGATCGAAAATTGGCGCAATCCTCATTAAGGCATTTTGCCGAGGGTGAGTGTGCTACACCATTCAAATTCTTAGTCGGCGTAGACACCCGCCTTCTTGATGATCGGGCCCCATTTTTCGATTTCCGCTTTAAGGTGTTTGGCCAGCGAATCGGGCGTGGCTTTATCTTTGCTCACCGCTTCGGCGCCAAGTTCGGCCAGTCGCGACTTGAACTGCGCGTCCTGCACCGCGAACTGCAGTGCTGCGATCAGTTTATCCAGCACCGGCTTGGGCGTGCCTTTGGGTGCGTAGACCCCGTGCCACACTACGACTTCAAAATCCTTTAACCCCTGCTCGGCGAGCGTGGGCACGAATTGCAGCGAAGGGACGCGTTGTTTGGAAGTCGTGCCGTACACTTTGACGCGACCGGATTTGATGGGCTGCGTGGTGTTGGTGGTTTGATCGCACATAAGGTCGATCTGGCCGCCCATCAACGCGACCATCGCGGGCGCGGTGCCGTTGTAGGGAATGGTCGTGATATTCGCTTCAATGCGCGTCATGAAAAGCAGGCCGCACAAATGCGAGGCCGCGCCCAGACCCGCATTGCCAAGGTTTAGCGTATCCTTGTTTTTCTTGACGTAGGCAATCAGTTCCCGCAGATTGTCCGGCGGCAGTGCTGTCTTGGCGATCACCGTCATCGGCACATCGGCGACCTGACCGATGTATTCGTAATCGGTGAGCGGATTGAACGGCAGTTTGCGATAGAGCGCCGGCGCAGTGGCCATCCCAATATGCGCGATCAGCAGGCTGTAACCGTCGGGCTTGGCCTTGGCTACGCGGTTAGCGGCAATGGTGCCGCCCGCACCGGCCACGTTTTCAACAGAGACCTGCTGTTTGAGATGGGTGGTCATCGCCACCGCCAGATTGCGCGCCAGCGTATCGGTCGGACCGCCCGCGGCAAACGGCACTGCCAGCGAGACTTGCTTGGCCGGATAGTCCTGCGCGGTTGCGCC
>JANMXV010000212.1:0-4340 GCA_031381325.1 Betaproteobacteria bacterium | reverse complement strand
GGTGGCCGAATTGGTGGATCAGTTGGAGCGCGAGTACTGGGAAGCGCGGCGTAAATTGTGTGGTGCGTAAGGTCAGGGAGTTGCAGGAAATGAGTGAAGCAACGCAGCCCGTACGCTGGGGCATCGTCGGCCTTGGCTGGGCCGCCACCGATTTTGTGGCGCCGGCCATGGTGAAAAGCCCCGGCTCGAAAATCGTCGCGTGTCTGGGCAGTTCGCCTGAAAAAACCAAAGCCTTCGCCGGGCGTTTCAGCGTCGGGCGCGCGCATGCTGATCTAAACGCGATGATGAATGATCCCGATGTCGATGCCGTCTACATTGCACTGCCCAACAGCATGCATCACGAGGCTGTGCTCGCGGGCGCGCGCGCGACTAAGCATATGCTGTGCGAAAAGCCGTTCGCAATGCACGCCGATCACGCGCGCGAGATGGCGGAGGCGTGCAAGAAATCTGGCGTGATTCTGCGCATTGCGCATCAGATTCGTATGGATGCCGCAGTGACGCGCGCGCGCGAAATCGTGCAGTCTGGCCGGCTCGGCAAGATCGTCGAAGTCACGCTAGCGCGCACTTCCGCCATACCGCCGCGCAAAACCTGGCGGCTCGACAATGCACAAAGCGGCGTGATCTATGACGTCGGCGTGCATCTGCTCGATTTGGTGCAATGGGTCAGCGGCCAAAAATTCGTCGAAGTCAGCGCGTTTACCTATCCGGATCGCCGCGACGGCCACGCCGATGACACCTTCACGGTGTTGGGCCGGCTGCAAGGCGGCGGCCATGCGCAAGTGCGCGCTACGCGTGAAGTGCCGCAAGGCGAGAACAACCTGCTGATCGAAGGCTCCGAAGCGACACTGGTGACATCGCCGCTACGCTGGGCCAAAGAGCACACCATCACCGTGCGCGGCAAAAACGGCGTCACTGAAGAACGCTTTCCCGCAAGTCCGGCGTATGAGTATCAGGTGCGGGCGTTTGAGGGCGAATTGCAAGGTGAACGCAGCAACCTTCCCGATGGGGATGACAGCGCCTATACCGTTGCGGTGACCCAAGCGATATTGCAATCCATCGATGAGCGCCGGATCGTGTCTGTCAGGGGCGGATAAACGGCCCCGGGCGGCGTCGCAGTGAGAATGGCGCCTATGCACGGAAATTCTCCCGGCTGAATCGTGCAATGCCCATGCGATAGGGGTGTAAAATCTTGTCAAAGATCGCGCTTCAGGCAAAGCAGAGGGATACAGCGTGAATGACACATTGGAAACAGCCCTAACGGATGCGCCGGATGATCTGGATTCCAGAATTCGCTCGGCGCGTATTTTGGTGGTGGATGACAATCCGGATCAACTGGATCTGATGGAAGTGATGCTGCGCAAGCATGGCTATACGCATGTTGAATTGACCGCGGATCCAACGGGTGTTGCATCTGCTTATGCGGCGACGCGGTACGACCTGATACTGCTCGACATGGAAATGCCGGTGATGAACGGTGTTGACGTCATGCGGCAGTTGAAGGGCGTGTTGAAAGGCGAATTCATGCCGGTGATCGTGCTGACTGCGCATGAAGGCGCCGCAGTGCGCTTGCAGGCTTTGAAGGAAGGCGCGCGCGATTATATCTCCAAGCCATTCGTCGATGATGAATTCGCGCACCGCATACGCAACCACCTCGAAGTGCGCATGCTCTATCGCGAACGTGAGCGCCAGAACGAAATCCTTGAACAAAAAGTGACGGAACGTACGGGGGAATTGAAAGAGACGCAAACCGATATTCTGCGGCGTCTGGCCAAGGCCGGCGAATTTCGCGATACCGACACGGGCAATCACGTCACACGGGTCAGTCATAGTTGCCGGGCGCTGGCGCAAGCGGCGGGCATCAATGCGTACCTGACGGAAATGATCTACATGGCCAGCCCGCTGCACGATATCGGCAAGATTGGCGTGCCGGATCACATATTGCTCAAGAAGGGGCGCCTCAATGACGAGGAGCTGGTGATCATGCGCCAGCACGTTGACTATGGTGTGGAAATGCTGGGCAACCACCCCGCGCCCCTGTTGCAAGTGGCGTGCTCCATCGCCCAGAATCACCATGAAAAATGGGACGGTAGCGGCTATCCGTATGGGCTTGCAGGCGAGGCGATACCGGTCGAGGCGCGCATCGTTGCCATTTGTGATGTGTTCGATGCCTTAACGTCGATCAGGCCTTACAAGGTCGCGTGGAGCGTGGAAAGTGCGATCGAGTTCCTGCAAGAAAGTGCGGGGGGACATTTTGACCCCAATCTGGTCAATCTTTTTGTGGAAATACTTCCCGAGATTGAGTCCATCCGCGAGCGCTTCGGCGATCCGACGGATGTGCATCGCGATCCGCCGCGCCGCGTTGCCTAGGTTTTTTGCGCGAGGGCGCGGCGGGCTTTACGGTTGCGTTGCGCCCCTGATTTTTTGCCGTAAAAACGCACGCAACTTTACGAATTAACCAAGCCCGCTGCCGCAGCCTGCTGTTGTGCCCACCATTGTTTAAGCCAGCCGGTATTGCCGCCAAGCTCAACTAATTCCAGCAGCGAGTCGGGTATCGGTGGGTACTCGCGCCGGATGTCGCGGGTGTGATTGATGAAGAAGCCGTTGCGGAAATCGACTTCCAGTTCATCGCCGGTCTCGCAGAACTCCAGCACATTGACGCAATCAGTCATCGTTCGCAGCCCGCAGCCGATTGCCGCGCGGTAGGCAAGAAACGGCATCGATTCGCATATCAGCCCCAGTTCCAGTGCCTGCATCGCGATGTAACCATTCATCTTCGGGCCCATGCCGAAGTTACGCCCGGCGACGATAATGTCACCGGCTTTGCAGCGCATGTGAAACCCGGGATCCGTTTCCTCGAATAAATGCGGGATGATGTCTTTTGCATCGAAGTAGCGGCCGCTGATGATGCTGTTGGGCACTACGCTGCCCGCATGCGGCACATCGTGGCCAAGTTTGTAGCAGCGGCCTTTGAGTATCCATTTCATATCGCTCACAGCGCGGTCTCCCTGCTCATGAATTCACGCGGATCGGTAATTGTGCCTGTCACCGCGGACGCGGCAACCGTGGCCGGACTGCCCAGATCACGCGGCCCGGGTCGAACAGGCGATTGATGCCGAGTGCATCGAGTTCCTGTTTTGCACCCATGACCACGCCGTCGTGAATCATCACGAAGTCGGACGCTGGATGTACGATTTTACGAGCGCGGGTTTGCTTCAAGCCGCTCGCGCGCGCTAGAATTTTTTCTGCGGCAGTCATAGCCATAGGCCGAAAGTATATCGCGCATCGCAGCCTGACGGTTTGATCGCGCGCGTATTACGCGTGATATAGTTGATTCGTAGAATTTCAGGGTTGCGGCGATCATGCCATCGATGTGGCCACCGAGCACCGCCGTGACAGATTCCGACGAGCCGTTAAAGGAGACGGTTTTCAGCCGCTTGGGATCCGCGCCCGCGGCGCGGTAAGCGCGCGAGCGCCATGTGGCTGGTGCCGCCTGGCGTGCTGCCGATGCTGATGCTGACCGCTTGCGGGTCGTGCTTCAGGCGCTCGAAGAGTTCCTGCTGTGTGTGCTGCCGGTTCTTGGGCTACGAACCACGGCGTTGCGGATTCAAATCCTGCCGGGCGTGCCAATTACATAGTGTTGTGTAAACAGACTGGTGGGCGGATAAGGACAAATCTCAGGAACTCTTCCGAGTTGCTTGCAAACGGAATTACCGTTCGAGGTGTTCCGTTTTTCATGCCATTGTCGCCATCCATTACCCTTTGTATGTATGACCCTTCTGTTTACGTTTACCGTGGCAACACCGGCAAGAGTCCAATTTGTATTTGCCGCAAAGATGTAGAAATCCTCAATTCGTTTCAGGCGCTCGGCGCGAATCGTAAGAGAAAGGCTAATGCACCCTGACTAAACGTTATCCACGGCCTGCGCCGTGCGCCTTGACTGCGGCCCACATACCGCGTGAGGCAAGACGCACGGAGTTTCGCAGGCGATGCGTACACGCACACAATGCGCCGGAGAACAGCAGGGCAGCAGTAGCAAAATAGGATGCATGGGCACAAATTGGGCGCAGTAGTGATTCAAAGCAATCAGGGGCGCTGTAAGTGCTTGAATTTACTGGTGGGCGGTACTGGGATCGAACCAGTGGCTTCCACCGTGTGAAGGTGGCACTCTACCGCTGAGTTAACCGCCCGGGAGAGACGTTGCAAAGCTGCTGTAGCTTCCCGACTGCGTCCCCCTCGCTATGCTCTCCCCGACCCTTCTGCCCCGCTTCAAGTGTTCCCTTGTCCCGGCGGGAGAAGGGAGAATCGAGATTCCCGCTCCTGATGGAACTGGAATACAGATG
>JANMXV010000529.1:0-2070 GCA_031381325.1 Betaproteobacteria bacterium | reverse complement strand
CGGGCTGTGCTTCGCGGAAGATGAATCCGATGCGGATTGGGAGCCGTTGTCGGTGGCGCGCGGCTTTGCGCGAGGAATCTCCACCGTGACGCTGTTTCAGGGACACGGCGTCGAAGCCTTCGTCGATCAGAAGTCACGCACAGCCGAAGGTTTGTCGAAGTCGTTCGCGACCTCGCTGGTGAAAATGGGTCACGAGCGCCTGACACAATCGGCGCGTTGCATCGTGGTGTTGTCGCCGGAGCATTACCGTATTTACCAGGAGGCGGGTTGGGGGCGGCGCGAAATTGAGCGCGCACTGTACGAAGCCACCCTACGTCCCGGCCGCGAAATTCTCGCCGGCATCAACGGCATCGGCGAAGGCGTGCCGGCGAGTCGTGCCGATGAAATGATCCCGAAGTTTCACGAAGACGGGCTGGTGGTGGTGCGCGCGGGCGGGCCGGCGGGTCTGTTCTCCGGTATATTGCCCGGATGGTTGGCGGGGCGCAACCGTGCCGAACTGCAACTGGTGACGAAAGCCATCCATTTGTAGTAAAAAGAGGGTGATGCAGGGTGAGTTGTGAAAAAAAAGGACGATCAAAATGACCATCGCAACGATTAACCGGTTTATCAGTCTGTTTTCCGGCGCCTTTACGGCATTGTCGGTGAAGGTGCCGGTGGCCGATGTCGAACGCATGGCCATGCTGATTCACCATTCAATGGATCATGGCCGGCGCACTTATCACACCTCCACCCACGTATTCGATATGTGCGAGGGCATGAACCCGCGACAGGTGCTGGCGACCTTGTTTCACGACATCGTGTATTACCAACTGGATGGCGGATTTCCGAAAAGCGCCGAAGCGTTGCTCAAGCGCGTGGTGCGCGTGGAACGCGATGTGGTCGAGGTGCGGCCAGTCGATGCGAGCGACAAGGGCTACACCATTTGCACGGGCATTTTCGGCTTCGCCGCCGGACAGGCGTTGCCCTTGTATGGCGGCATGAACGAATTCTTAAGCGCGGTGGTCGCCACGCGCACGCTGGAGCCGTATCTGCCGCTGACGGACATCATCGCCATTGTGGCCTGCATCGAATCGACCATTCCGTTTCGCATGAGCAATGCCGCCGGGCGTGACATGCTCGATGTGCTCGCCGACCGGGTGGGCGACGTGAGCAAGGCCGTGGGCTTGCAGCCCACGGCGACCGAGATGACCCGCGTGATGACCGATGCCGCAGTGATGTCGAACCACGACGTATCGAGTTTTTCCGAAGCCGATCCGGGGCGGTTTCTGTCGACCACCTGGCTGCTGATCGAGGAATCAAACGCGCCGTTGTCCGCGGTAGGCATCTATTCCATAAAAGAATATCGTGGCGCCTTGTCGCGCATGGAAAAATTTCTGGGTTCGTTGAATCCGGACAGTATTTTTCATGACTACCAGGGTACGCCCGGCGAATTCGAGTTCGGCGTGTTGCGCGCCGCCGCGCGCCGCAATCTTGAGTTTGCGTGCAAATACCTGGGCATGAAAATCGTCGGCATTGCCGCGGTGGAAGCGCTGGCGCAGGCTACCGGCGGTGATTGTCCGGTATCGATGTTGCTGGGCGATATACGCAGCCCGTACGGCAAGCCCGACCGCGTGGAAGATTTTTTGCCAGCGCCGCCCGCGGATGAATCCAGGCTCGACGCGCAATTGCTGGGTGTGCTGGAAAAAGGCCGCTCCAAGGAATCCGCCAGCGATTTGACGATTTCGCCGTTGACGGCCTATGTGTACCGCTCGTTGGGCAATGAGGGTGCTGCGCGCGCACTGGAGCGGGCCAAGCAGATGTTTGCGGGCGAACTCTCGGCGCGCGATTTTCTCGGCGGGCTGGATCGTGAAATGGTGCGCTCGCTGACGCAGGCCTGTGCGCACATTGCGATCTCGCGCAGGGAAGCGCTGCTCGCGCTGGCGCAATCGATTTAAGCGGTACGCACGATAAAATGCGCTGGCTGCCCAAGCTGACGTTTGGCACGGTTGCAACGTTTGCCGCAGTCGTTTTGGGCATTTTGTTGTATCAGTTCGAGCCGACGGCGCTGCAGGTGGTACGCAACGCGGTGTT
>JANMXV010000511.1:0-1641 GCA_031381325.1 Betaproteobacteria bacterium | reverse complement strand
CAACCGCAGTGGCAGACAACACCACTAACGCGCTGGAGTTCAAGAACGCGCTGGCTAACGTTAATCCGACCACGTCGCTCGCAGGTGTGGGTAACGATGTCATCACCGGCGGTGGCGGCAACGACATCATCTTCGGTGATTCAGTCGACACCGACGTGCTCGGCGCTTCCAGGAGCTTGGGCTTGCCGATAGGGTCAGGCTGGAAGGTGTTTGAAACCCTTGAAGCGGGCGCAGGCTGGACGCGTGCAGATACGCTGAACTACATCCGTACTCATTCAGACGAGCTGGGTGCAGAGTCCTCCGGCACGGGCGGTTCCAAGCGTGCCGGCGGCAATGACACCATTGACGGAGGTTCTGGTAATGTCACGATATACGGTCAGGAAGGCAACGACATCATTATCGGCGGTAAGGGTAACGATATTCTGAGTGGGGGCAGCGGCGCGGATACCTTCAAGTGGAACAAGGGAGATCAGGGAACTGCTGCCACGCCGGCGGTAGACACCATCAAGGACTTCAACCCGACCACCACGGACGCGGCCAACAAGGACGTGCTTGATCTGCGCGATCTGCTGCAAGGTGAGCACCAGTCTGTTGCATTGGGATCAAACCAGCCGGGCGATCTTACGCATTTCCTGACGTTCACGACAAACGGTACCGGCGTGATGTTGTCAGTGCAGACCGCAGGTAGCGGTGGCGCGGATCAAACCGTCTTGTTGCAAGGCGTTACGATGCAAGCACTGGCTGGTTTTGCGGCCGGAGCGCCCACCAACAGTGCGGATGTGATATCCCACCTGCTCAGTGCCGGCAAGCTTCTTACCGACTGATCGCAGCCAGATTAAGGCAGCGCGAGCCAACATCACGCCCTCCCGGTTCGTAACCAGGACACAATTGATCAGCGGTCTTTCTCGAGCGATGGCGGCCTAACTTCAACCCCGCCCTCCCTGCTAGGCGCCTGTACGCGTGGCAGCACCTGAACAAGCTCAACGGCCAATTCTCGGTCGCTTTGGTTCGGCGAACCCGCAAGCGCTTGCGCAACTGCCTTAAAATCCCGCATCGCTCGTTCGGTATTGCGGCGCGCGCGCAACACCGCCGCATCTTGAGATGAAGTTACTTTATCGCCTGCGGATTAATAGGCGACCCCACTGCCCGTGTAATCGGCAGCGGCGGTCCGCAGAAAAAGAATTCGTACACCTTATCCGCCGCGCAATCGTCGGCCAAATCCTTGAGATAAAAAATTTCCCCCATCGTCAGCCCCATCATCGGTATCACCACCCAGTGCCACGGCTGTGAAGCATCGTCGGTTTCGTTCGGCCGCACTTCGCAGCCCCAGGTGTCGGTGCAAATAGCAGCTATTTCCTTTGCGCGAATCCACTCGCAGGTCTCAAAGGCGAGGCCCGGCGCTTCGCCGCCGGCATAGCCGCCCCACTCGCCGGCTTTCAGGCGCTGCTCCATTTGCCCGGTACGCACGATCACAAAATCGCCGCGCTTGATTGCAACGCCCTGCGCCTTGGCGCAAGCGTCGAGATCATCGTTGGTGATGGCTTCGCCATCCTCCAGAAATGCCTTGCCGAGATGGCGCGCCATATCCAGCAGCACGCCGCGCCCGGCCATTTTGTCGCGGGTTTTGTGGATGCCGTTTTT
>JANMXV010000509.1:0-6113 GCA_031381325.1 Betaproteobacteria bacterium | reverse complement strand
AAACCGCATACGACTGAATACGCCCGTCGAAACCGTACGCCGCCTGCCCGACCGGGTGATGATCAAGGCGCGCGGCGCCGAGGCGGAGCGTTTCGATCAGGTATTTTTCGCTTGCCACGCCGACCAGGCGCTGAACCTGCTTGCCGACGCCACACCCGTGGAGCGAGAGGTTGTCGGCGCGATTCCGTATCAGGAAAACGAAGCGGTGCTGCATACCGACACTTCATTACTGCCGCGTGCCCGCCGTGCGTGGGCGGCATGGAACTACCATGTCCTGCCCGCAGGCCCCCAAAAAAATGAACCCCGGGCCACGCTGACCTACAACATGAATATTCTGCAGAACCTGAAATCGCGCAACACATTCTGCGTAACGCTGAATCGCACCTCACAGATCGCGCCCGGCAAAATTATCAAACGGCTTACCTATCACCATCCGCTGTATACCCCCGCCGGGGTAGCGGCGCAGCAGCGCCAGCACGAGGTCAACGGCGTGAACCGCACGTATTTCTGCGGTGCGTATTGGCGCTATGGTTTTCATGAAGACGGCGTGGTGAGCGCTCTTAACGCAGTGAAACATTTTGAGCAGGCCACCCATGCACAGCGCCATTTATCACGGGTGGCTTAGGCACCGGCGCTTTGCGCCGCGCCTGCACGACTTCCGCTACCCGCTGTTTTTTTTATATCTTGATCTGGCGGAACTCGATGAGGTGTTCCGTGGGCGCTGGCTGTGGTCGACGCGTCGAAGGGCCGTTGCGCGTTTTGCTCGCGCGGATCATCTGGGCAATCCGGCTGTGCCGCTGGAGCAAGCGGTGTGCGATCTGGTGGAACAGCAGACGGGCCGGCGGCCGCAGGGGCCGATCCGCTTACTCACGCATCTGCGTTATTTTGGACACTGCTTTAATCCTGTCAGTTTTTATTATTGCTTCGACGCGGCGGGTGTCAACGTCGATTGCATGGTGGCCGAGGTCAACAATACACCGTGGGGCGAGCAACACTGCTACGTGCTAAACAAGCCGATTCAGACCGTATCAGAAAAGCATCAACGCTACCGCAGCGCCAAGGTATTTCATGTATCGCCGTTCATGCCGATGGACCTTGAGTATGCGTGGGGGTTTTCGACCCCCGGCGAGAAGTTAAACGTGCATATGGCATTACAGGGATACGCACAAAAGACCAGCCCGGCGGTGGAAAAAATATTCGATGCCACCTTGCAACTCGAACACGCGCCCATCACCGGCGCACAGCTCGCCAGAATGCTGATGCGCTTTCCGCTCATGACTGTACAAGTGGTCGCAGCGATTCATTGGCAAGCGATCAAATTGTGGTTAAAGCGTGTGCCGGTTCACACCCATCCCGCCAAACAAAAGGCACTACGGCCGGATTCATTACTGCCGGCTACTGACAAAGGCGCCCCTGTGGCGAAGCAGACATGAAAACGACCGCGAACACGATCTCTACGACGATCTCTACGCAGCGTGAAGTCCCGATTCCGTTTACGCTAAAACCACACTTTCTGGACAGCGTTGCCGAACGGGCAGTGCGTCGCCGGCTCGCGGGTCTGGCGCACGGCGCCCTCGCGTTAAACGATGGTTCGAGTACCGAGCAATACGGCAAGCGAACGGCGCGTTGTCCCTTAAGCGCGACTCTGCGTGTGCATGATCCGCGCTTCTATAGCGAAGTTGCTTTCGGCGGTTCGATCGGCGCAGGCGAAGCCTACATGCAGGGCTATTGGAGCGTGGATGACCTGACAGCTTTGATGCAGATACTGCTGCAGAATCGCGAGGTGCTCAATGGCATGGAAACGGGGCTTGCCCGCTATGCGGCGCCGTTGCAGAAAGCCTTGCACTGGACGGCACGCAATACCCGTGACGGGAGCCGCCGCAATATCCAGGCGCATTACGATTTGGGTAACGATTTTTTTCAGCTTTTTCTTGATCCCACGCTGATGTATTCGAGCGCGATTTTCGAGCGCCCGCAGATGACGCTCGAAGAAGCTTCAACGGCCAAACTTGAGCGCATTTGCCGCAAGCTCGACCTCAAGCCGCACCATAGCGTGATGGAGATTGGCACGGGCTGGGGCGGCTTTGCAATGCATGCCGCGCGCAACTACGGTTGTCATGTGACCACCACTACGATTTCACGCCAGCAGCACGAACTCGCACGCGCGCGCATCGCTGCGGCCGGTCTGACCGATCGTATCGAGCTGCTGCTGACGGACTACCGTGATCTCAGCGGTCAATATGACAAGCTGGTGTCGATTGAAATGATCGAGGCGGTCGGGCACCAGTACTACGATGCTTACTTCCGTAAATGCAGCGAGTTACTCAAGCCCGAAGGAACGATGCTGCTGCAGGCGATCACTATTGCCGACCAGCGCTACGAGGCCGCGAAGCAATCCGTCGATTTCATACAGCGCTATATTTTCCCGGGCAGTTGCATCCCGTCGGTGACGGCCATTAGTGATGCGGTCGCACGCGTATCCGATATGCGCCTGTTTCACCTGGAGGACATCGGCCCGCATTACGCAACCACGCTCAGGCTATGGCGCGAAAACTTCAACGCCAATCTGGATCGGGTGCGCGCACTGGGTTATCCGGAAACCTTCATCCGCATGTGGGCGTTCTACCTTTGTTATTGTGAGGCCGGGTTCATTGAGCGCGTGATCGGCGACGTGCAGATGTTGCTGGTCAAGCCACAGGCTCGGCCTGAGCCGATTATTGCACCGCTTCCGGCATTGGCGCATTCTGTGAGGTGACCGCAGGGCCTGCTTTCCCGGTGTCCGAGAATGGTTGCCGCTGCATGATTTGTGGTGCTACGCTTTGCATCGGCGTAACCTCGCTATTCATCAAAAGACTTTCATGCTGCCGACACGTGCATCGAAGCGGGTCCGAAATCAACTGGTTCCAGGTACTGCCATCTCCTCCGCTGTTAAATGGCGGGCCGTCACAATTGCAAAAGATGATTCTGCCGGCGCAGTATTCAGCAGCACAGGATGCGCGCTAATCGCGCAATTGCGGGCGAATGAATCGGGCGCGCTGGCAGGGCAGGATCCGGAATACCTCCACCAATTGCGCGTCACGGTACGCCGGTTGCGGGCCATCCTGTCGCTGTATTCCGCATTGCTGCGCGGGCGAGAGCGGAAAAGTGCAGTCCGGGAATTGAAATGGCTGGCGTATGCGCTGGGACCTGCGCGCGATTCGGATGTGTTCATCCACGACATCTGGCCACCCTTGCACGCACTGTTGGGCCACGGTGCTTTGGTTGATGCGCTCAATGCCGAATGGCTGGCGCAACAACGACGTAACACCCGCGCCGCCCATCGCGCGCTGGCATCCCGGCGTTATCAGCGCATGGTGCATGAGCAGGAACTATGGTTTTCAGCGCAGTCGTGGCGGACTCATGCCAATGGCAACGAACGGGCTGCCTGGGATCAGCATGCACAAAAGTTTGCGCGCCACGAACTGGAGCGCAGAGCCGAACGCACGCGCAGCTACGGCCGCGTGCTGGGTGATATGGATGCGGCAGCACTGCACCGTCTGCGCATCAAAATCAAGAAGCTGCGCTATGTGATGGACACCGTGAGTCCGCTATTCAAACACACCAAAGTGAAGGAAATGCTTGAATCCCTGTCGAACCTGCAGGACACCCTCGGGGCTATGCACGATGTTGCCGTGGCAGTACAAAAGATAGACGCGGCGCTGCCAAAATTAAAGCGCATTGACACAGGTCAATTGCGCGGGCAAATCGCGGCATGGCAGGCCTTGCGCTCAAAAATTCTGAAGCGCAAACTGAATCCTGCGTGGCACACCTTTCGCCATGCCAAACCATTCTGGTGAAACGCCGCACAACCATGGACCTCATACTATGGCGTCATGCCGACGCAGCGGATGGTTACCCCGACGCAGAGCGGGCGTTGACCGAAAAAGGGCATACGCAAGCGAAGCGTATGGCGGCGTGGTTGAACGCGCGACTGCCGCAGGACGCGTTGATCCTCGTCAGTCCTGCGAAGCGTGCGCAGCAAACCGCTGCCGCGCTGCACCGCGAGATCGTAACCAGTTCTGCGTTGGATACTTCAGCGCAAGCCCAAGGCCTGCTCGCGGCAGTGCGCTGGCCGCGAAGCACGCGGACAACCGTAGTCGTCGGTCATCAGCCGACGCTTGGGCAAACGGCCTCGCTGCTGCTCACCGGCAGTGAAGGGGATTTGAACGTCAAGAAGGGCGCAGTGTGGTGGTTTACGGCACGTTCGCTTAGCGGCAGGGTGGACGCCGTTCTGTGCGCAGTAATGGCTCCGGGCATGTTACGAAAGGACTGAAATGTTTGATTCGGCCAATCTCGACCACCGTATCGACAAAGCGGCTTTCCAGCGCGAAGAGCGCAAATTGCGCGAGATGCTGCTGCACGCGCAATACGACCTTAAAGAAAATGGCACATTCCCAGTAGTGATTCTGATCGCGGGCGTTGAAGGCGCGGGCAAGGGAGAGACCGTCAACCTGCTGAATGAATGGATGGATCCTCGTCACATCCACACCTATGCATTTCCGGACCTATCCGATGAAGAGCGCGAGCGCCCGCTGATGTGGCGCTACTGGCGTGCCTTGCCGCCCAAGGGATCCATCGGCATCTTTTTTGGTGCATGGCATACAGTGCCCATCGTATTGCGCGTGCAGGGGGCGATTTCCAAGCGCGAACTCGGGCAGTACACCGGCGAAATTCAGCGGCTGGAAAAGATGCTGACGGACGAAGGCGTGCTGCTGGTGAAATTCTGGTTTCATTTGTCGAAGGATCAGCAGAAAAGGCGGCTGAAAGCACTGGAGAAAGATCCGAAAACCGCGTGGCGGGTGACCGATCTCGAATGGAAATACTTCAAGCAATACGACGAGTTCATCAAAGTGTGCGAGCCGTTCCTACGCGAAACTTCAACCGGTGAGGCGCCGTGGATCGTGGTGCCGGGCATGGACCCGCATTACCGGGCGTTAACCGTTGGACGACATCTGTTGACGACGATGCGTACCCGGCTGGATGCGAAGCCGGCCAGGGTTGCAATGCGCCGTGGACAACCGTTATTGCCGCCGGCGGACCAGTTGAATGTGCTGCGGGCACTTAAACTTGACCGCGACATGTCGCGCAAGGATTATGTGCGGGAGCTCGATAAGTGGCAGGGCCGGCTTAATCGATTGACGCGCGACAAGCGCTACAAAAGCCTTTCCGTGGTTACCGCGTTTGAGGGCAATGATGCCGCCGGCAAGGGCGGTGCAATCCGCCGAGTGACCGGCGCGCTCGATGCGCGCCTGTACCAGAACGTTTCGGTGGCGGCGCCCACCCAGGAAGAACGCGCGCAACCCTACCTGTGGCGATTCTGGCGCCATGTCCCACGGCGCGGGCGCATCACCATTTTTGACCGCACCTGGTACGGAAGAGTGCTGGTCGAACGTGTTGAAAAATTCTGCTCCGCAGCGGACTGGATGCGCGCTTATTCGGAAATCAACGATTTCGAGCAGCAACTGACTGATCACAACGTGGTGCTGGTGAAATTCTGGCTCGCAATCAGCAAACAGGAACAGTACAAACGCTTTAAGGCGCGTGAGGGGGTGAGCTTCAAGCGTTTCAAGATTACCGAAGAGGATTGGCGCAACCGCAAGAAGTGGGGCGACTATGAAATCGCCGTGTCCGAGATGGTGGATCGTACCTCTACAGCCACGGCGCCGTGGACGCTGGTCGAAGCCAACAACAAGTATTACGCGCGTATCAAGGTGCTCAAGACCCTGGTTGCCGCCATCGAGAGCGGGCTGCAACGCGTAGGCGGAAAACCAATAGCCCCGCGTTGATAACGTGTAGTAATCGCGACTTGACTCCAGCAGTGAATCCGGCATGAAGCCGGGATGGCGTGTGCGCCTGGCGGACCCTATGTTCGCCGCGATATGTGCGCTCGGCGTCGGGCAGATTACCGCCTGGGGCACGACCTATTACTGCCTCGGTGTGCTCGCGGGGTCGATTTCCGCAGACACAGGGTGGAGCCGCAGCCTGGTGTTTTTCGGTTTCACCATTGCCCTGCTTTCCATGGGTGCGGTGTCTGTTTGGGCCGGGCGCCTGATCGACCGGCATGGGGCACGCCC
>JANMXV010000497.1:0-8460 GCA_031381325.1 Betaproteobacteria bacterium | reverse complement strand
CACAGAGAGCACAGAGTTCACAGAGAAAAACATAAATCGCATGCAACTTCGAAACTTTGCCAAACTGGTAATTTTGGCGCGCATATTCAAACGGCTGAATCTCTCGGTGTTCTCTGTGATCTCTGTGGCTGAATTGTTGTTTTCGCTTTTATTGTTTGTGTTGGGGGCGGGCATAGCCACAGCACAAACCTACCCTGAAAAACCGGTAACCATGATCGCGCCGTTTTCTGCCGGCGGCTCGGTCGATCTCGTCGCGCGCGCGATAGCACAGCAAATGAGCGAGTTGTGGAAGCAACCGGTGTCGGCAGTTCGAATCATCTGGCGCTGGTGTTGTTCAATATGTTGTCGAATGCGGGCATCAGTCATGTAAGACGTGTTGGTGAATGCGGGCGCCGATGCTGTCGGCAACACGCCCGAAGAGTTTGCGCGGTTTTTCCAAAGTGAAATCGTAAAGTGGAGTAAGGTAGTCAAAGCGGCGGGAATCAAAGGAGAATGAAGTATGTCGAAAAATATCGTGCAAAAACAAATACTTACATTGACTATGCGTCACGGCGCCGCCTTGCTGGCGGCGGCAATTCCGTTATGGGCGGGTGCGCAGGCCTATCCCGCCAAGCTGGTGCGCATCGTAGTGCCGTTCGCGCCGGGCGGAGGTGTTGATCTCACCGCGCGCATTCTCGCGCAGCAATTGACCGAGCGCATCAAGCAGTCTTTCATTGTCGAAAATCGCACCGGTGCGAGCGGCATCATCGGTACCGAGTTCGTTGCTAAATCTGCGCCGGACGGATACACGCTGCTGGTCGGTTCACAGACCACGCAGGCAGTGGTTCCGGCAATGTATAAGACGAGTTACGATACGGCGCGCGACTTTGTCGGCGTCACGGAAATCGCGCGATCGCCGATGCTGATCGTGGTGCATCCCTCGCTGCCGGTTCGAAACGTCGGCGACTTGATCAAACTGGCGAAAGCGCGACCGGGTCAATTGTCCTTTGGCGCCGCTTCCGGGGGGACGCCGCACATGGCCGGTGAATTATTCAAACTGTCGGCTGGCGTGGATTTGCTGTTCGTGCCTTACAAGGGTGAAGGTCCGGCAATCGCCGATGCGATGGGCGGGCAAATTTCGATGGTGTTTTCCAATTTGCCCATAGCGATGCCGCAGGTAAAGAGCGGACGGCTGCGCGCGCTGGCGGTGACCAGCTTGCAACGCGTGCCCACCGCACCGGAGTATCCGACTGCCTCGGAATCGGGCTTGCCCGGATTCGATGCGAATACCTGGTTCGGGCTGTTTGCGCCCGCCGCGACCCCGCGTAATGTGGTCATGAAGTTGTATTCGGAATCGGCGGCTTCGCTCAACGTACCCGATGCCAAGGAGCGCATGGCGGGACAGGGCCTGTTTGTGGTGGCCAGTACACCGGAGCAGTTTGCAGAACTCATCAAGAAGGAAATTCCGCGCTGGGTGAAAGTGGTGAAAGACGCGAATGTAAAGCCGCAATAGCGGCGCGGGTTTCGACGAAGAAGGAGCAAGCCCATGCGTTACGAGCTCTATTACTGGCCGCACATACAAGGGCGCGGCGAATACGTGCGTCTCGCGCTGGAAGAAGGCGAGGCCGATTATGTTGACGTTGCGCGTTTGCCGGAGAGTGAAGGCGGTGGACGGCCGGCGATTGCGAAGTTGTTGCAGGATGCCAAGGCGACGCATCCGCCGTTCGCGCCGCCGTTGTTGAAAGCTGGCAAACTCATCGTGTCGCACACCGCGAACATCCTGCAATTTCTTGGCCCGCGCTTAGGGCTGGTACCCAAAGCCGAAACGCAGCGCCTGTGGGCGCACGGCCTGCAACTCACGATCACCGATTTTGTGCGCGAGGCGCACGATGTGCATCATCCGATAGCGAACAGCCTTCATTACGAAGACCAGAAACCCGAAGCACTGCGCCGTGCCGGGCATTTCAGGGCCGAGCGGCTGACCAAGTTCCTGAATTATTTCGACACCGTGCTTGCTCGTAGCGGTGGCAAATACATGCTGGGCAAATCGCTGTCGTGTGTCGATCTGTCGATGTTTCAGGTGATGGCATCGCTCCACTACGCATTTCCGCACGCGATGGCCGGTATGCGTGCGAAGATTCCGCGTTTGATGGCGTTGCATGATCTTGTTGCCGCGCGCCCGCGCATCGCGAAATATATCGCCTCGCCGGCGCGGCTGCCGTTCAGCACGCAGGATTTGATGCGGCACTATCCTGAACTGGATGGATAAATGTAATGTCACTCGAAGCCAACAAAAAATTGATTCAGCGTCTGATGGATGAAGGCCACAACCGGCAGGACGCCGACGCGGCGGCGGCGTTCTACACCGAAGACGCTTCGAACCATCTGCGCATCATAGGCCGCGCGGGCATGAAAGCGGTGTTCGAGACGCTCTATGACGTGTTCCCCGATTTTCATTACCACATCGAGGACAGCACGGCGGAAGGTGAACGTGTGGTGTGCAAAGTGACGATGACCGGCACCCATCGCGGCCAGCCCAAATTGCGCGAGGCTTTCAGCGGTATGCTGAACGGTATCGCGCCCACCGGCAAATCCGTGAAGGTGCTTCAGTTTCATAGCTTTCGTATACGGGACGGCAAGATTGCCGAGCATGCGGCGGTGCGCGACGATATGGGAATGGTGTTGCAGTTGGGGTTGGTGCGGAAGCCGTGAATTTTCTGGTGCAATGGGATTGCACCCTGCGGGCTAAAAACGCATACCCGCCGCCACCCGCACCATGTGATTATTGGTGAAGTTGACATAGGGATCATTCACGACGCGCACGAAATACGGTTCGAAGTCATAGGTCACGGCGGCGCCGGTTCCGCGCAGAACTTCACTGGAAGGATCGGCGTCAGTTCGTCCGCGCTTGTGAAAAACATCCAGCGTCCAGCGCGTTTTTTCGTCAGGTTTGTAGCGCGCAACCAGGTGCGTGATGCGCTGGCCGGTGTGCAAACGGTCGTCCCAGATCTGGTACAGCGACAGCGTGGTGCGTGGTAGCGCGCGTGTGCCCACACCGAACGTTATTGCGTCGTTGGGATCGAAATTCAGGTTGAAGTAGGGCTTGAGATTGGTGCGTCCGAATCCGAGCATGGCGAAATAGCGCTCGCCGATTTCCGCATTGATGCTGCCGCCCAAAAAACCGTGCGTGGCGTACTGTGCGGACGGCATGACTTTGCCAAACGGTAGATCCCAGGCGTAGTCATAACCCAGCCGCACCTGCTGGAAATCTTCGCGTTGCCGGTAGTAGCCCACCCACGCGTTGTGCGCGCCGAGGCTGCCGCGCAGGTTGAGATCCCACGCCGGATTTGCCGCGGAGCTGTGGTAGTAAGTCGGCGTGAATTTCAGTGTGATGCCTGCTTTCTGTTCTGCTGGGGCATCGCGATCGTCTTTGGCCGCACCGCTCAGGTCTGCAGCGAAACAGGGGAGTGCGACCGCGAGCAGGGCGGCAAAGACCATCTGTCGAGTAACTATCATGAGCCTCTCCCTGTTTGCGTTTATCGGCTCATTGCATCTTCAACAGGCGCGCCGCATTACCGCCCACAATGGCATCGCGCTCGTTCGACGACAAATCCTTCAAGCGCTCGACCACATCCACCGGACGCGTGTAGCTCATGTCCGCCGGGCAGTCGCTGCCCATCACTACGCGATCCACGCCGACTTGACGAATCAGGTTCATCAGGATTTCGTCGCTGTGGGTGATGGTGTCATAGTGAAAACGCCGCAAATAGGTTGAAGGCGGTTTTGTCATGTGCTTGCACTCGGCGCGCACCGTCGTGCCGTGATCCATGCGGCCGATGAGCGCCGGGAAGGCGCCGCCGGCATGCGGCAGCATCACATCGAGCTTGGGAAACGCGTCCATCACGCCGCCGAACACCAGTGAAGCGGCGGCGATGCCGGATTCGTACGGGTTGCCGAGGAAATTGCCGAGGTGATACTTCAGCATGCGCTCGCGGCCTACGGGCGCTACCGGGTGAAGAAAAATCGGCAGGCCGAGCTTTTCGCATTGCTCGTATACCGGCCAGAATTCTTTTTCGTCGAGGTTCTTGCCGTTGACGTGGGTGGCCATGTAAACGCCGCGAATGCCCGGCAACGCGGCGGCGCGCTGGGCTTCTTCTATCGCAAGCGCGGGCGCCTGCATCGGCAGCATCGCCATGCCGATGAAACGGTTCGGATATTTCTGGTGTGCCGCAGCGCAGGCATCGTTAAACACCTGCGACAACTTCAAGCCGAATTCCGGCGGCGCCCAATACACCATCGGGCTGGTGAGCGAAAGCGCATGCATGTCCACGCGCGCGTCGTCCATCATTTTGAGACGCGTCGCGAGATCGACGTACGGCGGCGTAAACGTAGGCCGCAGGCGTATGCCCGGCGCCACCATCAGCAGCCGGCCCTGATCGTTGCGTGTGATTTCCGCGCCATTCCTGCCGCCTTCGCGTTCGAGCAGTTCAACCCACTCGGGCGGAAACCAATGGGCGTGGGTGTCGAGTTTGAGCATGATGTTCCTCAGTAAAGAAAAAAGGTTTTAACCACAGATGAACACGGATGAACACAGATGAAAATCAGAACAGTTAAATAATAATTTTTATGGTTCTGTTCTTGGGGTATCTGTGTTTATCCGTGTTCATCTGTGGTTAATTCGATGTTGATGTGGTTCAATCCTGCTGCATTTTCGACGCAATAATGATCTTGCGGAACTTCTCTACTTCGCTACGCACTTTTTCCGAGAACTGTTCGGGCGTACTGTTGATGACGGTGTGTCCGGTGGCTTCGAGGCGCTCGCGCACTTCGGGCAGCGCGACGATGCGCGAGGTTTCGCGATACACCGACTGCGCCACGGCGGGCGGCGTTTTTGCCGGCATGAACAAGCCGTACCACATTTCGACGGCGTACCCTTCAAGGCCGGCTTCAGCGATGGTGGGTACATTGGGAATACGCGGGCTGCGCCTGGCGCTGGTGACGCCGAGAATGCGCAGCTTGCCGGCTTCAATGTGTTTGGCGACGGCGACGTAATTGGTGAGGGTCATGTCGGATTCGCCGGAGAGAATGGCAATCGTCGCTGGCGCGCCGCCCTTGTAGGGAATGTTTTTCATATCGACGCCGGCTTGTTGCATGATGGCGTTGCCGGCAATCTCGCCGGTGGCGCCGGCCACCGCAATGTTGAGCTTGCCGGGAGATCGTTTCGCCAGTGCAAGCAGTTCCTTCAGTGTTCTCGCGGGCACCGACGGATGCGTCACCAGCACCAATGCGGGTGACGCAATCTCGCTGACGGCAACAAAATCGCGCAGCGGATCGTACGGCAACTTGCGATAGAGCGTGGCATTGATCGCATGGGTGCCGGAGTTGCCGAGTATCATTGAAGTGCCGTCGGGTGCGCCGCGCGTCGCGGCTTCCGCGCCGACGATGCCGTTGTTGCTGGAACGGTTATCCACCACCACGTTCTGCTTGAGGACTTCAGCGAGTCGCGGCGCGAGCAGGCGCGCGATGAAATCGGGCCCGCCGCCGGGCGGATTCGGTACGATGATCTGAACCGGCCGCGTAGGCTGCCACTGTGCGTGCGCAACGCCGCAGACCAGCCACGGCAAGCAACCGCTCAGTGCCGCAAACCGCATGTCTGTTCTCCTCTTTGATCCGCATTCTACGTCGCGCCAGGCGAATAAGTTGCGGTGATGCCAAGCTGCGTATACTAACGTTTGCCGACGCACGGAGCTTGGACTAAGATGCGCTTCAGGTCGTGGCAGAGGCCACGCTGCACCGGATGCGGAATTTGGTGGCGGATTTAGAAATACCATAAAAACAAATAGTTACACGAATTTTCTACTATTCATCAGGAGGCCATATGAAATTACTCATGTTTAATGATTACCGCTTGGGTGTGCTCAAGGGCGATACCGTCGTCGATGTGACTGCCGTGGTGCAAAAAATTCCGCATAGCGGCCCGGGAGACCTGATGAACGGACTGATTGCGCGCTGGAGTGAATACAAAGGCCTGCTCGAAAAAGCCGCAGCCGACGGCAAAGGCCTGCCGGTGAGTCAGGTCAAGATTCGCCCGCCGCTGCCCAAACCCGTCAACATCGAGTGCATGGCGGTCAACTACATGGAAGACGGCACGCGCAAGGCGCCGGCGCCGATCAACGCCTTTCACAAATCGCCGGGTTGTGTGGTGGGCCACGGCGATACCATGATTTTGCCGGACATTCCTTCGAACATTTTCGAAGGCGAAGCCGAATTGGCGCTGGTGATCGGCAAGCGCGCAAAGAACGTCAAAGCGGCGGATGCGATGAGCTATATCTTCGGCTACGTCAATTTCATCGACGGCTCCGCGCGCGGCGTAATTCCCACCGGCAATTCGTTTTACCAGATGAAGTCGCGCGACACTTTTGCGCCGATTGGGCCGTATCTGGTGACGGCGGACGAAATCAAGGATCCGCAAAAATTGCAGGTCAAGCTGTGGGTGAACGGGGTGCTCAAACAGAACTACAACACCGACGACATGGCGCACAAGATACCGCGCTGCATCGAGTGGATGACCGCGATACACGAACTCGAACCCGGCGACCTGCTCGCCACCGGCACCAACCATCGCGGCCTGTCGGCATTCATGGACGGCGACACGGTAGACCTTGAGTGCGAGGGCATGGGCAAGCTGACGATCAAGGTGCGCGACGAACTCAAGCGCACCTGGGCGCGTGAAACGCGGCTCGATCGCGAACAAAAAGGTCTCGAAGGCACCACGCCGCAGTTGACGGGCAAATACGCCAAAGCGGGTGGCGGCGCCACGGGTGGTTGATTCCCGATCAACGCGCGGTGAAAAACACACGGCGTAACCTACTGGCGGTGGCTGTGAAGCCTCGAATATCACTAACGTAATCAAGGGAGCAATTTCATGCGGCGATTGGCCTTCGTGGCGTCGGTAACGGCGTCGTTCATTTTCTTTGCAAGTTCGGCGTTTTCGCAGTCCCAGCAAGACCTCATCAAAGGCAGCAGCAATACCGACAACGTGCTGAACTACGGCATGAGCTACAGCCAGCATCGTTACAGCACGCTCGCGCAGATCAACAAAGGTAACGTCAAGCGGTTGGTGCCGGTGTGGAGTTTGTCGCTTGAGAATGAACTGGGCGAACAGGGCCAGCCGATGGTGTACGAGGGCGTGATGTATGTCGCCAATGCCAAGTTCACCGTCGCCATTGAAGCCGCAACGGGCAAGCAGTTGTGGCGCACGCCGGTGAATTTTGATCCCGAGACGCCGCGCGTGGTGTGCTGCGGCCAGTCGTACCGCGGGCCGGCACTGTATAACGGCAAGGTGTATCGCGGCACCCTCGACGCGCATATGGTGGCGCTCGATCAGAAAACCGGCAAAGAAGTGTGGAAAACCAAAGTCGCCGAGTGGAAAGAAGGTTTCTCGATCATCGGTGCGCCGCAAATTGCAAACGGCGTGGTGATCACGGGGATTTCCGGCGCGGAATTCGGCGTGCGCGGATTCCTCGACGGTTACGATCCTGAAACCGGCAAGCGGCTGTGGCGGCGTTACACCATTCCCGCGCCGGGCGAGAAGGGCAGTGAGACCTGGCCAAACGCCGAGGCGGCTTCGCGCGGCGGCGGCTCGACCTGGATCACGGGTTCGTATGATCCGCAGCTTGATCTCGTGTACTGGGGAACCGGCAATGCCGCGCCGTGGAATCCCACGTCGCGTCCCGGTGACAATCTCTACACGGCGTCGGTGATTGCGATCAAACCCAAAACCGGCGAGATTGCATGGCATTATCAATTGGTGCCGAACGAAATGTTCGACCTCGACGCCAATTGGGAGTGGATCATTGCCGACATTCCGCATCAGGGCGTGACGCGCAAGGTGATCATGCACATGAGCCGCGGCGGATTTCTTTATGTGGTGGATCGCACCAACGGCAAACTGATCGCAGCGCCGGCGTTCGAGAAAACCAGTTGGGCAAGCCACGTGGATATGAGCACCGGCCGACCGGTTGAAACGGACCTCGCCAGGAAATTCCGCGCCGGCGAGCCAATAGAACTGTGGCCGGGACAATGGGGCGCGAAGAACTGGGCACACGCGGCGTTTAACCCGGAGACCGGGCTGCTCTACGCCAACACCATGCATAACTCGCGCATGGTGAAAATCCTGCCGCCGGGGGAATACAAAGTCGGCGCGCGCTATATGGGTTTCGAAAACCTGCCCGCGCCGCGCGAGGCTGGCCGGGCTATCGGGCACATGGATGCGATTGATCCGATCAGCGGCAAGCACAGATGGCGCATGCCGGTGATGGATACGCCGAGTTACAGTTCCATGCTTGCGACCAAGGGCGGTCTTCTGTTCACCGGCAAGGCGACCGGTGAATTTACCGCGGTCGATAGGGATAGCGGGCAAACCCTGTGGCAGTTCAAAACACCGTCGGGCATCAACGCGCAGCCCATCACTTTCACGCA
>JANMXV010000483.1:0-5980 GCA_031381325.1 Betaproteobacteria bacterium | reverse complement strand
GGGCACGGAGATGGTGATGCCGGGAGACAACATTTCGATCACGGTGACGTTGATACAGCCGATCGCGATGGAAGAGGGACTGCGCTTCGCCATACGCGAAGGCGGCAGAACGGTCGGCGCAGGCGTCGTCGCGAAAGTTATCGAGTAATTATCAATGGCTGCTTTGAAAAGTCAGAAAATACGTATCCGCCTAAAGGCGTTCGACTATCGGTTGATCGACCAGTCGGCGCAGGAAATTGTGGAGACGGCCAAGCGCACCGGTGCGGTGGTTAAAGGGCCGGTGCCCTTGCCTACGCGCAAGGAGCGCTTCGATCTGCTGCGTTCGCCACACGTTAACAAAACGTCGCGCGATCAGATGGAGATTCGTACGCATTTGCGCTTGATGGATATTATTGATCCCACGGATAAGACGGTGGACGCGCTGATGAAACTCGATTTGCCCGCAGGTGTGGATGTAGAGATCAAGTTGTAAGACTCGCGTTGGGGTAAGTGTTGTAATGAATTACGGCGCGTTACGGGGCAGACTCCGAACGTGTTTGATGGACAATAGAGTGGCTCGTCAATTGCAACGGGCGCCTTTTAAAAAGGTAAATAAAACATGAACTTAGGACTTGTTGGCCGCAAGGTTGGCATGACCCGCGTTTTCACCGATGACGGAGATACCGTCCCGGTGACCGTGGTGGATGTGTCGAACAACCGCGTTACCCAGCTCAAGACACCGGCAACCGACGGTTACGCTGCCGTGCAAGTGACTTTCGGCAAGCGCCGCGCGAGCCGCGTGGTCAAACCCGCAGCGGGTCATTTCGCCAAGGCGGGGGTTGAGGCCGGTTCTGTGCTGCGCGAATTCCGTGTTGCACCGGATAAACTCGGCGAACTTAAGGTCGGCGGTATCATCGGCGTGAGCGTTTTCCAAGTCGGTCAGATGGTTGACGTGACAGGCGTTTCACTGGGCAAAGGCTTCCAGGGCGTAATCAAGCGTCACAACTTCTCGTCCAACCGCGCGACCCACGGTAACTCGCGATCACACAACTCACCCGGCTCCATAGGTATGGCGCAAGACCCCGGTCGTGTGTTTCCCGGCAAGAAAATGGCTGGGCACATGGGCGCGGTGAAACGTACCTCACAGAGCCTGCAAATCGTGCGTATCGATGAGGCGCGGCAACTGCTGTTGATCCGTGGCGCGGTGCCCGGTTCACGCGGCGGTGACGTGGTGGTCGTTCCAGCCAAGCGGGTGAAGAAGCTCGTGGTGAAGAAACCTGCCTCTGCAGCCGGCGCTGCGAACGCTAAGAAGTAAGGGCACAGTAGATCATGGAACTTAATCTGATAGACGATCAAGGCAAGGCGACGGCGAAGGTTTCTGCCTCCGACTCGACCTTCGGTCGAGAGTTTAACGAGGCGTTGGTACACCAACTGGTGACTGCGTATCTGGCGAATGGCCGTAGCGGCACCCGTGCGCAGAAGGATCGCGGCGAAGTGCG
This sequence comes from Betaproteobacteria bacterium, assembly GCA_031381325.1. Lineage (GTDB taxonomy): Bacteria > Pseudomonadota > Gammaproteobacteria > Burkholderiales > SG8-41 > UBA5216. Next base: position 4,502 of record JANMXV010000483.1, on the reverse strand, counting down.
GCACTCCACCAAGAAGCCGTTCCGGCAAAAGGGAACGGGACGTGCGCGTGCCGGTATGACCTCCAGCCCCTTGTGGCGTGGCGGCGGACGTATTTTTCCGAACCGTCCGGACGAAAACTTCAGTCAAAAAATGAATCGTAAAATGTACCGTGCAGGGGTGTGCGCGATTCTGTCGCAACTGGCGCGTGAAGACAGGCTTGTGGTGGTGGATTCGTTTACCTTGAGCGCACCCAAAACCAAGTTGCTGGCGCAGAAGTTAAAGAGCATGGGCCTTGACGACGTGCTGATCATTACCGATGCGCTTGACGACAATTTGCGCTTGTCGGCGCGCAATCTGCATCACGTCAGCGTGGCCTCGGTGAGCGAAGCCGACCCGGTGACTTTGATTCGTCACGAAAAAGTCGTAGTGACCAAGAGCGCGGTTGCCAAGATTGAGGAGATGCTGGCATGAAGAGCTACAGCCAGGAACGACTGACGCAAGTGCTGCTGGCGCCCGTGGTGTCGGAAAAGAGCACCTTCGTCGGCGAAAAGAACAATCAGTTTGTGTTTCGGGTTGCGCCCACTGCGACCAAGCCTGAAATCAAGGCGGCCGTTGAGCTCCTTTTCAGCCCAAAAGACAAGAAGCTCGAAGTCGAAGGCGTGCATATCGTCAATGTGAAGAGCAAGGAAAAGCGCATGGGCAAGTTTATTGGCCGTCGCAGCGGATGGAAGAAGGCGTATGTGTGCCTTAAAGCAGGGCAAGACATCAACTTCGCCGAAGGGGAGAACAAGTAATGTTGATCAAAGTTAAACCGACTTCTCCTGGCCGCCGTGGATTAGTCAAGGTGGTGACGCCGGGCTTGCACAAAGGCAAGCCGGTGGCCGCGCTCGTCGACAGCCAATCCAAAAAAGCGGGACGCAACCAGCATGGCCGCATCACCATGCGTCATCAAGGTGGCGGTCACAAACAACACTACCGTTTGGTCGATTTCCGCCGCAACAAGGATGGCATTGTTGCGAAAGTCGAGCGCATCGAATATGACCCCAATCGCAGCGCGCATCTGGCGTTGCTTTGTTATACGGACGGCGAGCGCCGTTACATTATTGCAACCAAGGGCTTGTCGGCGGGTATGCAATTGGTATCAGGCGCCGAAGCGCCGATCAAGCCGGGCAATGCGCTGCCGCTGCGCAATATCCCAGTGGGCAGCACCCTATGCTGTGTCGAAATGATGCCTGGCAAAGGCGCGCAATTGTCGCGTTCAGCCGGTACTTCCGTCCAGTTGTTGGCGCGGGAGGGTGATTACGCACAATTGCGTTTGCGCTCAGGCGAAATTCGCAAGGTGCATGTGAACTGTCGTGCCACGATTGGCGAAGTGGGTAACGAAGAGCATTCGCTGGAATCCATCGGCAAGGCAGGCCGTGTGCGGTGGCGCGGTGTGCGTCCGACGGTGCGCGGCGTGGCCATGAACCCGATTGACCATCCGCATGGCGGTGGCGAAGGCCGAACCGCGGCGGCACAGGCGCCAGTGAGTCCTTGGGGCGTGATGTGCAAGGGTTACAAGACCCGCAAGGTCAAGCGCACGAACAGCATGATTGTTCGCCGGCGCAATTCCAAGGCCACGGCCTAATAGGGAATAGGAATAAGGGATACAGGGATACATATGGCACGTTCCATTAAGAAAGGCCCGTTCGTTGATCACCATCTGATGCACAAGGTGGAGACGGCGCGCGCGGTATCGGACAAGCGTCCTATCAAAACCTGGTCGCGTCGTTCGACGGTGCTGCCGGATTTTGTCGGACTGACGATCGCAGTGCATAACGGCAAGCAGCATATCCCGGTGTATATCACCGAGAACATGGTCGGACACAAGCTGGGCGAGTTTTCGCACACGCGGACGTTCAAGGGCCACTCCAAGGCGGGTGCGGCGACGGCGGACAAGAAGTCCGCGCCGACGCCCTCACCTGCCAAGTAAACGGAGAGCAGCATGCAAACAATAGCAAAACTGCGCGGCGTCAGATTGTCGGCCCAGAAGGGCCGGCTGGTCGCTGATCTGATTCGCGGGCAGGCAGTGGAGAACGCGCTCAACATCCTCCAGTTCTCGCCCAAAAAAGGCGCCACCATTATTCGTAAAGTGCTCGAGTCGGCGATCGCCAACGCGGAACACAACGATGGCGCGGATATCGATGAACTGAAAATCACCAGCATCTATGTGGAGAAGGGTCCCGTGCTCAAGCGCTTTCATGCACGTGCCAAGGGGCGCGGTGTGCGGGTTCTCAAACACTCCTGCCATATTTTTCTGACGGTTGGCGACGGAAGGAACAGTTAGTCATGGGCCAAAAAATACATCCGACAGGCTTTCGCCTCGCTGTAACGCGCGACTGGTCTTCCCGCTGGTATGCCAACGACCGCAATTTCCCCGGCATGCTGCTCGAGGATTTAAAGGTTCGCGACTATCTCAAGCAGAAGCTTTCGCACGCCGCGGTTTCGCGCGTTGTCATCGAGCGTCCCGCGAAAAACGCGCGCATCACGATCTATAGCGCGCGGCCTGGCGTTGTCATAGGGAAAAAAGGCGAGGATATTGAATCGTTGAAGGCGCAGTTGCAAAAAATGCTGCACGTGCCGGTACATGTCAATATTGAAGAAGTTCGCAAGCCCGAGCTGGACGCACAATTAATTGCCGACTCAATTGCCCAACAACTTCAGAAACGGATCATGTTCCGTCGCGCGATGAAGCGGGCGATTACCAATGCGATGCGTTTGGGTGCGCAAGGCATCAAAATCATGAGCGCCGGCCGCTTGAATGGCATTGAAATTGCCCGTACCGAGTGGTACCGCGAGGGCCGCGTGCCGCTGCATACGTTGCGTGCCGGCATTCAGTACGGCGTGTCAGAAGCCAAGACCACCTACGGCATCATTGGCATCAAGGTTTGGGTCTATCAGGGCGAAATCCTGGGTAAGAACGAACAGCCGGCAGCAACGCCCGGCTCACCGTCTGATACCCCGCCGCCAGCGAGGAAACCGCGCAAGCCAGGAGTGAAACGTGTTACAGCCAGCCAGACGTAAATACCGTAAAGAACAAAAGGGTCGCAATAAAGGCATAGCGACTCGCGGCGCCAAAGTCAGTTTCGGTGACTTTGGGCTTAAAGCGATGGGCCGCGGCCGTCTTACTGCCCGTCAAATCGAGGCGGCGCGCCGCGCGATGACGCGCCATATCAAGCGGGGCGGCAGAATCTGGATTCGCATATTCCCGGATAAGCCAATCTCGCGCAAGCCTGCCGAGGTGCGAATGGGTAACGGCAAGGGTAATCCTGAGTACTGGGTCGCCGAAATTCAGCCGGGAAAAATGTTGTACGAAATGGATGGCGTAAACGAAGTGACCGCAAAGGAAGCGTTCCGCTTGGCTGCGGCAAAGTTGCCGATAGCAACCACTTTCGTGCATCGTCAAGTCGGAGGCTAAGACATGAAAGCTAGAGAATTACGTGGCAAGTCCGTTGATGAATTGAAGCAGGAATTGCATTCGTTGCTGAGAGCGCAGTTTTCACTGCGTATGCAAAAAGCAACACAGCAACTTGCGAATACCAGTCAGATTGGCAAGACACGACGCGACATCGCGCGCGTTCGTACCGTGCTGACGCAAAAGGAAATGGGTAAAACAGTATGAGCGAAATGGGTAACGATCGCGCCAACAAGCGCACCCTCACTGGCCGTGTGGTCAGCGACAAGATGGATAAAACCGTCACCGTTCTGGTGGAGCGGCGTGTCAAGCACGAGCTCTATGGGAAATTCCTGACACTGTCCAAAAAATATCACGCGCATGACGAGAAAAACGAGTTTCACGAGGGCGACACTGTCACCATTGAAGAGTGCCGGCCGCTGGCCAAGACTAAAGCCTGGCGCGTGGTGAATCTGGTTGAAAAATCCCGTGCGGTATAGCCTGTAATGCATTATTGGGCTATGCAAAAGCACAAGAACCAGTTATAATCGATAGTCTTAACTGCTACGGTTTCATGCGCATATTTTCAGGTGTATCAAACCGTTGCGTACAGCCCCTACGGGCGCCAATACTGATCTGATGCTTTGGGTAAATCGGGATAGAGCCCGCTGCCGGATCAAGTTGGAGAAGCGCTAAACAGGCGAGAAGCGAAACATGATTCAAATGCAATCCGTATTGGATGTTGCCGACAACACGGGCGCACGCGCCGTGATGTGCATAAAAGTGCTGGGCGGATCGAAGCGGCGTTATGCCGGCATCGGCGACGTGATCAAGGTCAGTATCAAGGATGCCGCGCCCCGCGGTCGCGTCAAGAAGGGCGAGGTTTACGATGCCGTGGTTGTTCGTACGGCTAAAGGTGTGCGCCGCTCCGACGGGTCGCTGGTCAAGTTCGACTCGAATGCCGCGGTGTTGCTCAATGCCAAGCTTGAGCCGATTGGCACCCGCATCTTCGGGCCGGTGACGCGAGAATTGCGTACCGAGCGTTTCATGAAAATTGTGTCACTCGCCCCGGAAGTTATTTAAGGAGCG
>JANMXV010000475.1:0-3195 GCA_031381325.1 Betaproteobacteria bacterium | reverse complement strand
CGCTCCTTCCGGGCTACAAGCTTTTTCGGAGTTACGTAGCGCCGCGCTGATAGCGCCGCAGCACCACCCGCAGCATGTCGTTAAGATGCGGCCGCATCTTGAGTGTCCACGGCGTAAACGCGGCTTCTTTCCAAACCTCCGACGCGCAGGTTTCCGCTTTGTCGATTTCATAAAGCGCGATGCTGTTGTGCGTGCCCGCGTGCGAGTGGAAGTGCCGCGCAGAAACGCAGCCCGGCACTTTGCTCAAGCGCGGAATATGCTCTTCGCGATACCAGCGTTGCACTTCAGTCAGCATTTCTGCTTTGACGTTACACGCAACAATCAGCAGGTTCTGCGTGGTCAGGCGCGAAATTTCGTCACCGGGAATCAACTGATCGGCTTCGATGCGCAACAAGCGTTGGGCCTTGGATGTCATGCGTTTGCTCCACGGCGACAGGTTCTCGCGCCCAATCGCCAGATAGGGCGCGCTATGCAGCACCTCGCGGGATTCCAGATCGTAGGTCGCAATAGACACTTTGGGATCATCCACACCAGCCCAGCGCACGCAGTTGATGAACCCCGGCGTGCGTTGCCGCTCCGGCAGATGCTCGGTGTCATACCAATCGTTGAATTCGCCTGCGTCCACCATGCTGTAGTTGAATCCGGCTACCAGCAATCCTTTGGCCATCGTGTTCTCCTAATCAACGCGAATATTCGCAGCCTTAACCACCGGCGCCCACTTCGCGATTTCCGCGCGTATGAATTCACCGAATTTCTCCGGCGGGCCGCCCACCGGCTCGTAGCCGTTTTCGATCATGCGCTTGCGCATTTCCGGCGTGCTGATAATGCGATTGAACTCGCTGTTCAGCCGCCGGATGATGTCGGCGGGCGTTGCCGCCGGCGCCAGCATGCCGTTCCACGAGGTCACGTCGTAGCCCGCGATGCCGGTCTCCTGCATCGTCGGTAGATCGGGCAGCGCCAGCGCGCGCTTGCCGCTGGTCACCGCGATGGCTTTCATTTTGCCCGCCTTGATATGCTGTACGACAGTGGCCGGCTCGCCGAAGATCATCGCGATTTCGCCGCCCATCAACGCGATTGCCGCCGGCCCGCCGCCTTTATAGGGCACGTGCGTCAGCGGCGCGCCGGTCATTGAGGCGAACAACGCGCCGGCCAGATGATTGATCGCGCCGTTGCCGCTGGAGCCATAGGTAAACTGATCGGGCTTCGACTTGGCGAGCGTGACGATATCTTTCGGTGTCTTGATCGGCAACGACGGATGCACCACCACCACCTGCGGCACGGAGGCGTTCCAGATGATCGGCGCGAAATCGCTCTCCTTGAACGGCATCTTGCGGTAGATGTGCGGATTGATGGAATGCGTGCCCGAATAGGCGAACAAAATGGTGTAGCCGTCGGGCGGCGATTTCGCCGCAATCTCCGCACCGATGTTGCCGGCAGCGCCGCCGCGATTGTCGATTACGATTTGCTGTCCCAACGCTTCAGATACCGACGGCTGCAAAATGCGCGACAACACATCCGCGCCGCCGCCCGGCGGCCACGGCACGATCCAGCGTATGGTTTTGGCGGGCCAGGCCTGGGCATGGGCGGCGGTGGCGCAAAGCACGCACGCCGCGCCGAACGCAGCAATCCAGCAGCGGATAAGTGTTGTTTTCATTTTTGAATCGCCTCCTTCATGTTCACATATCGCCGCGAAGCGGGTGCGTAAAGAGCCACGCTGATATTCACGTTTTGCGGCAGCGCCTGTACTGCGTTTTTATCCGCCACTGCAATACCGCGATAAGGCGTCGAACGATCAATGCCCGCCACCTTGAGCCACGTGAACGATAGCGCCGCCAGCGTGGCATCCGGCGCATCGCGATCCGCAACCAGAAGCACTTGATCTTCACTCACGGCCGGCGCGACCTCCAAACCGTCAAACAAATTACGGCGATACCATTGCTTGTCGATCAACGGCAGCCACTCGCCCATGCCGCGCACACTCAGGTAATACTCGCCTTTGAACACCTCCGCCGACGCCACGCCATACATCGCCAGCGAGGGCGAATGCCCGGGAGTAAGCGTGGTGAAACGCTGCGCCGAGAATACACCGGGTACGCTCGCCATGATGCGCAAATGCTCGTAATACCACTGCGCCCAGTCGGCGTCGCGCGTGCGGTCGGTGATGCCGCTTTGGCTCATGAAGATCATGGAGATTTACGTGCTTGCGTACACAGCGCAAAGAAACTCCCTCTCCCGCCCTGGGGCGGGAGAGGGCTGGGGTGAGGGTAGGGGAAGCACGCAGCCCCTCACCCCAACCCTCTCCCCGAAGACGGGGCGAGGGAGTCTTGAAGTGGTGATGTGCAGTTTCCCATGCTCAAAAACACAGCTACGCCGAGCGCAGTTTTTTGAGCGGCTTCTTCTGCGCGCCGGGTTCGGACAATTTACGCAGCAGGCTGCCGCAGTCCATGATTTTCGGATCCACCCCCATCACGTCATAGGCCTGCCACGCCGAGGCCTGCACTGCCGAATACACCGGCTTGCCCAGATCACGCTCAAGCTGATCCAGCACTTCCAGCGCGCGCAACTGCGTGCAGGCGACAAACACCGCTTCGGATTTGGACGAGGTAAGTTCTTTGACCTTGCGGTAAATCTCTTCCGGCTGAATCTTGGCGTGGTCAAACATGTCGAGCATGTCGAAGCTGCCGAGCTTCACCACGTCGATGCCGTGCGCTTTAAGAAAATGCTTGAGCCGCTCGTTGGTCACTTCGACATACGGCGTCACGATATCCACCTTTTTGAAACCGCCCGCCTGCAAGCACGCCGCCATGCCGCCCGCCGTGGTAACCGTCGGCGCCTTGGTAATCGCAGTGAGCTGTTCGCTGATTTTTTTGTTCCAGGCCGGGCCTTCAAAAAAGCTGCCACTGGTGCAGCCATAGACCACCACGTCGGGTTCGACCATGCCTACGTCACGCGCAGCCGCTTTGCTGGCGTCTTCCATGCCACGCAATGTTTCCGGCGTGCCTTCGCGTCCGCCGGCAATGCGCGCGGTATGCACCGATACGCCGGGCGGCGCGATCTTCCAGAACTCCGTTTCCATGGTGGTGTTGATCGAGGGAACCAGCAAGCCTATGCGTCCGCGCCATCCGTACATGTTTTTCTCCTTAACAAAAATTCAAAAACATTTAGCCACAGAGGTCACAGAGCACACAGAGCAAA
>JANMXV010000469.1:0-5866 GCA_031381325.1 Betaproteobacteria bacterium | reverse complement strand
TGTCCTGATCCCTTCGACAAGCTCAGGACAGGCTCTGTAACAGCAGGCTGCGCCAACACCGGAGTAACGGTCACGGTCATCAGCGCAAGCAACAACGTGTGCGGCGTGTTCATGGGTTTACTCCTATGGGTTCGCGAGTAGCCTAAAGTATCTGCTATCCTTCGCGCAAGGAAAACGACAAGGATTGTAATGGATACTTGGCAACAAAAAATCGGCATCATCGTACCGTCGTGGAACACGGTGATGGAATACGAAACGCAGCGCCTGGCTACTAATGGAGGCGCCGGCGCGTCCGTCCACTCGATGCGCATTCCGCACACCGCAGACACGGAAAAAAAGCTGATGGGGCTCTCAACGCAGGCGCCTGAAGCAGCAAAATTGCTGGCGCACGCAAAGGTGAACGTCATCGGCTACGGCTGCACCGCCAGCGGCTTTTTGCACACACCCGCCGAGGATAAGGCGCTGGCCGAGCGCATTAAGGCTGAAACGGGCATCCCCTGCGCCACCTCGTCGCGCGCCATCACCGATGCACTGCGCGCGCTGGGAGCAAAGCGCCTGAGTCTCGCCTCGCCCTACGCGCCGTGGCTGAACCAAAGACTAAAGCAATACCTCACCGCCGATGGCTTCGAGGTGCTGGCGATGCAGGGCTTGAGCACGGAGGCGCATTCGACGATCACGCGTGAACGCATACTCGCGCTGGTGGATGAAGTGATGCGCCCGGAAACCGAAGCCATTTTCATCAGTTGCTCGAATTTTCGTACGCTGGAAATCATCGATGGCATTGAGCAAAAATACGGCCTGCCGGTGGTCACCAGCAATGCCTCGATGATGTGGCAAATGCTGCGCCTGATGAACGACACGCGCGATGTGCCCGGCGCGGGACGATTGTTCAAACTGTGATGAATTGTGATAACTGAAGGCTGGCAGCCTCAACGCGAGATTGAAATCCTCGCCGGCACGCCGCCCGGCGGCGGTCTTGATCGCACCGCGCGCACGCTGGCGAATGCGCTTGCATCGCAACAGATGCCCGCCAAAGTCGTCAACATCCCCGGCGACGGCGCACGCAAAGTGTGGACGAGCATGGATGCGCGCGGGGGTGACGCGCATGTGCTGTGCATCAGTTCACCGAATCTGACGACTGATTATCTGACCGGCGTGGCTGCTTTCAACCACGACAGCTATACGCCGCTGGCGCTTCTATACAACGAATACATCGCGTTTGTTACGCGCAGCGACAGTTCGTACCGCAGTGCCGGCGACTTGGCCAAACGTTTGCGCGGCAGCGCGGCCAAAGTCACGGTGGCGCTGTCCACCGCCGCCGGTAACCCGAACCATATGGCGCTGGCGCAGGTGACTCTTCACGCCGGCGGCGACGTGCGCGCGCCGGTGATACGCGTATTCGATTCCGCGCTCGACGCCGTGGCCGATGTGGTGGCGGGTAACGCCGACGTCGCGGCCGTTACCGCAGCCAGCGCTGTGAAAGAACTCGAAGCCGGCACTGTGCGCGCATTGGCGGTGTCCGCGCCCACACGCCTGGGCAGGTGGTATGCGCAAACGCCGACGTGGCTGGAACTCGGTGTGCCCTGCACACTGGGTGCATGGCGCGGGGTGCATGGCGCGCGTGCAATTGGCGCCGATCAAATCGCATACTGGGAATTTGCGCTGACCCGCGCGACGCGTGCGGCATCATGGGCGCACGATCTCGAGCAGCACTACTGGACGCCGATGCTGGTGACGGGAACGGCACTACGCGCGCATCTCGCACAGGAACAGACGCAGATGGCTGCGATGCTCGTGGAGCTCGGTTTTAGAATAACTAACTAGTTGTTTTTATTGAATTTATTTTGAGTACGTTATAATGCGCTTACGGCCCCGCTGATTGCGCGGGCCGGTTACATTGGGGTGCTCATGAGAACGGAAGTACACGTACACGGCTCAGTTTTTTTGTGCAAAGGCGTGCGCCTGAAACAGGTTGAGCAGGCCTTGCGGCCGTGGCTCGAATACCTCGATGTCGAAACGCTGGCCGATGCGCACAGTCTGGAGCGCGAGGAGCCCGGCATCGCATTCGACGCGCAGGAGCGCACGCTCAACATCTGCTGGACCGGTGAAGTCGGCCGTAATTTTCAGGACAAGCTGGGCGCGGCCATTCAGAATGTCGGCCCGCTCACTGAATATGCCTCGGAAATTGAAGTGACCTATTATCCGGATCACGGCGACGACGAATTCTTTCAGGTGTTTGTCGGGCCCACCCCCGAGGCCATACACGAGTTTCGCCGGCAGTGCGTGGTGGAGGACGCGACGCATTTGCTGTCACGCCACCTCGGCAAACCCGAAGTCGATCAGGTCGCCACGCTGATCAGCGATATGTTCGGAAAAATCCAGCCGCCCAAGCAACCGGCGTCGGAGCAGAGCGGCTCATCGACGGTGATTCCGCTGCATCCGCGCGGTAAACATCTGCATTAGCCTCAATTCGCGATGCGCATCCTCCGGCGCATGCGCATCGCGACCTGATTTAGAAATTCGCCCCACGGGCGCGCCCCCTCGGCGGCATGGCGCGTGCAGGGAGAAAATTATTTCCCTGCTCTTGCGCCGGCGAGCTCTTTTTCGAGCTGCTCAATGCGGGATTGCAGAGATGACATCCTGGAATTGAGCAGGCCGACGTTGAAGAAGGTCACGCTCTCCGCCGGTGCGTCGAGTGTGTTGCCGTAGCCCAGCCACGCCGAGTCGTAGATCTTCACGTTCTTGAAGCCGAGATGCAGCAGAATGCCTGCCGTTTCCGACGCACGCACGCCGCTCTGGCAGTAAACGATGGTTTCCTTGTTGGGGTCGAGGGCGGCGTAGAGCTTCTTCAGGTCCGCAGTCGGTTTGAGCGACATTCCGGCGTTGTCGGCGACTTGCTTGCGCGCGAGTTTGAGCGGTGTTTCAGGGTCAATCCAATTCTGCTCGTAGGGTATGTTGAGTGCGCCTGGAATATGGCCTCCGCGAATGGCCCGGATGTCCTCGCCGCTGAACTCTTTCGGCGTACGCACGTCGACTATTTGCACATTCCGATTGTTAAGCCGTGCGATCACTTCCTTTGTGGAAACCACCGCCGCCTGATTGACGCTCAATTTCAGTGCAACGGACGAAAGCTTGGCCGCATCCCGGCTGACCGTACGACCAGAAGATGTCCAATCCTCAATGCCATCGTGGTAGACGCTCGCGTTGCGGCCATTGAAATACTGCATGGTATAAAGGCCAAAATACGCATTCCATGTGCCGCGGCTGCCGTAGATGATGATTTCGCGAGAGGGGTCCAACCCAGCCTCCCCGAGCAGTTTCTCTATGCGCTCGAGCGCGATGAAGTCCTCGGTATTCTCGTCGCGCAAAACCCGGGCGGCGTCGCCAATGTTGATGGCGCCGGGGATATGGCCTTTGGCGTAGGTATCGGCGGCGCGCACGTCCCACACGATGGGGTTACGCTTGAGCGCTTCGGCGACGTACGCACCGTCGACGATAACAGGGGAAGCGGCAAGGGCAGCGTGCGACCAGAACAGCAGCAGTGCGACGAAGCTAACGATTTTCATGAATCTTCCTTTTATCGAACTTAAGCGCAGCGAGACAGAACGCGACCCCGGCGTCCGTCAAGGCCGCAGGTAGGCATATCCCTCGCGCTGCTGCAGCCGCGCGATCTCGGCTACGCCGGAAGGCACGAAAGTCACTTCTTCGATGAACTGGGTCTTCTCGAGTTTTCGGTTTCGCAGTGTAATCAGGCAAACGTCGAACTGAACGCCCTGGTTTTTCAGTTCCTGTACGGTAACCTCATAAGGATTGCCGTTAGCATCCTTCTTGTCTTTCATGAGGAAATCAACACCCTGCGCGTGCGTAACCACCACGATTTGCGCTTTCGGGTTCACCTCGAGGTGGTTGCGGATGTTGCGCAGTCCGTTAGTGGCTTGCTCCAGACCCGAGTTAAGGTGATACACCACCTTGTCCGGCCCAACCGGACCGCCCCCAGTATTGGCACAGCCGGTGGCACCCAGCATCAAGACTGCCAGGCACAGCAAACGCCGAAGTTTCAGGAAAGTCATCATTTGTCTCCTCCTTGTATACGGATATACGTATTAAATGCGTTGCGCCGGTTCGCTGCCTCGAACGCCGGCAAATGCGAAAAGCGCGTCCAGTCGGTCTTTGCGTAAGCCACGTCGAATTCCTCGAGATCCAACGCCGCCGCACCCATTTTCTCACGTAGATAGACCAGGTAATCGCGCGTCAGGCGCAGGTCTGCCGCAGCATCGCGCGACACATCGCCGTGACCGCCCACCATCACCTTCGGATTGAATTTCACGATTCGATCAATCGCAGCAATCCATGCCTTGCTGTCGGCTTCACCCACGAAGGGTATGCGCCCGGTAAACATCAGGTCGCCGACGAACAGCACGTTTTCCTCGTCGACCACCATGGCCAGGTCCTCGGGCGTGTGCGCGGGGCCTACCGGAAATACGCGAAAGGTGAAGCCACCCAGCTTGAAGGACACTTCGCCGTCCACCCAGCGATCCGCTGGTACCAGGCGCATCTTCTCATCCACCCAAGGCGCGAGCGACGTACGCCGTTCAGCAAGACGCTGTTGCGCGGCATCCGAACTCAGATAGACGCTCGCCGCACGATGCGCCCAAATTTCCGCGCCGATCTCCTTGAACGGCGGCAAGCCGTAGAAGTGATCCGCATGGTAATGGCTGACGATGATGCGCCGGATTGGCGCCTGCGTCACTTTGCGAATGGCTGCGATAAATTCCTTGCCGAGTACTGGCGTACCCAGTGCGTCGAACACCACCACACCTTCGCTGGTGACTACGAATCCCGCATTGGAAGTGTGGCCGCGGTTTGTCAGTGACGGCACTCCCGTTTCACCGCGAATGTAGTACACGCTTGGCGATATACGTATGGCATCCAGTGCGCTTGCCGGCAATGCACCGCAAAACATCACAGCGAAGACAAGCGTTACGGTACAGCGTTTCACACCAGACCTTGATTTTTTTCCATGCCGATAAGCCGCGGCACGTTGGGCGCTCGCGGTGCGATGATCTTACGGTCCTTGAGGTAGCGCTCAACCACATCCCACGCCGGCTCTCCCGTGGCGCCTTCCGCCACCGGCGCCCAGCCGGCAACCTTGTAACGTTTGCCGGCGTCCAGCGGCTTGCCGTCAAGGCGCATATCCGAAATGCGCTTGCCGTTGGCCGCAGCCGGATCGCAGGTATAGGCCATGCCACCCACACGAACCATGTCGCCGCCCTGTTGCAGATAGGGGTCCGGATTAAACAGGTTGTCGCACACATCTTCGAGTATGGCCTTGATGTCCGCACCGGTAATCTCGTTCAGCGTTACGCTCGGATAAGTAATCGCCGTCTGATCCATCAAGTGCTCGCGCAGAATGGTCTGGCCGGGCAGCAGCGTCGTGCCCCAGCGAAAGCCCGGCGAAAAACCGATCTCGGCATCCTTCACCGCCATCAGCGCGTCGAGGATCAATTGATCGAAGGTGCCATTGAAGTTGCCGCGACGGTAAAGCAGGCCCTCGGTAACAGCCAACGGCTCGTCGAGTTTTGCTTTGAACGGCGCACGCACGCGCTCAATCACCGCCTGCATTGGCGCGTCGGGCGGCAGCAAGTTGGCGAATACCGGTAACAGCCGGTAACGAAAGCCCGTAACACCACTCGCGTTTACTTCCAGATCGAGTACACCCAGAAATTTGCCGTTTGAACCGGCGTTGGTGACAACCGTTTTGCCGCCGGCGTTGTTGACGATTACCGGCACCGGCACGCCGTCGTGCGTGTGGCCGCCCAGAATGGCATCGATACCGCGCACGCGGCGCGCGAGCTTCACATCGACA
>JANMXV010000466.1:0-4669 GCA_031381325.1 Betaproteobacteria bacterium | reverse complement strand
CTCAAGATCATTATCGACAGCGGTGCGAGACGCGGTTCGGACATCGTGAAGGCACTCGCGGTCGGGGCGGATATGGTCATGTCCGGCAGGCCTACACTTTATGGTTCTGCCGCTGCCGGCGAAGCCGGTGCCTACCGCGCGCTCGAGATTTTCCAGACCGAGATGGACCGTATCATGGCGCAGCTCGGGCTTAACAGCGTCGATGAAATCAGCCCGCACATTTTCTGGAATCCGCCCGATTGGGTTCCCACGCCTAAGCCTGCCCGAGTATTGGAGGAGATAACCTCCCGGGCACCTGCGGGCTGAACCAGAATCCTTCATCCCTCAAAAGCCAAAGGGCCTGCAAGCATTGCAGGCCCTTTGGTGGTATGTGGCGCGCCATAAGATATAGCGTCTAGACGTAAAAGCTCCTGGCCATTTCTTATTTGCACGGGAACTTTAGGTGGACCTCTATCCCCTTAAGGCAGCCGAATTCCCATTACCGATTGCTCTGCTTCTGTTGGTGCATCATTCCCGCCAGAAGGAACGCAGCACAGCTATAATTTGCTCTCCCATGCATTACCATCCTCCCGCCCCTCGTGCCCGTTAACCCCGCGTCGACCGTGATTCCGTCTAAGACGGTGATTACGGTAGTAGCCCTGACCACCTTGGCACAAATCGGCACGGTAATGGGCATCGCAGTATTCCCCGTGATCGCACCCAAACTCGCGGTCGAGTTGGGCGTGGAGGCTTCGCTCATTGGTTACCAGATGAGTCTGATCTACGGCGTGGCGGCCATTTCATCGCCGTTTCTCACGTGGATGGTGACGCGCTTTGGCGCTTGCCGGGCGATACAAGCGGGCTTGCTGCTGAGTGTGTTCGCGCTGGCACTGGCGTTGCTGTCGGGAATCGCTGCGCTTGTGGCGGCTTCGATCTTGCTCGGTGCAGCCATGAGCGTGATGACGCCGGCAGGCGCGCACATATTGTTCCGCTTTAGTCCGCCGAAGCATCGCAATTTGGTGTTTTCGATCAAGCAGACCTGCGTGCCTGCGGGCTGGATGATCATGGCGCTGGTGGCGCCGCCGGTGACTTTGATGTTTGGGTGGAAGTGGGCAATCGCGCTGGTGATGTTGTTCGCGGTGGTGATGATTTTTACTTTGCAGGGTGTGCGCGCAACATGGGACGATGATCGCAGTCCGCGGGCCGGTGGTGTCAGGCAGCAGGCGCGCGAAGGCATGATATTACTTTGGCGATTTCCGGAGCTGCGCTGGCTGTCGGTGGCGTCGCTGTTTATGTCGGGTGTGCAGCTTTGCCTGAGTTCGTTTGCCGTGACCATGCTGGTGCAGGAGGCGGGCTATGGCTTGGTCGCGGCGGGCGTGATGCTTTCGGTGGCGCAGGGCGCGGGTGTGGCGGGGCGCATCGCATGGGGTTGGATCGCGGACCGTTTCGGCAACTGCCTGGGGCTGTTGATCAAAATGAGTGCGGTGATGGTGGTGTGTTGCTTGATGATGGCGTTGGTCACACCGCAATGGTCGCGGTTACTAACCGCGTTGCTGTTTCTGGTGTTTGGCGCGTCGGCCATCGGATGGAACGGTTTGTTTCTCGCCGAGGTTGCGCGGCTGAGTCCGCAGGGCAAGGTGAGCGTAGCGACCAGCGGTGCGATGGTGTGGAACTTTGCGGGGATACTGATAGGTCCGGCGCTGTTTGCGTTAATCTACCGCATGAACGGCAGTTACACGTTTACCTTCGGGCTGTTGTCGCTGTTTGCGATAGGCGGCTTTGTGTTTTTGCTGCTGACTGCGGCGGGCGCACGGCGCGCGGCGGCGGCAGGCTGATATGGACACTTTCAGCGTAGCCGATTACGCATTGTTTGCCTTCGCGGTCACACTGGGATTCGCGGTGCGTGGCGGCGCGGGATTCGGTGGCGGCATCGTGGCAGTGCCGCTGCTCGCGCTGATAGCGCCGCTGCCGGTCGTAGTGCCATTCACTTCTGCTCTCAACACTATCGCATCATTGCTGTACGGCAGCAGCAATTGGCGCAAGGTCGAATGGCGGGAGCTCGCGCGCATTGCGCCGTACGCGGTCGTAGGCGCCGCCATCGGCATTGCGTTACTGGCGCATGTCGATTCCCAGCCCTTGAAACGCGTATTCGGCGTTTTCATAATGGCGTATGCCGCGTACATGCTTTACTCGTCCGGGGAAATGCCGGCCATCCCGCGGCGCTGGCTCACGCCGATCGCCGCCGTGTTGAGCGTCGTCGGCGGCGCGATAGGTTCGCTGTTCGGCGGCGCGGCGGGGCCGGTGTTCGTGATGTATCTCAACGCGCTGAAAATTGAAAAAGACCGCTTCCGCGCCACTCTCACCATGCTGATGATCGTGCTGGGCTTTACGCGCATTACCGGCTATGCCGCCATGGGTATGTACACCCCGGCGACGTTGACCCTGGTCGCTATCGGCTTTCCGCTGATGCTGCTTGGCGGCTATCTGGGCAATCGCATCGTGCAGCGATTCGATCAGCGCCGGTTTAACCAAGTCGTGGGTTGCGTGATCTTCATCAGCGGCATTCTGCTCATTGTGAAATAGCATGCTCGACGCTTTTTCAACGATGCAATTGATGTGGGCCGCCGGCGTGGTGTTCGGCGCCTACGTGGTGCGCGGCATGTCCGGCTTTGGCGCAGGGTTGGTGGCTACACCTTTGCTCGTTTTTCTGTTGCCGATGTCTACCGTGGTGCCGGCTACCGCGCTGATCGTGTTCGTGTTGTTCATTTTTTTGACCCTGCGCGACCGCCATCAGGTTTTGTGGGACGAGTTCAAGCGCTTGCTATTGCCCACGCTGGTGGGCGTGGCCGGTGGTTTGTATTTGTTTACGATGCTGGATAACCGCTTGCTGCTCAAACTATTGGGCGGATTTCTGCTGGCCTACGCGGCCTACATGCTGATCGCGCAGTGGGTGGGCGTGAAGCAACTGCAATTATCCGAAAAGTGGGCCGCGCCGCTGGGTTTTCTGGGCGCCTTTATTGACTCAATGTTCGGAGGCGGCGGTGGCACGCTGGTAGTGATTTATATGCACGGCCGCGGCGTGGGCAAGGCGGAATTCCGAGCGACGCTGGCGGTACTGTGGTTTGTGGAAATGATTGCACGCATTGGCGGTTACACGCTGGCGGGCTACTACACGCAAAGCACGCTGGCTTTGGTGGCGGCGATGCTGCCGTTCATGCTGCTGGGCACGTGGGTGGGTGAAAAAATAAACGCCCACATCAGCCCCGAGACGTTTACCAAAGTGCTGGCGGTGATGCTGTTGTTGAGCGGGGCGAGTTTGCTGCTGAAATAACGCGAGGCCGTTCTAGCGCAAAAAATACACCGCGGGAAAGGTTGCTACCGCAACCACCAGCACGATCCATTCCAGATTGTTACGCTTGAGCCAGCCGGTGAAATGCAGAATCAGAACAACAATCGCGACCACATAAAAAATGTAGAAACCCATAAGCCATTCTCCTCAGCCTTTTACTTTTGGCAAGCCTATGATACAGCAGCGCGCGACGGGGTGTGAGCGCAGATTTGAAACCAATTCGTATATAGGGATGGTGCTACCATGCGCCGCTATGAATCAGCGTTTTTTTGCACCGATAGTGTGGATGGGTCTATGCGCGGCGGCGGGCGGCGCTTGGGGACAGCCGGGCTATCCGTCAAAGCCCATTAAAATCATCGTCGGTTCCACGCCGGGCGGCGGGCCCGACATTATGGCGCGCGCCATCGGCCAGAAACTCGCAGAGGCGCTCGGTCAGTCCGTCATTATCGACAATCGGCCGGGCGCAAATGGCATCATCGGGTCTGAAATCGCCGCCAAGTCGCCGCCCGACGGCTACACGCTGATGATGGCGAACGCCGGTTCGCACGCGGTTAACGTCAGCCTGTATCCCAAATTGAGCTACGATCCGCTGCGCGATTTCACGCCGGTGTCGCTGGTGTCCACCGCACCCAACGTGTTGATTGTGCATCCCTCGCTGCCCGCGAAAAATGTCAAGGAACTCATCGCCCTGGCACGTGCGCGGCCCGGAGAACTGTCGTTTGGTTCCGGCGGCAACGGCAGCACGGCGCATCTTTCCGGCGAGTTGTTTCGCACCCTGGCGGGGTTGAACCTGGTGCATGTGCCGTTCAGGGGTGCGCCGGCGGCGGTACTGGGTGTGATTTCAGGGCAGGTGATGCTGGCGTTGCCCAATCTGCCGCCGGCGCTGCCCGCGATGAAAAGCGCCAAGGCGCGTGCGCTGGGGGTGACAACGCTCACGCGCTCCGCATCGGCGCCTGAGGTGCCGACCATCGCGGAGGCGGGCTTGCCGGGCTACGAAGCCACCGCGTGGTACGGTGTGCTGGCGCCGGCGGGAACACCGCGCGACATCGTGATGAAGCTCAACGCGGAGATTGTCAAAAGCCTGCGTACCGAAGACATGAAGCAACGCATCGCGCTCGACGGCGGCGATGTAGTGGGCAGCACGCCGGAAGCCTTTGGCGTTGTGATGCGCAACGATATTGCGAAGTGGGCGAAGGTGGTGAAGCTGTCGGGCGCGAAGGTGGATTAGATCGTAAGCAGTTGGGGTGAGCTTGCGAACCCCAACTACAACTACAATTTCTCCAGCAGCTTAAAATAGTGCCATTATTCTCTGTGACCTCTGTGACCTCTGTGACCTCTGTG
>JANMXV010000438.1:0-29838 GCA_031381325.1 Betaproteobacteria bacterium | reverse complement strand
AGCTCGAAAAGGATGGTTTGCAGATGCAAGTAATCGGTAGAAATATCAGGCACGTCGTGGTCAAAAAACCCGACGCGGCAAAATAGTACGAACAGTACGTTAGGGGAATCAGGCCATGAGCGCCCTGTCGTTTACGCTGGTCATGTGTGGCGTGTTGCTCAATGCGGTGGCGCAACTCTTGTTGAAAGCCGGCACCAATGCCGTGGGCGCTTTCGAGTTTTCAACGAGCAATTTGCTGCCGGTCGGCTGGAAGCTCGCCACGCAGCCGTATATCGTGGGCGGCCTGGGTTGTTATGTCGTCAGCGTAGTGGTGTGGATCATGGCGTTGTCGCGTGTGGAAGTGAGCATCGCCTACCCCATGCTGTCGGTGGGTTATGTGTTAAACGCCGCAGCCGCCTGGTATTTGTTTGGTGAAGCGGTGACGCTCACGCGTATGGTGGGTATCGGCGTGATTATTCTGGGTGTGTTTATTGTGGCTAGAAGTTGACAACGTAACCATGGCAAAAAAAACAAGTGCTGCAAAAAAACCAGTGTTCCTGCCGTTCACGCGCCCCAGCATAGACGAAGCCACCCTACGCGCTGTCGGTGACGTGCTGCGCTCCGGCTGGATAACTACCGGCCCCAACGTGCAGGCGTTCGAGTTTGCGCTGAGCGAATACCTGGGCGGACGCGCGGTGCGCACCTTTACCTCGGCCACCGGTGCGCTGGAGGTGGCGCTGCAAGTGTGCAACGTCGGCCCCGGCGATGAAGTGATCGTTCCCGCGATGACCTTCGCCGCCACCGCCAATGTGGTGGTGCGACTGGGCGCAAAACCCGTGTTCGTGGATGTGAATCTCGCTACCCGCAACATCGACATCGCCAAGACCGAGGCCGCGATTACGCCGCGCACCAAAGTCATCATGCCGGTACATTTCGCGGGCCTGCCGGTGGATATGGATGCGCTCTACAAGCTTGCCAAACGCAAAGGGCTGCGCGTAGTGGAAGACGCGGCGCACGCTATCGGCTCCGCCTGGAAAGGCCGGCGCATCGGAAGTTTCGGTGACCTGGTGTGTTTCAGCTTTCACCCCAACAAGAACATGACCACCATAGAAGGCGGCGCACTGAGTCTTGCTGATCCCAATGAAGCGAAGCGCGTGGACGTTTTACGGTTTCACGGCATACAGCGCGACGCGCAAGGCAATATTGATGTGGTGGAAGCCGGCGGCAAATACAATCTGACCGACGTTGCGGCTTGCGTGGGTCTCGGGCAGTTGCGCCGGTTAGAGCAGTTCAACGCCCGCAGACGGGCGCTGGCGATGCGTTACTTTAAACAATTGCGTACCGAGCCCGGCATGCTATTGCCCGCGCGTGACGATGAAGGTCATAGCTGGCATATGTTCGCGCCGTTGTTGCCGCTCGATGAGCTCACTATCAGCCGCGCCGAATTCATCGCGCAAATGGCGGCACGCGGCATCGGCGTGGGTATTCATTACACCGCGCTGCATCTGTTCACTTTTTATCGCGTCATGGGTAACGCGCTGGGCGATTTTCCCAATGCTGAACAGATCGGCGCTGCGACAGTGACGCTGCCGCTGTTCCCTGCCATGCGCATCAGCGACGTGGATCGCGTATGCCGCGCCTGCGCGGAAATCTTCGCCGGCGCGCGACGACAGAAATAACCGTAACTATTTGATATGATTGAACTTTCTGTAATTATTCCGGTTTATAACGAAGAGCTTGCGCTGCCCGCGCTGTTCGCGCGCCTTTACCCCGCGCTCGACAAACTGGCGTTGAAATACGAAATTATTTTCGTCAACGATGGCAGCCGCGACCGTTCCACCGCGGTATTGCGCACGCAGTTTGACGCGCGGCCTGACACCACCCGCGTGGTGCTGCTTGCCGGCAATTACGGGCAGCACATGGCGATCATGGCCGGCTTTGAATACAGCCGTGGCGACATCGTGGTGACACTCGACGCCGACTTGCAGAACCCGCCCGAAGAAATTTCCGCGCTGGTGGCCAAGATGCACGAAGGCTTTGATTACGTGGGCACCATCCGCAAAAATCGTCAGGACTCCGTTTTTCGGCGCATACCCTCTCGCATCATTAATGCCATTCGCGAACGCACCACGCATATCAAGATGACGGACCAGGGCTGCATGCTGCGCGCCTACAGCCGCGGTATTGTCAACGCGCTGAATCGTTGCCGCGAGGTCAACACCTTCATTCCCGCGCTGGCTTACACGTTTGCGAGCAACCCAACGGAAATAGAAGTCGCACATGAGGAGCGCTCGGCCGGCGATTCAAAATATTCGATGTACAAGCTGATGCGTCTGAACTTCGACCTGATGACCGGATTTTCAATTGCGCCGTTGCAGGTGTTTTCAATACTCGGCATTGTGGTTTCTCTGAGTACCATGGCCGTCTATCTGGTGGTTATGATCAGCCGCTGGATCCAATCCGGCAGCTTCTGGCAGGGACTGCAGGCCATGTGGGACCGCGATATTTTGCAGTTCTTCCTGATAGGCATCGTGCTGTTCGGGCTGGGCCTTCTTGGCGAATACGTCGGGCGCATTTATGAGCAAGTGCGCGGCCGTCCGCGCTACCTGATCGATGCCGTGCTTGAACAGCGCAGCGCACAACGCAGCTCCGAATCAAGCGTCGGAATCAAGGTATGACCAGCGCGGTTGTGTTTGCCTATCACGATGTGGGCGTGCGCTGCCTGAGCGTGCTGCTCGCGCGCGGCATGGATGTGCGTCACGTATACACCCACGCGGATGATCCCGCCGAGAACATCTGGTTCGGCAGCGTCGCTGAGCTCGCGCGCTTGCATGGCATCCCGGTCACGCTGGTGGCTAACGGCGGCCAAGCGGGATTGATTGAATCTGTGGCAGCCTTGCAACCCGACTTCCTGTTTTCGTTTTATTACCGCTTCATGCTGCCGCCCGAATTGCTGACGCACGCGCGCAAAGGCGCCTTTAATATGCATGGTTCGCTGCTGCCCAAGTATCGCGGGCGCGTGCCGGTGAATTGGGCGATTATTCAGGGCGAGCGGGAAACCGGCGCGACGTTGCACGAAATGGCCGCCAAACCGGACGCCGGGCGTCTCGTCGATCAGCTCGCGGTGCCGATACTGCCCAACGACATCGCCCTTGATGTATTTCGCAAAGTTACCGTCGCTGCTGAAATCGTACTGCACCGGTCGCTGCCCCGTTTGGTCAACGGCACCGCGGCATTGACGCCGCAGAATCTTGCCACCGGAAGTTACCATGGCGGTCGCAAGCCTGAAGACGGTCGCATCGACTGGAACTGGAGCGCGGCGCAGGTGCATAACCTGATACGTGCGGTGGCGCCGCCCTACCCCGGCGCTTTCTGCGATTTAAACGGCAAGCGCCTTAACCTGCTGGGAACGCTAAACCTTGGCGTTACCGTGAGCATCACCGAACAACCCGCGCTGCTGCTACAAGATGGTCACCCGCATTTGCGTTGCAGCGATGGCGGGCTGCTGCGGGTGACGCTTGCAGAATTCGATGGCAAGCCGTTAACGCCCTTGAACTTTCAAAAAACTTTGGGCGGAACGCTCGCCCCGTTACGCAAATAATCCGCAACTCACCGGCGCCACATGAAAAAAATACTGATCCTTGGCGTCAATGGCTTCATCGGCCACAACCTTGTCCAGCGCATCCTCGCCACTACGCGCTGGGAAGTCTATGGCATGGATATAAGCACGAACAGAATCACTGGCTTACTAAAACATAAGCGATTTCACTTCCAAAAAGGCGACATAACTACCAGCATGAAATGGATCGAGCGGCAGGTGCGTGCGTGCGATGTAGTGCTGCCGCTGGTGGCTATCGCTACGCCGGCAACCTATGTGAAAGACCCGCTGCGTGTGTTCGAGCTCGACTTTGAAGCCAATCTGCCCATCGTGCGCGCCTGCGTTAAGCACGACAAGCGCCTGATTTTCCCTTCAACTTCAGAAGTCTATGGCATGTGTACGGATCGCGAATTCGATCCGCATACTTCGCAACTGGTGCTGGGCCCCATTAACAAGCCGCGCTGGATTTATTCCTGCTCGAAGCAATTGATGGATCGGGTGATCTGGGGTTACGGCATGCAGCACAACCTGGATTTCACGCTGTTTCGCCCGTTCAACTGGATAGGACCGAGGCAGGACGATTTGCACGCCAGCAGTCCCGGCAGCGCGCGCGTGGTGACCCAATTTCTGGGGCAGATCGTTCGCGGCCAAGCGATACAACTCGTCGCCGGCGGATCACAGCGGCGCTCGTTCACTTACATCGATGATGGCATCGACGCCCTGATGCGTATCATCAAGAATCCACGTGGTGTCGCCAGTGGGCAAATTTACAACATCGGCAATCCGCATAATGACCTGTCAGTGCGGCAATTGGCAAAATTGATGCTGGATGTCGCCCGTGCTGACCCTGACTTAAGCGAGCGCGCGAAAAAAGTGCGGCTGGTTTCCATCCCGGCGGCCAGTTATTACGGCGAAGGCTATGAGGATGTGCGTAACCGCGTGCCCAAAATAGACAACACCTGCCGCGACTTGAGCTGGAAGCCTCACACCGGCATGCGCGAGGCGTTTAAGCATATCTACGACGCCAACCGCATACACTTTGCGTAGCTGCTCCCGTGCAGGGCTAACGACCGATTCCCATGTAGCGAAATCCCGCCGCGCGCACGGCGTCCGGGTGATATTGGTTGCGTCCGTCCACAATCAGCGCACCGCGCATGGTCTTTTTCAGACGCTCAAAGTCAGGCGAGCGAAACGACTCCCATTCCGTCACCAGAATCAAGGCGTCCGCGCCCTTGGCTGCCGCATACTGATCTTTCGCGAATGTAAGCGATTTCGCACTAAACCATTTTGCCGGCAGCATACGCCGGGCGTTGTCCATGGCCATGGGATCGTACGCGCACACGCGCGCACCCGCCGCGACAAGTTTGTCAAGCAACACCAGCGCCGGCGCTTCACGTAGATCGTCCGTGCCCGGTTTGAATGAAATTCCCCACAGGCCAAACACGCGCCCCTTTAGCTGGGGGCCGAACTCAGCGCGAATTTTCTCGAACAAACGCAACTTCTGCGCCTCATTCGTATCATCAACGGCCTGCATTACGCGCGGCTTCAATTTATGCCGCTTGGCCTGATACACCAGTGATTTCACATCCTTCGGGAAACAGGAGCCGCCGTAACCGCAACCCGGATAGATAAACGAATAGCCTATGCGCCGATCCGAGCCGATGCCCAGACGCACGTTTTCGACATCCACACCCACGCACTCCGACAGATTGGCGATTTCGTTCATCAGCGAAATGCGCGAGGCCAGCATGGCGTTGGCGGCGTATTTGGTCATTTCGGCATCACGCACGCCCATCACCAGCAACTGCTCGTGACCACGGATAATCGGTGCGTAAAGTTGACGCATCTGTTGTGCCGCGCGTGCGTTGTCCACACCGACGATCACGCGATCGGGGCGCATGAAGTCGTTGATCGCATCGCCTTCCTTGAGAAATTCCGGGTTACTGACCAGATCAAATTCAAACGCCTTGCCCCGGCGTTTGAGTTCACGCTGTATGGTTTTGCGAATGCGCTCGGCAGTGCCCACCGGTGAGGTGGATTTGGCGACTATCGTCACCGGCTTCGACATCACGCGGCCCAAATCCGCGGCCGCCGCCAGCACCTGACGAATGTCCGATGAGCCATTGGCTGAAGGCGGCGTGCCCACGGCTATGAAAAATACTTCCGTGCTCGCCGCAACATCGGCCAGCGATGCCGTGAAAAGCAGGCGCCGCTCGCGGCTGTTACGCCGCACCATGTCCGCCAGGCCCGGCTCATAGAACGGGATAACGCCTTGCTTCAACTTGCGCATTTTGGCGGAATCGTTGTCCACGCAAGTCACGAAATGCCCGGTCTCCGCGAGGCACGCCCCCGTCACCAGCCCCACATAACCCGTACCAATGACACAAACTTTCAATTTTCAAAGCTCCGTTTTTTAGCGCGCTTCCCTCTGCCGCACGTGCTGCGTGAACCGCACCTGATCGAGTATGATAACAGGGCATTCCTTGCAAAATATTTCGCAGACGCATAGCGACGCATCCTCCCCGGACACCCCCTTGAATCTCGCACTTAAAATCGATGCAGATACTTATCACGGCACACGTGATGGCGTGCCGCGATTGCTACGCATCCTGGAACGCCACAAGGCCAGCGCCACTTTTCTGTTCAGCCTCGGTCCCGATCACACCGGACGTGCAATACGACGCATTTTCCGTCGTGGATTTTTGCAGAAAGTGTCCCGCACCTCGGTCGTATCCAACTACGGCTTCAAGACCCTGCTCTACGGCACGCTGCTGCCGGGCCCCGATATCAGCCGCCTGTGTGCGCCGCTGATGCGCAGCGTGCGCGATGCGGGCCACGAGGCCGGCATTCATACCCACGACCATGTCGAATGGCAAGACCGGGTGACTGGCGCGAATGAGTCCTGGACCCGGCGCGAAATGCAACGTGCCCGCGACCGTTTTGAAAGCGTATTTGGAGAGCCCGCTCAAACGCACGGCGCGGCGGGCTGGCAGATGAACGCGCACGCGTTTCGGCTCACTGCGGAGATGGGGTTTCGTTACTGCTCGGATACCCGAGGCAGCCAGCCTTTTATTCCCGTCATTGAAGGCCGCGCAATTGCATGCCCGCAATTGCCCACCACGCTGCCCACGCTGGATGAACTTATCGGCAACGACGGGCTGAATGAAAATAACGTTGCGCGCCACCTGCTTAAGCTTACGGAACATACTACGGCTGCCGGCCATGTCTACACGCTGCACGCAGAGTTGGAAGGCAACCGGCTGAGTCCTGTCTTTGAAGACTTGTTAAGCGGTTGGCGCGCGCAAGGCTACACGCTGACTTCGCTGCGCGATTACGCGCAAGCGCTGGATTTCCCGGCGCTGCCGCGGCATGCGGTAGTGGACGGCGAAATTCCGGGACGTAGCGGCACGCTGGCATTACAGGGCGCGGCCATTGCGTAGCTCAGTTGCGTAACCCTCGCATTTGCTTCAGTATTCAGTTCACAGTGCTGGCGGAGATTTACGAAAAATATGCTCGATAAGCCCGTTCCCGAATTTGAAATCGCAGCCACAGGCGGCACGCCCTTCCGCAGTGCGGCGACCCTTGGTCATGCGTGGGTACTGTATTTCTACCCCAAAGACAATACACCCGGCTGCACCAACGAAGGCATTCAGTTTCGCGACTTGCATGCGCAGTTCAAGAAGCTGGGTTGCGCGATTTACGGCATCTCGCGCGACAGCTTGAAGTCGCACGAGAACTTTAAATCCAAGATGAATTTTCCGTTTGAGTTGCTGTCCGACGCCGATGAAATCGCGTGCAAAGCGTTCGCTGTCATCAAAATGAAAAACATGTACGGTAAAAAAGTGCGCGGCATCGAGCGCAGCACCTTCGTGATTGACGCCGGTGGCACGGTACGCCGCGAATGGCGCGGGGTGAAAGTGCCGGACCATGCACCGGAGGTGCTGGAATTCATAAAATCCCTGTAAAAACAAATAGTTAGGCGAAGACTCGCTTAGACTCATCATCACAAGGAATCTCATGATCCAACGCAAACCCGCGTCACCTGCTTCGTCCACGTCGTCCACCCCCGCCGCGAGTTCCAACGTCACCCGTCTACATGCCTCCACCAAGTTATTCGTGCTCGACACCAATGTCTTGATGCACGATCCCACCAGCCTGTTCCGCTTCGAGGAACATGATCTGTTCATTCCGATGGCCACCCTTGAAGAGCTCGACGATCACAAAAAAGGCATGTCCGAAGTCTCGCGCAATGCGCGTCAAGCGAGCCGTTATCTCGATGAGTTGATCGGCCATGCTTCGGTTGATATCACGCAAGGCATTGCCCTATCCACGCACGGCGACAAAAACGCCAGGGGACGATTATTTTTTCAGACGGAGGCGATCAACGCCGAGCTGCCCGCGAAATTGCCCAGTGGCAAAGCCGACAATCAAATCATTGCCGTGGTCAACCACTTGCAGGAACAACAGGCCAAGCGGCAAGTGATACTGGTGTCGAAAGACATCAACATGCGCATCAAGGCGCGCGCGCTGGGCTTTGCCGCCGAGGTTTATTTCAACGACAAGGTGCTGGAAGACACCGATCTTTTATATACCGGCACGCGCGCCCTGCCCAAGGGATTCTGGGAATCTCACGGCAAGAATATGGAGTCGTGGCAGCAGTCTGGCCACACGTTTTATCGCGTGCATGGCCCTGTGTGCGGCAGCCTGCTGGTCAATGAAATGGTCTATCTTGATGATGACAAACCCTTTCAGGCGAAGGTCACCGAAGTCAGCGGCAAAACCGCCATTCTGCAAACGCTCAAGGATTACAGTCACACCCGCAATAACGTGTGGGGCATTACCGCGCGCAATCGCGAACAAAACTTCGCGCTCAACCTGTTGATGAATCCGGACATTGATTTCGTCACGCTGTTAGGTCAGGCAGGCACCGGCAAAACGCTGCTGACGCTGGCCGCCGGCCTGATGCAAACGCTGGAGACCAAGCTCTATAGCGAAATCATCATGACGCGCGTCACCGTGCCGGTGGGCGAAGACATCGGCTTCTTGCCCGGCACCGAAGAAGAGAAAATGAATCCGTGGATGGGCGCGCTCGAAGACAATCTCGACGTACTCAACAAAACCGACGACGCTGCCGGCGAATGGGGACGCGCCGCGACACGCGATTTGATTCGTTCGCGCATCAAGGTGAAGTCGCTCAATTTCATGCGCGGCCGCACCTTTCTCAATAAATATCTGGAAATCGACGAGGCGCAAAACCTCACGCCCAAGCAAATGAAAACGCTGATCACGCGCGCCGGGCCCGGCACCAAGGTGGTTTGCCTCGGCAACATCTCGCAGATCGACACGCCCTATCTCACCGAAGGCAGCTCAGGCATTACCTATGTGGTCGATCGCATGAAAGGGTGGCTACACAGCGGGCACGTGACGTTGATGCGCGGCGAGCGTTCACGGCTTGCCGATCATGCGGGGGAAGTGCTTTGAAAATTCAAAAACTTTTTTGCCGCAGATTTCACAGATAAACACAGATTTTTTCCGTGGCGGATGTTATCCGTGTTCATCTGTGAAATCCGTGGCTGAAGATTTAGATTTTGAATCGTCAGTACTGATCCCCGCCCGCATAGTTCTCAAACCGCGTATGACGCCCCAGGAAGGTCAGCGTCACCGACCCCGTGGGGCCGTTGCGCTGTTTGGCGATAATGATTTCTGCCTTGCCCTTGCTCGCTTCGTTAGTGGGGTTGTAAACCTCGTCACGATAGATGAACAGAATCAGATCCGCGTCCTGCTCGATGGCGCCGGATTCACGCAGATCCGACATCATCGGACGTTTGTCCTGACGTGATTCGACACTGCGATTCAACTGCGACAGCGCAACCACCGGCACCTTGAGTTCCTTGGACAGGCTTTTTAATGAGCGCGAAATCTCTGCCACTTCGGTGGCGCGATTTTCTTCGCGGCCCGACGAGGTGCCGCTCATCAGTTGCAGGTAGTCCACCACGATCAGGCTCAAGCCGCCGCACTGGCGATGCAAACGCCGCGCGCGTGAGCGCACCTCAAGGGCATTCAACCCGGCCGTGTCGTCGATATGTATTTGCGAGTCGTTAAGCTTGCCTACTGCGTCCACCAGCTTGGGCCATTCGCTTTCCTCGAACGTGCCGGAGCGCAGCTTGTGCTGATCGACGCGCCCGACGGAGCCGATCATGCGCAGCGTCAGTTGCGAGCCCGACATTTCCATGCTGAACACCGCCGCCGCCTTTTTGAGATTCAGCGCGACGTGCTCAACGATATTCATCGCCAGCGCGGTTTTGCCCATGGAAGGCCGCGCGGCGATCACGATCAATTCGCCCTGTTGCAGGCCCGATGTCATGCGATCCAGATCGACGTAGCCGGTGGCGAGGCCGATCACGTCATCCTTGTTCTCGCGGCTGTAGAGCATGTCGATGCGCTCAACCGTCTCTGTCAGCAGGGGGTCGATTTTGACGAAGCCCTGCTTGGCTTTGGCGCCCACTTCGGCGATCTGGAATACCTTGGACTCGGCCTCGTCGATCAAATCTTTCGCTTCACGCCCTTGAGGATTAAACGCCGCGTCGGCAATTTCAGTTCCAGCTTGCGCCAACTGACGCATGATGGCGCGCTCGCGCACAATTTCCGCATAGCGGCGGATATTCGCGGCGCTCGGCGTGTTCATCGACAATGAGCCCAGATACGCCTGCCCGCCGGCCTCAGCGAGCTTCGCACTGCGCTCAAGACTTTCTGCTACCGTCAACACGTCGGCGGGCCGGTTGTTTTCGATCAACAGCATCACGTGCTGAAAAATCAGCCGGTGATCCGCGCGATAGAAATCGGTTTCACCGACCATGTCCGAGATCTTGTCCCACGCGGTGTTGTCCAGCAACAAGCCGCCCAGTACCGATTGCTCGGCCTCGACGGACTGCGGCGGCACGCGCATGGCTTCAATTTGCGGGTCTTTGGTCAGGCTGCTGACGACTTGCATCGCACACATAATTTTTTATGCAGCTATTCGTTTTTGTTGCTTATTATTTGGAAGCGCGAAGCAGTAAAAATGCGCCGGGTCAACGAATCTACATAAAAAAAAGGGCTGTCGCCAGCCCTTTTTTCTCATTCGTAAAAAAGCGTTTTGAATTAGGGACTAAGCAGCCTCGCCCAAAACCGAAACGGTGATTCCGACAACGACATCGGCGTGCAGCGCAATCTTGAGCTGCGTATCGCCGATCGCCTTGATCGGGCCTTCGGGCATACGGATCGCGGCCTTGGGCACGTCGAAGCCCTGCTTCTTAAGCGCTTCGGAGATGTCGCTGTTGGTGACTGAACCAAACAGTTTTCCGTCCACCCCGGCTTTCTGTGTGATTTGCACCATCATGCCATCCAGTTTTGCGCCGGCTTCTTGCGACTTGGCAAGTGCTTCGTTCTGCGCTTTTTCAAGTTCAGTGCGGCGCTTTTCAAACTCAGCCAGATTTACCGTGGTGGCGCGTTTGGCTTTGCCGTGCGGAATCAGAAAATTGCGTGCGTAGCCGTCTTTGACCTTGACCACATCACCGAGCTGGCCGAGGTTGACTACTTTTTCGAGCAATATGATTTGCATGTTGGTCCCTTAGTGCAGATCGGTGTAGTGCAGCAGACCGAGAAACCGCGCGCGCTTCACCGCCACGCCCAACTGACGCTGATACTTGGCTTTAGTACCCGTAATGCGCGCGGGGATCAGTTTGCCGTTTTCATTGATGAAATCCTTGAGCAGCGCGATATCTTTGTAGTCGATCTGCGTGATTTTTTCAGCGGTAAAGCGGCAGAACTTCCTGCGCCGGAACAACGCATTGCCGCGGCGTTTGTTCTTGTCAGTGGGCTTACCCTTGCCTTTACCAAACCTGCCTTTGCCTCCCATCGCCATGATAGGTATCCTTTATGTCTGTTGAGCTATTTGCGTAATATGTAAAACGAGTTGTGTACCCAGTTGCGCGCCCCTACGGCGCTTTGCAGCCAGAAATCCCCGCACCTTGACCACATCGCCCGCATGAAATCCCGATACGGCCGATGCAATTTCACCGATGGCCACCGCGCCGGCTTCAAATTCCGTCTGCCGCTGGATACCGGCTTCAACCTGCACCGAGCGGTGCGTCAGCCTGAAGTTCATCAAGGGCAGTCCGGCGGGCGTGTGGCGTAACGGTTCTATAGTGGTGATCTCTCCGGTTAGCGTAACCGAATTGGCGTCCACCGCTAAGCGGCAGCCGCCGGGGCTGGCTCAGCAACCGGTGCAGCAGGCGCGGCAACCGACGCTGATGCCGGCCTGTCGTCCGACACGGAGCGTAATTTTTCTTCACGCATCATCGGCGACGGGGCGATAACGGCTTCTTTCATGGAAACGGTCAAATGGCGCAGCACCGCGTCGTTGAATTTGAACGCGTGCTCCATTTCCAGCAGAGTCTCGTTGTCGCACTCGATGTTCAACAGCACGTAATGCGCTTTGTGCATCTTCTGGATCGGATAGGTCATCTGGCGACGCCCCCAATCTTCGTGCCGGTGAATTTTCCCGCCACGGCCGGTAATCAACTGGCGATAGCGATCGACCATGCCGGGAACCTGCTCACTCTGGTCCGGATGGACGATAAAAACGATCTCGTAATGTCGCATTCAATAGGCTCCTTATGGGCTAGTGACTGATGGGCCTCCCGTTATGCGAGACGGTGAGGCAAGGATTTAAATCATATTTAAAAACAAATACTTACAATGAACTCACGGCTAAAAAGCCAACTAACCGAGGCGCGCATTTTACAGTAAATTTCTGGACTTACAAGTAAAACCTTGAATGTGCGGACTAAATGCCCGCCAAAGCCGCCTCAACGGCTTCTGACAGCTTGTCGGTGATCTCGGCACAGTGCTTGCCGTCGATGTTATAAGGCGGCGCCAGCAGCACGTGATCACCGTGCTTGCCGTCCACCGTTCCGCCCATCGGGTAGCAGATCAGCCCGCGTGCAAAGGCCTCGCGCTTGATGCGCAGATAGAGTTTAAGCGCGGGATTGAAGGTCGATTTGTCAGCTATATCTGCTACCAGTTCAATGCCCAGGAAAAGGCCGCGCCCGCGTATATCGCCGATATGCGAGTGGTCGCGAAACCGCGCCGCCAGCATCGCCTTAAGTGCTTCTCCTTGTACTCGGACGTTGTCCAGCAGCCGATCCTTTTCAATGGTGTGCTGAACCGCCAAAGCCGCGGCACACGCCATGGGATGTCCCAGATAAGTATGTCCGTGCTGGAAAAATCCGCTGCCACTTTGCACCGCGTCGAATATTTTCTTTGAAACCAGCGTCGCGCCTATAGGTTGGTAACCGCCGCCCAGCCCTTTGGCGACGACACACATGTCGGGCACAATGCCTTCCTGTTCGTAGGCATACCGTGTGCCCGTGCGCCCCATGCCGCACATCACTTCATCCAGAATTAACAAGATGCCGTAGCGATCACAAATTTCACGCAGGCGCTTGAAATATCCCGGCGCCGCGGGGACCGCACCCAGCGTCGCGCCCGCCACGGTCTCGGCGATAAACGCGATGACGCGATTCGGCCCGACGCGCAGCAGCGCTGCTTCCAGTTCATCGGCGACGCGCAGGCCGTATTCCACCTCGGATTCGCCCTCCTTGCGGTCACGGTAGGCATAACAGGGCGCGACGTGTTCAACAGGCATCAGCAACGGCGCAAACTGCTTTCTACGCCATAGATTACCGCCGACGGCCAATGCACCCAGTGTATTACCGTGATAACTCTGGCGGCGGCCGATAAACAGTTCGCGGCCCGGCTCTCCCATTTCCAGAAAATACTGCCGCGCGAGTTTGAGCGCGGCCTCGATACCCTCCGAACCGCCCGACACAAAATACACGCGTTCAAACGCATTGCCGCTGGCCTTGATCAAAAAATCCGCCAGCGCTTCGGCGGGCTCGCTGCTGAAAAACGCGGTGTGTGCGTAGGCGAGTTTATCGGCCTGTGCTTTCATGGCATCGATCACCGCGCGGTGGCCATGGCCCAGGCACGATACCGCTGCGCCGCCGGAGGCATCCAGGTAGCGCCGCCCTTCACGATCGATCAGGTAAGGCCCCTCACCGGCCACCGCTATCGGCGGCTCGGCTTTCGCATCGCGATGGAAGACGTGATTCATCGCATAAAAAACGCCGCAGCGATCGCCACGGCGTTGACAGTGCCAAAGACCCGCATCAGGCGCGCAACAAGGCAATGACGCCTTGAATCTCCTTACGCACCACGCCGGCTTTGACAATACTCAACGCACTAGATGCCAGTTCAGTGGACGCTGCTATCCCTTCGGTGACTCTGAATTTAGCGTTGCGTCCACTGTCGCTTGCGAGTTCATCCAACTGATTGCGGGCGCCGCTGATGGTAAAGCCCTGATCGTAGAGCAACTCGCGTATGCGGCGGATCAACAGCACTTCATGATGTTGATAGTAGCGGCGGTTGCCGCGTCGTTTTACCGGCTTGAGTTGGGTGAATTCCTGCTCCCAATAACGCAACACGTGCGGCTTGACGCCGCACAGTTCGCTGACTTCACCAATGGTAAAGTAGCGCTTCGCCGGTATCGGCGGAAGCTGCGTTTTATGACTGGGACTTTCCACCGTAGCGCTGCTCCACCATGGCCTTGAGCTTTTGCGAGGCGTGGAAAGTGACAACGCGGCGCGCAGTAATGGGGATTTCTTCGCCGGTTTTCGGATTGCGTCCGGGACGCTGCGGCTTCAGACGAAGCTGAAAATTGCCGAATCCGGACAACTTGACACCTTTGCCGGCTTCAAGTCCGTGCCGAACCTCCTCAAAAAACGTTTCGACCATATCCTTGGCCTCACGTTTATTAAAGCCCACTTTTTCGAACAACAGGTCGGCGAGTTCAGCCTTCGTTAAAGTCATGTGTCCCCTCTTAGCGAAGCGTGGCGTTGAACTGGTTTTGCAGTATTTTTTTAATCGCCGAGATTGCGGAATCGACTTCCGCATCGGTCATTGTTTTATGAGTATCCTGTACTAACATCCTGAATGCAAGACTTTTTTTGCCGCTTTCAATGCCCGGCCCACGGTAAATGTCAAATACCGCAAATTCAATAACAGCCTCCGGTTTTTGCGCATTTACTGCGTCAAGAATCGCCTGATACGGCGTAGTCTCGTCAAAAATAACGGCCAAGTCCCGCCAAACCGGCGGAAATTTAGACATACCGCCGTAGCCGGGCAGCGCCTGTACAGCCGCTGCCTCCAGTTCCACCTCAAATAGCACCGGCGCAAACGGTAAATCGTATTTCTGCTGCCAGCGGGGATGTAATTCACCCATCCAGCCTACCGTGTTGCCCGCAAGCAACAAGCGCGCGCTCTTGCCCGGATGCAATGCCGGATGCGCGGCAGATTCAAAAGTCAATTCGCGCGTTTGCAATAGCGCCTCGATATCCGCTTTGACATCATAGAAGTCTACGGGTCTTGGCGGACGTAGGCCCCATTGCTCATGAAACGCTTCGCCACACGCCGCGGCGCCGATACGCCATGGTTGTTGGTACTCATTTTGGTACTCACCCACACCTGGCAAAAAACAGCGTCCGATTTCAAACACGCGCACACGCGACTGTTTATGATGCAAATTATAGGCAGTGGTGCTAACCAATCCGCCGATCAAGCTGGATCGCATGACCGACATTTGACTGGCAATCGGATTCGCTAGTGCTATGGGCGCCGCGTTATTGCAGAAATCCTGCTCCCACGCCCGGTCTACAAAGCTATAGGTGACTACTTCCTGATAATCGCGTGCCGCTAACGATCGACGTAGCGAGAATGCGGAACGGCGTCTCTCCGCCATCGGCAACGCGACCGACGCCACCACAGGCGCCAGCGACGGAATGCGGTTATAGCCATGAATGCGCGCGACTTCTTCGATCAGGTCTTCTTCAATCGACACGTCGAAGCGATAGGCTGGCGGCGTCACCCGCAAGCCATCGACGGTGGCGGAATGCGCAAAGCCCAGGCGTGTGAATATGCCCGCAACAATTTCGGCAGAAAATGCGATCCCCAGCACACGCTCAACGCGTTCAAGCCGCAAAGGGATGGGCACTCGCTGCGGTAATGGCGCGACGGCTTCGGCTACAGGGCCGGCGGCGCCACCGCAAATATCCAGCACCAGCCGTGTCGCGCGTTCCATCGCCTCGCGCGCGCCCGTGAAATCCACGCCGCGCTCAAAACGATACGAAGAATCAGAACCAAAACCGAGCACGCGCGACTTGCCTGCAATCACGTCCGGATCAAAATACGCGGCTTCCAGCAAAATGCCGCACGTTGCATCGCCCACCGCGCTGGCTGCGCCCCCCATGATGCCCGCGAGTGCAAGCGCCTTTTTATCATCGGCAATCACCAGAAAAGATTCAGACAGCTCGCGTGTTTCGCCATTCAATAAGACAAGTTTTTCGCCTGCTTTGGCAAACCGTACGTGTATACCGCCCTCGATCATTGCCGCATCGAAGGCGTGCATCGGCTGACCGAGTTCCAGCATCACGTAATTTGTGACATCAACCACCGCGCTGATGGATCGTATACCGCTGCGCGCGAGCCGCTGCGCCATCCAGCGCGGCGTCGACGCTTTGACATTCACACCGCGTACGAGTCGGCCACAGTAAAGCGGGCAAGCCGCAGGCGCATCCAGAGTTACTGTGGGACGCGCCTCGTGACCCGCTTCAACGGCTGCCACGCCTACCTGGCGCAGTGGCGCACCGCTCAAGGCCGCCACTTCACGCGCCACGCCGAGCAAACTCAGGCAGTCGCCGCGATTGGGGGTGGGCTTGCTGTCGAATACGTGGTCGTCCAGCTCAAGCACGTCACGCACGCTAACGCCGATGGCGGCGCCAGACGGCAATTCCAGCAGGCCGTCGGCGGCGTCACTCAGGCCCAGTTCACGCGCCGAACACAACATGCCGCTTGAATCCACGCCGCGCACTTTGGCCGCCTTGATTTCCATACCCGGCAACTTCGCGCCCGTCAGCGCCGTCGGCACCCGCATACCGGGCCGCACGTTGGGTGCGCCGCAAACGATGGTCAGCGGCGCCTCATTTACGTTCCCCGAGATATTCACCTGACATACATGGAGCCGGTCGGCATGGGGATGTTTTTCGACTGACAAGATCTCACCCACCACCACGCGTTCAAACGGCGGCGCGGCAGGTTCAACGCCTTCTATTTCGATGCCGCCAAAGGTGAGCAAATCCGCAAGCGCCGCTGTCGATAGCGGCGGATTCACAAAGGTACGCAACCAGCTTTCAGAAAATTTCATGGCGCCGTTGGCACCCTAACGGAACTGGCGTAAAAAACGCAGATCGTTTTCAAAGAACAGGCGCAAATCATTCACGCCATAGCGCAGCATGGTCAAGCGGTCGAGTCCCATACCGAATGCGAAGCCCTGAAATTGTTCGCTGTCGATGTTCACATTTTTCAACACGTTCGGATGCACCATGCCGCAACCGCCGATTTCCAGCCAACCCTCGCCGAAGCTCATGTCGATTTCGGCCGATGGCTCGGTAAATGGAAAAAACGAAGGCCGGAATCGCACTTGCAGATCAACGCGCTCGAAAAATAGTTTGAAAAATTCAGTGACGACGCCTTTCAAATTCGCAAACGAAATGCGTTCATCTATCCACAAACCTTCGACCTGATGAAACATCGGCGAATGCGTCGCATCCGAATCCACGCGATAGACACGCCCCGGCGCGATGATGCGTATCGGCGGCTTATGCGACTGCAGGTAGCGTACCTGTATCGGCGAGGTATGCGTGCGCAGGAGGTGCTTGCCGCCTTCCAGATAAAATGTGTCGTGCATGGAGCGCGCCGGATGGTTCTCCGGCTGATTCAAGGCAGTGAAATTATAGAAGTCGGTTTCGATTTCCGGGCCGTCGGCGACTTCAAATCCGAGCGAATGGAATATTTGCTCTACGCGCTCCAGTGTGCGCGACACGGGGTGCAAGCCACCCAGTTCACTTCCCCGTCCCGGCAGCGTAACGTCAAGCGACTCCTGCTTGAGCTTGGCTTCCAGTTTGATGTTCTGGATATGCGCGCGCCGTGCGTTCAGCGCTTGCTCCAGAACGTCTTTTGCGGCGTTGATGCGCGCACCTACGGCGGGCCGCTCGGTTACAGACAACTTGCCGAGACCCTTGAGTTGTTCCGTCAGCAAACCGGATTTACCGAGGTAACGCGCCTTGGTCTGCTCCAGCGCGTCCGCGTCGCTGATGGTCGCGAACGCGGCTAGCGCATCTCTTATAATGGAATCAATAACTTGCATATAAGTGTGAACGCAATGTATAGATCAATCGAAGCGCGCGGCATCCGGTAGGACAAATCGTATCGCAAAAAAAAGAGGCCGGTGAGCCTCTTTTTCCCAAGGCTGCGTTTTACCGCAGTAGCCTGTTGTTATGCTGACGCGCCGAGGCTCGCGAGGTTCGCTTTTGCGGTCTCCACAAACTTTGCAAACGCGGGTTTGTCGAGTACAGCGATATCGGCCAGCACTTTGCGGTCCACTTCAATCGCAGCCTTTTTAAGGCCATACATGAATTGGCTGTAGCTTAAGTCATGCTCGCGCACGGCCGCGTTGATACGGGTGATCCACAACGAGCGGAACACGCGTTTCTTGTTGCGACGGTCGCGGTAGGCGTACTGCCCGGCGCGCATCACCGCTTCATTGGCAACTCGAAATACGTTATTACGACGGCCGCGAAAACCCTTGGCTTGTTCGAGAACCTTTTTGTGCGCCGCACGGGCGATCACCCCACGTTTGACTCTAGGCATGGCTGATCTCCCTTAATACGGCAACATAGCGCGAACTGCGCGCAGATTGGACGCGTGTACAGCAGTACCGCCACGCAACTGACGTTTGCGCTTGGTGCTTTTCTTGGTGAGTATGTGACGCATATAGGCCGATCCACGTTTAATTCCGCCCTTGCCCTGCTTGCGGAAACGCTTGGCCGCGCCACTCTTGGTCTTGAGTTTCGGCATGACTACCTCGTTTTAACATAGCGCCAGGTGCCCGCCGATAAAGATCGGATAGGACTTTCAAAACCCGGACAACTACTTCTTGGTTACTGCTTTACTTCTTGGTTACTTCTCTTGTCAACGCCGGCTGGAACTTCGGCTATTGCCGATGCTGCTGCCGCTACTACGACTGCTGGCGCCACCACTGCAGCCACGGATTTAACCGCAGCTCCAGGCGATGCTTTCACAGTGCTCTTCGCGGGAACAGGTTTACCGCCTTTTTTAGGGGACATCACCATCACCAACTGACGTCCCTCCATTTTCGGAAACTGCTCCACGATTGCATGCGGCTCCAACTCAGCTCGAATGCGTTCGAGCAGCCGAACGCCGAATTCCTGATGCGCCATTTCACGACCACGATAACGCAATGTGATCTTGGCCTTGTCGCCTTCTTCCAGGAACCGCAACAGGTTCCTGATTTTTATCTTGTAGTCGCCCTCATCCGTGCCAGGCCGGAATTTGACTTCCTTGACCACGATCTGTTTTTGCTTGAGTTTGGCCTCATGCTGCCGTTTGCTCTCACGGTATTTGAACTTGCCAAAATCCATGATGCGGCACACCGGCGGATTCGCTGTCGGCGCAATCTCCACCAGATCCAGTTCGGCTTCTTCGGCAAGCTTGTTAGCCGCCGCAATGCTGACCACACCGATCGGTTCACCACCGGCGCCAATAAGCCGGACTTCCGGAGCGGTAATCTCCGTGTTGATGCGGGCTTCTTTTTCCTGTGCTATGCGATAACTCCTAGATTTAAATTAAACTTGGTTTCCATTACCGTCCCCGTTTCGCCTCATCAAGCTTTAAACGCGAAATGAAGTCCACAAGAGCCATTTGGCCCAAGTCCTCACCTTTGCGGGTTCTGACGGCAACCAGACGGGCTGCGACTTCCTTATCGCCGACAACCAACTGATAAGGTAGCTTTTGGAGACTATGTTCCCGTATTTTATAGGAAATCTTCTCGTTTCTCAAGTCAGATATGGCGCGAACACCTGCCGTCTTCAAGGCCGTTTCGATTTCACGCGCGTAATTTTCCTGATGTTCGGTGATGCTGGAAACCACAACCTGGACGGGCGCCAGCCATACCGGCATGGCCCCCGCGTAATGTTCGATCAGAATGCCGATAAAACGCTCCATCGACCCTAAAATGGCTCGATGCAGCATAACCGGCGTTCTGCGGGAATTGTCTTCCGTCACATACTCCGCGCCCAGCCGCCCCGGCAGCGCGAAATCCAGTTGCAGTGTGCCGCACTGCCAGACCCGCGCCAGCGAATCCTTGAGCGAAAACTCGATCTTCGGCCCATAAAAGGCGCCCTCGCCCGGATTGATTTCCCAACGGAGCTGCTTGGTGTCAAGCGAGGCCTTCAATGCCACTTCGGCGCGATCCCACACTTCATCCGCGCCGATGCGCTTGGGCGGACGCGTCGAGAGCTTGATTTCGATATCGTTGAAACCGAAGTCGGCGTAAACGCCGCGCAGCAAATCGATAAAACGCCCCGCTTCATCCTGAATCTGCGCTTCGGTGCAAAAAATATGCGCGTCGTCCTGCACAAATCCGCGCACGCGCATCAGCCCGTGCAACGCTCCCGAAGGCTCATTTCTATGGCACGAACCAAACTCCGCGATACGCAAGGGCAACTCGCGATAACTTTTCACACCCTGATTAAAAATCTGCACGTGTCCCGGGCAGTTCATCGGCTTCACCGCGTAATCGCGCTTTTCCGACTCGGTGGTAAACATGTGCTCGCGATAGTTTTCCCAATGCCCGGATTTCTCCCACAGCACACGGTCCATCACCATCGGCGTGCGCACTTCGCGGTAGCCCGCATCGTTGAGCAGGTGGCGCAAGTACTGCTCGATGATTTGCCACACCGTCCAGCCATGCGGATGCCAGAACACCATACCCGGCGCCTCGTCCTGTAGATGAAACAGATCAAGCTGCCGGCCGAGCTTGCGATGATCGCGCTTCTCTGCTTCTTCGAGACGATGCAGGTAGGCTTCCTGATCCTCTTTTTTCGCCCATGCCGTACCATAAATGCGCGTGAGCATTTCATTCCTGGAGTCGCCACGCCAATAGGCGCCGGCGACTTTCATCAGCTTGAATACTTTCAGCTTAGCGGTCGAAGGCACATGCGGGCCGCGACACAGGTCGATGAAATTATCCTGTTTATACAAGGAAATATCCTCGTTCGACGGAATCGAAGCGATAATCTCCGCCTTGTATTTCTCACCCATATCACTGAAGAATTGGACTGCCTCATCGCGCGGCATCAGCTGACGTTCGACTTTGATATCGCGCCTGGAAATTTCGGTCATGCGCTTTTCAATCGCTGCCAGATCATCCGGCGTAAACGGCCGCTTGTACGAAAAATCATAGAAAAACCCGTCGTCGATCACCGGGCCTATCGTCACCTGCGCATCGGGGAAAAGCTCCTTCACCGCATGCGCCAGCAAGTGCGCCGACGAATGACGCAAAACTTCCAAGCCAGCCGCATCCCTGTCAGTGATGATCGCAAGGTCCGCGTCGGCATTAATACAAAACGACGTATCAACCACTTTGCCATTGACCCGTCCGGCCAGCGCGGCTTTCGCCAACCCCGGCCCTATCGACGCCGCAACGTCTGCGACCGTCGGCGCCTGCTCATATGACCGGATCGAACCATCTGGTAGTTTTACATTGACCATTTACTCATCTCCAATTCACGATACCCATAAAAAAAGTGCGGACTAGCCGCACTTTTTCAGGAAAACATCAGGGGACACGGACGCGACTAGGCATGCGATAGCAAGTTACGGCAAGTTCGCGACATCTGCATTTTCATGACCCTCACCTCCTGTATCCCTGTGTCTCGTGAATAAATTAGCAGGCGTGATTGGATTCAATCCACCTCGAAACCATTCTCCGACGGCGTCTAGAGGAACAAGCACTAACTGCACTTACCGCTACATGATTGTAGTTTACCATGAATACGTCGCATATTTTTCCCCGAAATGATGAGCCTGTGCAGGGAGGCCCAACACCATCACAGTCTGGTAGACTTATCCACAGAAACGCAATTGAGTGTTAACACGCACTAAGGAATGGCTGCCTCTCTTTTCAAACGACTGGTTCGTACGGTGGTGCCGCCGCCCAACGAGGTGGCGCGCGCCAGCCGTCACGCGGCCAAAGTCATCGACGCCTGGCGCGAGCTGCTCTCAGCCCGCGGTGAAGTCTCCGGCGCGGCGATCGCACGCGAGGCGCTCGCTGCCTATCGCAATCTTGACGCGGCTTACTTGCCCCCTTTTTTCGATTTGCTGGCAGCCGAGTTTTCGCCTGCGGAACCCGCATTGCGCAGCGCAGCCGAGCGCTACCTTGCGGAACCTTCTGCCGCACATTTGATGCAACTGCAAAACGCATCCGCATCACCGCGTCAGGAGTTATTCCGTCGCCTTAATCAGGCGCCCGAGGGTACTGCCACGCTGGTGGATACACGCGAACATTTACAAACGGCGCTTGCGCATCACCCCGACTGGCAAGTGATAGACGCCGACCTCGTTCACCTTTTCAACTCGTGGTTTAACCGCGGCTTTCTCACCTTGCAGCGCATCGATTGGCATACACCGGCCATCGTGCTGGAAAAGCTCATCGAATACGAAGCCGTGCATGAGCTTTCCGGATGGCCCGATCTGCGCCGGCGCCTGCAATCGGATCGCCGCTGCTTTGCGTTTTTTCATCCGGCCTTGCCCGATGAACCGTTGATTTTCATCGAAGTGGCGCTGGTCAAAGGCATCAGCAGCGCCATTCAACCCCTGCTCGATGTAGAGGCCCCCGTGGCCGATCCTGACAAGGCAGATACGGCGGTGTTTTATTCGATCACCAACTGCCAGCCTGGCCTGCGTGGCGTCTCCTTTGGCAATCTGTTGATCAAACAAGTGGCGCAACGGCTCGGCGAAGAATTCCAGCGTATCAAAACGTTTTCCACGCTCTCGCCCATACCGGGATTCACAGCGTGGCTCTCCAGCAACGCAAACGACCTTACAGAACCGGCGCTGTCCGCGATCCAGGCGCTGAAAACGCCCGACTGGCATCTGCAGCCGGCGCTGGCCGCGTCCATGCAAAATGCACTGACGCCGCTATGTGCGCACTATTTGTTGCACGCACTACGCGACGGCGCGCCGGCCGACCCGGTAGCGCGCTTTCACCTGGGCAACGGCGCGCGCGCTGAACGCCTGAACTGGCTCGCCGACACCTCCCTGCGGGGCTTGAAAAACTGCGCCGGCATGATGGTCAACTATGTCTATCACCTCGACCAGATCGAAGACAATCACGAAGTCTACGTGCGCGAACACCGCGTCGCCGCCACGCATGAACTGCGCCGCCTCGCGCGAGAATGCGTGCTGGCCAGCCCCACACTATCCGCACGAAAAAAAAACGGAGCGACACCATGGAAATGACCGGCGAACAACTCATACCGCAATCGCAGGATGTCACCTGGAAAGCGCTCAACGACACCGCCGTGCTGAAGGACTGCATTCCCGGCTGCGAATCCATTGAGCAAACCGGTGATAACGAATATCAATTGGTAATGACCGCCAGAGTCGGCCCGGTGAGCGCCAAATTCAAGGGCAAGATGACGCTCTCGGATATCGTAGCGCCGCAATCCTACCGCTTGGCTTTCGAGGGTCAGGGCGGCGTCGCCGGCTTCGCCAAAGGCGAGGCCAGCGTCCACCTCTCACCCCAGGAAGGCGGCACCAGGCTGGCTTATGCGGCTAACGCCATGATCGGCGGCAAACTCGCGCAAGTGGGTTCGCGTTTGGTTGATGGCGTCGCAAAAAAAATCGCCGGCGAGTTTTTCACGGCCTTTAATGCGCGGGTAAGCGGGGTTACCAAGTAACCGCGGGGGAACGCGCCGTCGATTTACTCCTTGGCGCCCGCCTTCACCAGTATCCGCGTTATTTCATCCTGATTACGTTGCTTCGCGGCCACGAGCGCTGAATAGCCGTTGGGCGCCGTCTTGTTCACATTGGCGCCGTATTCCATCAACAGCAGTACAGCTTGCGTCTGCCCTTCGCGCGCGGCCAGCATCAGCGCGGTCATGCCGGTGCTATTGGCGGCGTCTATTTTCGCGCCACGCACCACCAGGAGCTTCATCACCTCCAGCCGGTTCATCGAGGCGGCATACATTAACGGTGTCCACCCGGCGTGGTCGATCTGCGCGCCTTCGGCTAGCAGTATTTTGACCACCTCCAGATGGCCCTTAATGGCGGCCAGCATCAGGGCGCTTTCGCCGAAACTATTCTGCGCGCCGACCTTGGGTTTGGCACGGAGTAATGTTTTGATGACGTTAACGTTGCCTTCCTTGGCCGCCATCATTAAAAAGGTTTCGCCTTCCTTATCCACGGAATCCACGTCCAGCCCTTTCTGCAGCAGGCTTGCAACTGTGCTTTGATCGCCCATGCCTACTGCTCGGATCATGTCATCATAAGCGCCGGCACTTGCTGAAGCCGCCGCAATGGCCAGACCGAGAGCCAAAATATATTTAATAATGCACTTCAATTTAATTACCTATCTATATGAATAATTTATTAAAATTATCTGACGTATAGTGCGCAATCACAGCATAGTCACAGCCCCGCAGGCGCGCTATTTCCTCGGCCACATGCTTAACCATGCCGGGTTCGTTGGTCTTGCCCCGAAACGGTACTGGCGCCAAATAAGGAGAATCGGTCTCGATCAGCATACGATCCAGCGGTACTTTTTGAGCGACTTCTTTGAGCGATTTGGCATTCTTAAAAGTCACAATACCCGAAAACGAAATGTAAAACCCCATGTCCAGCGCTGCTTGCGCTACTTCCCAGGTTTCGGTGAAGCAATGCATCACCCCGCCCGCCTCGCCTGCGCCCTCCTCTTGCATGATGCGTATGGTGTCTTCTGCCGCAGATCGTGTATGAATAATCAAAGGCTTACGGCAGTCTCTTGCGGCGCGAATGTGGGTACGAAAACGTGCTCTCTGCCATTCCAAATCGCCGGCCAAGCGGTAGTAATCGAGGCCAGTCTCACCAATAGCGACAATTTTCGGGTGCTGTGCCAGTCGGACAAGATCATCTACCGATGGTTCGGTCACGTCCGGGTAGTCGGGATGCACGCCCACCGAGGCGTACAGATGCGCGTGCGCCTCAGCCAGCGCCAAAACCTTGGGAAAATCCTCCAGATTCACGCTGACACAAAGCGCGTGCGTTACCTGGTTTTCACGCATGCGCGCGAATACCTCGTCCAGGCGACCCGCCAATTCGGGGAAATCCAGGTGGCAGTGCGAGTCGATCAGCATCTCAGTTGCGTATCAGTTGCGCGTAGCGCAGCATGAGGTCTTCCAAAAGCAGTCGTGGATTTAACGGATGATTCACAATGCGTTGAAAGCGGACTAATTCTCGATGAAATCGCAGAATATCGAGGGGTTTCATGCGTTTTACTATAGAAAACAGCGCGTCTTTCCGATCCGGATTGTAGCGCAGCCGCTGGCTATAGCTGATGCTCGCCAGATCGTAACTCCAACGCTGTAGCCAATTTATTAATTGAGGAATAGGATGCGCCGCAAAACGCTCCGCCAGCGCTAAGGGATCTAACTCTCGCGCCGACAAGCCATCCAGAAATTGTTGGCGTAACGCCCAATATTCGGGGGTATCCAGTTCAGCGGCCAGCACCGGCGCGCCACCGGCCTGCGCCAGCGCCAGTTCCGGCTGGGAGATGCCACTTTTCGCGAGCCACAACGCGGCTTCGTCGGCGGTGGGCGGTGCGAGTGCGATTTGCTGGCAGCGGCTGCGGATCGTTGCCGGCAACAGGTGCGGTCTGTCCGAAACCAGAAAAAAATAGGTATTTGGCGGTGGTTCTTCCAGACTTTTCAATAGCGCATTGGCGGCATTCACGTTCATCGCCTCGGCCGGCTGAATCACTACCACCTTGGCGCCGCTACGGTGAGCACTGATGTTAATAAATTCCGCCAAGGCACGCACCTGAGCTACTGATATGTCACGCTTTTTCTTT
Source organism: Betaproteobacteria bacterium (assembly GCA_031381325.1). Taxonomy (GTDB): domain Bacteria; phylum Pseudomonadota; class Gammaproteobacteria; order Burkholderiales; family SG8-41; genus UBA5216. Next base: position 4,198 of record JANMXV010000438.1, on the reverse strand, counting down.
TTGTCCGTCAGCTCGGCGTCGTCGGTGGATTCCACGATTTCCGGCTGTAGCAGCCGGAAATCCGGGTGATTCTCGGTCTCGAACCAGTGGCAGGCTTCGCACGCGCCGCAGGCGGTTACCGGCGCGGCGGGCTTCTCACACAGCAACCCCTTAGCTAGCGCGCGGGCAAAAACCCGCTTGCCGATGCCCGGCGGTCCCTTAAAAAGCAAGGCGTGCGGCAGCGTTCCAGAGCGTTCTGCAAGCTGCTGATATTTCTTGCCATGCCAAGAATAAATAGTCATTTGAAACAGATATTTATGATTGACTTCTCAGTTGATTGTTTAACTTCTTTTAAAGGCGATGCAGCATCGATTATGGCGATACGGCTGGGGTGTTCGCGCGCGCGGCGCAGGTAACCTTCGCGCACCCGGTCGAAAAACGAGGTGCCTTCCAGCTCGAAGCGATCCGGCTCACGGGCGGCTTGCGTGCGCGCTTTGCCCACCTCGGTTAGCACATCAAAATAAAGCGTTAAATCCGGTTGAAACGCGGCCTGCACCCAGGATTCCAAAGCGGAAATGCGCTCCCAAGGCAGGCCGCTGCCGCCGGACTGATAGGCAAAAGTGGAGTCGGTAAATCGGTCGCAAACTACCCAAATGCCTGCCTCAAGCGCAGGCAGTATCACCTTGTCCAAGTGCTCCCTACGCGCCGCAAACATCAGCAGGACCTCGGTGTCCGGGTGGAGTTTTTGGCGCCCTTCCAACTTTGCCAGCATCAGCTCGCGCAACTTTTCGCCCAGCGGCGTACCGCCCGGCTCGCGCGTGAGCCGTACCTGCACACCACGTGCCTGCAAAAAGCCGGGAATCCATTTGAGGTGGGTGCTCTTCCCTGCACCGTCCATGCCTTCCAGCGTGATGAATTTGCCGCGCGTCATTTTATGCTTGATTTCTGATATTTTGTCACGGCAGCGTTGTGTTCATCCAGCGTTCTTGAAAATTGTGAACTGCCATCGCCGCTTGCTACAAAATACAGCATTTTGCTTTCGGTCGGGTTGACCGCCGCCTGCAGCGAAGCCAAGCCTGGCATGGCGATGGGCGTAGGTGGCAGGCCAGCGCGGGTATAGGTATTCCAGGTCGTATCAGCCTGCAAATCGCGCCGTCGCAGATTGCCGTCGAAAGCCTCGCCCATGCCGTAAATCACCGTGGGGTCAGTTTGCAGACGCATGCCAAGTCGCAAACGGTTGATAAATACCGAGCTGACCATAGCGCGATCGGCTCCCTTGCCGGTTTCTTTTTCGATAATCGAGGCCAGGATCAGCGCTTCATAGGGAGACCCCAGCGGCAGATCAGGCGCCTTTGCTGTCCACTGCGCGTTTAACCGCTTCTGCATCAGCCGGTGAGCGCGGCGCAATACGGCAAGATCACTAGTACCGCGGGCAAAATAGTAGGTATCAGGGAAAATCCAGCCCTCAGGCAGCGCATTGGGCATACCCAGCCGGCGTGCGATAGCTTCGTTAGACAGTTCGCTCGTCTCATGCACCAGCGCTTTGTGCGTATCCAGAGCCTGCCTTACCTGTTTGAACGTCCAGCCGTCTATAAAGCGAATCGCGGACTGCGTGGCGTCACCCTGTGTCATTTTTTGCAGCAATTTTAGAGGCGTAGTCGACGACTCAATCTCGTAGTTGCCCGCCTTGAGGTACGGTGCGGCAAGCAGTACCCGGCCTAAAATCTCAAACAAATAGGGTTCGTTCAGCACACCCATTTCTGTCAATTCCCGAGCGGCAATGCGCAAATTGCTGCCCAACCGCAGCTCATAAGTAACCGGCGCGGGATTGAACGTAAGTGTTTGTTGTGAATAAAAATAGAGGCCCCCCACCGCTAGCGCGGCGAGCATGGCTAGCCCAGCCAACCATAGCGTAAAGCGCTTAAGCCAGCGCAGCATCGTCGTCCTCCAGTGCATGGCCTATTTCTAACGCGATGTCTCCGACACGCCAAGCGTGTTCACCCATCCGCGCGGCTGGCCACAGGCCAATCAGGCTATTCACAAAAAACACTTCATCCGCATCCAGGACGCGTTGCAACGGCAGGTGTTCCGTGCGGCACGCGATACGCGATCTTGCGGCAATATCGATGACGCGCGCGCGCGTGACGCCGGCGACGCCGCAGCGCGACAGAATGGGGGTCGCCAGCGCTCCGTGCTCGACTATAAACAAGTTGCTCATAGTACCGCCAATCGCGAAGCCGTCCTGATCCAGCAACAAGCCTTCGCCGATAGCGGGGTCGTTCCATTCCGCACGGGCAATAATATTTTCCAATCGATTCAAATGCTTAACGCCGGCTAACGCAGGCTGATGGGCGAGCCGAAGGCGACACAGGTGTGCCGTGATGCCCGCCTGCGCATCGGGGGGTTGTAAACGCGGCGCACTCATGACGACCCGCAGCGGTAGGCAAGGGTCGGGTGGCGCGTAGCCACGCGGGCCGCTGCCTCGAGTCACTATGATTTTGACCAATGCGTGCGGCTGCGCACGGGCTACGGCGCGCGTTTCGACCAGCAGCAGGGCCTCGTCCGGACAGCCTATGCCTAGCACACCGCAATCCTCAGAAAGCTTGGCATAGTGTCTTGCCCAGTACAGCGGTTCGCCGTTTAGCGCGCGCAGCGTGCGAAACACGCCGTCACCGTAGGCCAAGCCACGGTCAGTGGCCGGGATGGATTCAGCCCGCGCGCCGTTGACAAGCATCATGGCCGGGGTCAGGGAATGGTGACGGGAATCGAATCAGATCCTGCGGAAAACCAGACTGCCGTTGGTGCCGCCAAAGCCAAATGAGTTCGACAGCACCGCATCGATTTTCATTGGGCGCGCGGTATTAGGCACGTAGTCCAGATCGCACAGCGGATCAGGGTTGTGCAGATTGATGGTCGGCGGCGCGACTTGATCACGTATCGCCAGCACCGAGAAAACCGCTTCGACGCCACCGGCCGCACCCAGCAGATGACCGGTCATGGACTTGGTGGAACTGATGGCGACCTTTTTCGCGTGGTCGCCAAAGCAGCGTTTGACTGCGACAGTTTCCGCTACATCACCCAGCGGCGTGGAAGTGCCGTGGGCGTTGATGTAATCAACCTGATCGATATTCAAGCCGGCGTTACGCAAGGTGTTAGCCATGCAGCGCACGGCGCCGGCGCCGTCTTCAGCCGGGGCGGTAATATGGTTTGCGTCCGCACTCATGCCGTAGCCGGCGAGTTCGCAATAAATGCGCGCGCCGCGTGCCTTGGCGTGTTCGTATTCTTCGAGCACCACCACACCGGCGCCTTCGCCGATGACAAAGCCATCGCGATCTTTGTCCCACGGGCGGCTTGCGGCTTGCGGGTCGTCGTTGCGGGTTGACAGCGCGCGCGCGGCGCAAAAACCGCCCACGCCAAGTTTTGATATGGCGTCTTCCGCGCCACCGGCCACCATGATGTCAGCATCGCCGTATTCAATTAACCGCCCCGCTTCGCCGATGCTGTGATTGGCCGTTGTACAGGCGGTGACCACCGCCAGATTCGGACCGCGCAGCCCATACATGATCGACAGTTGCCCGGAGATCATATTGATGATCGACCCTGGTATGAAAAATGGCCCAATCTTGCGCGCACCACCGGCGAGCATGGCGTCGTGCGTGTGTTCAATCAGCGGCAGGCCGCCGATGCCGGAGCCTATGCATACACCGGCCATGTCACGGTCGATGCGCTCCAGGTCGAGCCCGGAATCCTTGAGCGCCTCAATCCCGGCCACCAGACCATAGTGGATAAAGGTGTCGAAACGCCGCGCTTCCTTGGCGTTTAACCATTGCGCGACATCGAAATTTTTGACTTCGCCGGCAATGCGCGAGGTGAAAGTGGAGGCGTCAAAGCGCGTGATGGGGCCGATGCCCGATTTACCGGCGGTAACGTTGCCCCAAGCCTCGATAACACCAACGCCTACGGGCGATACGATGCCCAATCCAGTGACGACAACTCTGCGTGACGCTTGTGACGATGGGCGAGGCATGGCGTTTGAAACAGCCTTCGAATGTTGCGACCGAGGTACCGAAGTACCAAGGCGCCGGGGTGCGCGTGCGGCCGATCAGGCCTTGGCTTTGGCGTGCGCCGTAACGTAGTCGATAGCTTGTTGAACAGTGGTGATTTTCTCGGCGAACTCATCCGGAATTTCAGTCTCGAATTCTTCTTCGAGCGCCATCAC
>JANMXV010000437.1:0-30676 GCA_031381325.1 Betaproteobacteria bacterium | reverse complement strand
TATTCCGGCTTGCAACCGGCCATCAGCGCGTGCAGTGCGACATCGCGCACGGTAGCGCTCTCGCCGGCAGGCGGAATCACGCCGACGACTTCATCCGGGTTGCGCCGCGTACCGGCAAGCATCCAGCGCAGGCGTGCTTCGGTGGGCGCCACCACGGGAAAACCGTCCGACCATTCTTTTTCAAGAAAGTATTGGTACTCGTCTACATTGTCGGCGAGGTCGATTTCCGTGGCGGGCATGGCGAGCTATCCAGAGTGCGCGGGCGACCGATATTACAACATCGTGCCATGCCTGCAGCCGCTTAAACGCGATAAATCATGCGGCGCCGGCGCCCGCCAGCACGCGCAACAGTTGCTGCTGCGCACCCGCACTGGCATCCACACCCGCACGCGGCGCGTGATACTCGCCGTGCTGATCCATGATCCACACTTGCGCCGCGCCTTCGAGATAAGGCTTCAAGCCCTCGTCGATGACCCGCTGTTTCAACTGCGCGTCCAGCACCGGAAAGCACACTTCGATACGGCCGAAAAAATTGCGTCCCATCCAATCCGCACTCGACAGGTAGACGTCGTCCGTGCCGTCGTTCAGAAAATGAAACACCCGCGAGTGTTCGAGAAAGCGCCCCACTATCGAGCGCACGCGGATGTTGTCCGAGACGCCGGCTATCCCCGGACGCAACGCGCACACCCCGCGCACGATCAGATCGATTTGCACGCCCGCTTTGGACGCTTCATACAGCGCCGCGATCACCTCCGGCTCCAGCAGCGCGTTCATTTTTGCAGTGATGCGCGCCGGGCGCCCGGCTTCTGCGTGCGCGGTTTCCGTGCGTATGGCGCGAAGGACATTTTTGTGCAGCGTGAAAGGCGCTTGCCACAGATGCTTTAACTTCGATGCGCGGCCAAGCCCCGTGAGCTGCATGAACACCTCGTTAACGTCGGCGGTGATTTCATCGTTGCAGGTAAACAGACCAAAATCGGTATAAAGTTTCGCCGTGCGCGCGTGATAATTACCGGTGGCCAGATGCGCATAACGCCGCAATCGACTGGTGGCGTGCTCGCGCTCGTGTACCGCTTCGCGCCGCACCACCATCAGCATTTTGGCGTGCGTTTTGTGGCCTACCACGCCGTAAACTACATGCGCGCCGACATCCTCAAGGCGCTGCGCCCAGTTGATATTCGCCTCTTCATCAAAGCGCGCCAGCAGCTCAAGTATCACCGTCACTTCCTTGCCGCTGCGTGCGGCGGCGATCAGGCTCTCCATCAGCACCGATTCAGTGCCCGTGCGATAGATGGTCTGTTTAATCGCCACTACATCGGGGTCGCGCGCGGCTTCTTCGAGGAATGAAATCACCGGCTGGAAAGACTGAAACGGATGGTAGAGCAGAATGTCGCCCTTCTGTATGGCGGCAAACAGGCTGTCCGCGTCCGCAATGCGCGCGGGAATGCCCGCCTTGAACACCGGGTATTTAAGATGGGGCCGGTTCACGCCGTCGGGCACACTGATCAAACGCACCAGATTCACCGGACCGTCAACGCGGTAGACGTCCTCGGGGTCGAGCTTGAATTGGTGCATCAGAAAATCACAAATGGGCTGTGGACAGTTGGCCGCGATTTCCAGACGCACTTCGTCGCCAAAATGCCGGTGCGGCAATTCGCCGCGCAGCGCCGCGCGCAAGTCCTTGACCTCTTCTTCGTCGACAAACAGATCGCTGTTGCGCGTGACACGGAACTGGTAGCTGTTCACCACTTTCATGCCTGCGAACAACGCCGAAACATGCGCGTGCATGACGGAACTCAACAACACGAATTCGTATTCACTTTGCGCCACCGCGGGCGGCAGTTGAATCACGCGCGGCAGTATCCGCGGCGCGGGAACAATCGCAATGCCTGAATGGCGGCCAAACGCGTCTTTGCCTTCCAGCTCAACGGCAAAATTAAGACTCTTGTTGAGCACGCGCGGAAACGGGTGCGAGGGGTCGAGCCCGATCGGCGTCAGCACCGGCATCACTTCGCGCACGAAGTATTCCTTGATCCACGCCGCTTGCGCCGCGGTGAAGTCGGCGGGCTGCAAAAAGCTTACGCCTTCACGCGCCAGCGCGGGCATGATCTCGTCATTGAACAGGCGGTATTGCGCCGCCACCAGGTCGTGCGCTTCTTGCGCCACCTGCTGGTACACCTGCTTGACCGGCAAACGGTCGGGGCCAATCGCCGGCGAGCCGGCCTCGATTTCAGCCTGCAAACCCGCGACGCGAATCTCAAAAAACTCATCAAGGTTGCTGCTGACAATACACAGAAAGCGCAATCGATCAAGCAGCGGCGTATCAGAGTTGCCCGCCTGCGCGAGCACGCGCCGGTTGAACGCGAGCAAACTGAGTTCGCGGTTAAGAAACAATTCCGGTGCGAGGCCTGCCTTACTCACGACCGCGCCGAGGGAGACGAGGGTGGCGGATACGCGCGCTAATTTTTATCGGGCGCAACGTATCCCACCGCGGCATCCGCGCCGCCGCCAAAGAAATGCTTGTCCATTTGCCCCGCAAGATAGTCGCGGGCTTTTTTGTCGGCGAGGCTGAGACGGTTTTCATTGACCAGCATTTTTTGTTGTTCCAGCCATTGCTTCCATGCCTCTTTCGACACGTTGTCGAATATGCGCTTGCCCAAGTCGCCCGGATACGGCGGGAAATCCAGGCCCTCGGCTTCACGACCCAACTTGATGCATTTCACTATTCTTGCCATGACCGGAGTCTCATTTTAAGTAGTTGATATGACGGAATTATTACGGTGCAAAAGCGTTGCCGCTTTCAGGGCATCGCGTGCGGCACTTCCAGATGGAAGCCCTGCACGTAATCCACGCCCAGCGTGCTGAGTATTTTGAGCGTGGCTTCGTCTTCGACGCATTCGGCGATGGTGGTTTTGTGCAACCCGCGCGCGACGGTTACGATAGCCTGCACGAAGAGCTGGTTCTCGCGATCTTCCGGCAGATCGCGGATAAACAGTCCGTCGATCTTGATGGCATCGACGTTCAGGTGTTTGAGATACGCAAACGACGAAAAGCCGGTGCCGAAGTCATCCAGACTGACGCCGCATCCCATCGTTTGCAATGCCCCGATAAAGCGCTGTGCGTCATGCAAATCCGACACCGCAGCGGTCTCGGTCAACTCAATCATCAAGCGCTGCGCGGATACGCCGTGGCGTTTGAGCGCGCTATCGATAAACGCGGGCAACCCGGCATCTTCCAGCGAGCGCCCGGAGACATTCACCGCCAGCGCCGGGATGGCGCTGTTCTCGGCCAGTGTTTGTATGGCCAGTCCCAGCACCCAACGATCAATATCCACAATTTTGTCGGATTTCTCCGCCATTGCGATTAACTCACCGGGCAGCAGCAGGACGTCGGGGCTTTCCGGATCGCGCACGCGCAACAACACTTCATAGTGCCTGAGCACGCGCTCGTGCGTGGAATAAATGCCCTGGAAATGCAACACCAGGCGGTTGTTTTCCAGCGCATGCCGTATGCGCCCCTCCGGCGACAACGGTGAGAGCGCAGGTTGCGTGGTATCGGAGGGCGAGCGATAAAAGCGCCATGCATTCTTGCCCGACTCTTTAGCCTGATACATGGCCGCGTCGGCGCACGCCATCAGACCATCCGGGCTTGCGGCATTATCCGGGTATACCGCGATGCCGCAACTGCAGGTAACCCGCATGGTCTGCCCCTCGAACTCGATGCGCATCTGTGCGATGGAGCGCGTGACGCGTTCGGCCAGAACTTTTAGCACCTCGTCCACTGCATCCGGCGCAAGGATCGCGAATTCGTCGCCGCCCAGGCGCGCGAAGATTTCATTGCGGCGCACTTGGCCACCGACTTCGCTCGCCACGCGAATCAGCGTCGCGTCGCCCGCGCGATGGCCAAACGTATCATTCACGTGCTTGAATCCATCCAGATCAAAAAACAGCAGCGCCAGCCGTGTGCCGTTGCGCTGCGCGTCGGCGCTCATGCGCGCGATTTCTTCGTTGAAACGATGCCGGTTATAAAGGCCCGTCAGCGCATCGCGCTCGGCAAGCTGCACCAACTGCGTGGCATTGCGCCGCTCGATGGTCACATCCTCGAACACCCACATGCGGCCCAGCGGTTTGCCAAGCGCATCATGCACGGGATGGCTTTGCTGTGTCACCAGACGGCCGTCGGCCATCGGCAAATCCAGTTTGATCTCGGTGCCGTCATCGAGCGGCGCGCGCATTAGAAAACGCGACTGTTCGCCGGGGCGCGCCAGGGTGCAGCCGGTCACTGTGAGCAGCTCTTCGTGCCCCGCGCCGATGACACCCGGCCCCGGCGGCACTTTCCAGATACGCAGAAACGACGGGTTGCAATAGACCACGCGCTCGTTCACCGACATGAAAAGTATGCCGATATCCATGGTGCTCAGCAACGCCCACATGCGCGCGTGATCGTCGCGTTCTTGCGCGAGATCCCGCCGGTTTGCTGCCTGCGTGGCCTCCGTATCAAGCGCACTGCTTGCGAGGGGCCGCCCTTGCGTCATCCGCGCATACAGGCTCATGGTCACTGCGATCGCCACTGCCAGCGCTGCCGCGCCTATCGCGAAAACCCCTGCTCCCGTGGTTTCGCCATCACCTTCACCGCTCAACGCATCCGCGCCGGCGGCAACCACCACACCCAGCGCCAGGCACAATGCCAGTATGCTGGCGAGCGGCCCGTGTTTTTGTAGAAAGCTCATGCGATTTGTACTCATACGGGCCCGTCAAAGCTTTTTAGTGAGCACCACCGAGCGTCGCTGGTAGTTATACATCTCGCGCTTTTGCGCGGGCAATTGCTCGACATCCACTTCCGCGAAACCGTGTTCAACAAACCAGTGCTCGGCGCGGGTGGTTAAAACGAACAGTTGTTTGAAACGCTTGCGGCGCGCGCGTTGCTCCATCGCCTCCAGCAGGCGCTCGCCGGAATCGCGTCCGCGAAATTCGGGATGCACCACCAGGCATGCAAGCTCTGCGGCCTGTTCCTCGGCAAAAGGGTAAAGCGCGGCGCAACCAATAATCATGCCGTCGTGATCGAGCACGGCAAAGCGCCCCATTTCCATTTCCAGCAGGTCGCGGCTGCGCTTGACCAGCGTACCATCGGCTTCCAGCGGTTCGATCAGGGCGAGTATGCCGCCGATGTCGGTGATTTTCGCGTCGCGCAGATTCTCCACCGGGTCAGGCGCGATCATGGTGCCCACGCCCTGATGCGTAAACAGTTCCTGCAACAACGCGCCGTCGGCGTGACGCGAAATCAAATGCGCGCGTTTCACGCCCAGCTCACACGCACGCGCCGCACACGGCAGGTAAAAACGCGCATCACCATCAAGAGAATTATCTTTACGATTCAATAACTTACGGGCCTGCATCGGCGTCAACTCCCGCAACAAGTGACCGCGCTTGTTGGTCGCACCGGGTTTGTCCATCATGAATATCAGCTTCTCCGCGCCCACGGCCACTGCCACCGCTTCCGCGATGCTTTCCAGCGCCACGTTGAAAATTTCGCCCGTGGCTGAATAGCCCAACGGCGATAGCAGTACCAGTTCGCCAAATTTAAGCCGGTCGCTTATCGCAGCCACATCGATCTTGCGCACCTCACCGGTATGTTGCAGATCAACACCGTCGAGGATGCCGATGGGTTTGGCAGTCACGAAATTGCCGCTGGATACGCGTATGTCCGCGCCCGCCATGGGCGAATTCGGCAGTCCCATCGACAACAGCGCTTCGATCTCCACGCGCAGCCGTCCGCTCGCTTCCTTGGCGATAGCAAGTGTGATGTCATCCGTCACACGCAGGCCGCGCACGTAGCCGGTTTTATGGCCGACTTCCTTCAACTTGGCGTCGATCTGCGCGCGTGCGCCATGCACCACCACCAGCCGCACGCCCAACGCTGCCAGCAGGTTCAGATCGTGATTCAGGCCCACAAAACGCGCCTCCGACATCACCTCACCGCCAAAGGCAATGACGAACGTGCGTCCCCGAAACGCGTGAATATACGGCGCCGCCGCGCGGAACCACTGGACAAATTTATCGGGGGGCGCAACCGCCATCAACGTAACCTGCGTATTCCTTGTAAAAACAGAAGTTTACGCGGGATTGGGTGGTAAACCAAGGTGATCCGATCCCAACGTGCCAAGAACAGCGGCTTGAAAGCCTGCCGCGGCGTGGTGACTACTTGTGGTTGTAAAAGAATGGAGCATGGGTTAGTATGTGTATGTTTAGTCACAAGAATACACATCATGCGAACCAATATAGTGATTGACGATAAGTTGATGAAGGCGACGCTGCGGGCAACCGGGCTCAAGACAAAACGTGAGGCCGTCGAACAGGGGCTGCGTACCTTGCTGCGCCTTCGCCAGCAAGAAGATATTCGGCGCTTTCGCGGAAAGCTGAACTGGCAAGGCGACCTTGACGCGATGAGAACAGACCGGTGATTGTGGTTGATTCTAGCGTTTGGATCGACTACTTCCGGGGAGCGCCGACACCCCACACTGAAATGCTCGATTCGCTGTTGGGAAGCGAACCGCTCGCCACCGGCGACCTTATTCTGACCGAGGTGCTTCAAGGCTTTGACAGTGAACGTGATTTCAATCAGGCGAGAAAGCTGCTTACCTCGCTGAGGATGATTGACTTGGGTGGCAAAGAGATTGCCATCCAAGCCGCCAGGAATTTTCGCAAACTGCGTGCGTTGGGCATTACGGTGCGCAAAACCATCGATACGGTAATTGCCACGCGTTGCGTGGAGAACGGCTTCAAACTGCTCTACAGCGACAGGGATTTCGACCCGTTTGTACGGCATCTTGGTCTGCGCCCCGCGTTTCCGGGAAGCTGACCTCCTGAGCGCCCATTTTCATGTTGCGAGGGAAAGCGTCGTCGTAGGATGCCGGTGACGAAGGAACCGCATCCCTCGCGAACGTGACAGCGTGAAGAGTGAGCCTCGACGACAAGCGCTAAAAATCACCCCACACCGCCTGCATCGCCGCCAGCGCCGCCGCCGCGGCAGTTTCGGTGCGCAGCACGCGCGGGCCCAGCGTCAGCGGTGTAAAGCCGGCGCCGAGCGCTGCCGTTGTTTCATCGGGATTCCATCCGCCCTCCGGGCCGACCAGCAGTGTCACCGAGCTTGGCGGCCGTTCCAATTCACGCAGACGCGTTTGAGCGCGCGGCGACAACAAATAGCGCGCGCCCTCACTGCCATTTCCCGGCGCGCCCAGCCATTTCATCAGCGGCTGCACCGGCAATACGGCGGGCAACAGGTTGCGTCCGCATTGTTCGCACGCGGCGGCCGCAACGCTTTGCCAATGCGCGACGCGCTTGTCTGCGCGCTCGCTGGTCAGCCGCACCACGCTACGCTGGGTGATCAAGGGCTGGATCGCGGTAATGCCCAGTTCCACGCATTTTTGCACGGTGTAATCCATGCGTTCGCCGCTGGAGATGCCCTGCGCCAGCACCACGTCAAGGGGCGACTCGCGGCTTACCATTCGGCGCGCGGTCACCGTGAGCGTCAGCCCGGATTTGTCGATGCGCCGGATCAGCGCGGCATACTCGACGCCGCGTCCGTCAAATAAAGTGAGCGGCGCGCCCGTTTGCAGCCGCAGCACATGAATCACATGATGCGCCTGACCCGCCACCACATGGCATTCGCCGTGGTCGGCTATTTCTCCTGGAAAATATAATCGAGTCAAAGCGTTAGCCTCACATTCGCGCGTCGATTATGCCATACGGACAGCGCGACTCCGGTGGTTCAAACCATGGCGTCGCTGCGGCGCAAAGGCTAGAATTGCAGACACCCTTGGAGATTGTGCGTTGAAAATTGTGATACTGGGCGCGGGACAGGTCGGTTCGTCCGTGGCCGAAAACCTGGCGTCGGAAGCCAACGACATCACCATCGTCGATACCAACGCCGATCGGCTGCGCGCGCTGCAAGACCGGCTCGACGTGCGCACGGTTTGCGGCAATGCCGCGCATCCGGCGGTGCTGGAACGGGCGGGCATGAACGACGCCGACCTGCTGTTTGCGGTGACGCAAAGCGACGAAACCAATATGGTGGCGTGCAAACTGGCGTCAACGCTTTTTAATACGCCGACCAAGATCGCGCGCATACGTTCGGCGGATTATTTGTCGCATCCGGAGATTTTTTCGCGCGAGAATTTCGCGGTGGATGTAGCGATCTGCCCGGAGCAGTTGCTCACCGACTATATTGTCAAGCTGCTGGAATTTCCCGAAGCGCTGCAAGTGCTTGAATTCGCACACGGCAAGGTGAGTCTCGCGGCGGTGCGTGCGTATCACGGCGGCCCGCTGGTGGGCCACGAAATATCCTATCTGCGCACGCATATGCCGCACGTCGACGCGCGCGTGGCGGCCATTTTTCGGCAGGATGCGCCGATCACTCCCGAAGGCAACACTGTGATTGAGGCGGGGGACGAGGTGTTTCTGATCGCCGCCACCGAAAATCTGCGCGGCGTGCTGCGCGAGTTGCGGCGCATGGACAAGCCGGTGAAGCGCGTGATGATCGGTGGCGGCGGCAATATCGGGCGCCGCCTCGCCAAGGCCATTGAAGGCAAGTGCGAAGTGAAGATCATCGAGTACAGCAAGGCCGGCGCGGAGCGCCTCGCCGCGGAATTAAGCAAAGCGCTGGTGTTGCAGGGCGATGTCACCGACGAAGAGTTGCTCGAATCCGAAAACATCGGCGAAATGGATGTCTACTGCGCACTCACCAATGACGACGAAGACAACATCATGTCGGCGCTGCTCGCCAAACGCATGGGCGTGCGCAAAGTCATCGCGCTGATTACCCGCAGTTCGTATGTGAACCTGTTGCAGGAAGGCCGCATCGACATCGCAATTTCACCGGTGCAAGCCACTATCGGCACGCTGCTCGCGCGCGTGCGTCGCGGCGACGTGGCGGCGGTGCATTCGCTGCGACGCGGTGCTGCCGAAGCGCTGGAACTGGTGGCGCACGGTGACGCCAAATCGTCGCAGGTGGTGGGGCGGCGCATTGAGGAAATCGATTTGCCCAAGGGCGCCACCATCGGCGCCATTGTGCGGCGGCGCGGGATACTCAGCGGTACCGAAGGCGACACGGCACACGAGGATCAGGTCATCATCGCCCACCACGACACGGTAATCGAAGCCGACGACCATGTGATAGTTTTCGTGGTGAATAAACGCATGGTGCCCAAGGTCGAGAAGCTGTTCCAGGTCGCGGCTGGATTCTTCTAAAAGTCCCTGACACAATGAAAGCTTTGCTCGCGGTAGTGCGCCCGCTCGGCGTGATCGGCATGGCGATGAGTCTGTCGCATCTGGCGCCGATTACCGTTTCACTGATTTACAACGACGGCGCCTTGCGCGCGTTTTGCGTTTCGATGCTATTCAATTTTGTGGTGGCGATGATCGCTTTTTTTGCGACGCGCAGCCTTAAGCAGGAGCTCAAACCGCGCGACGGCATGCTGCTGGTGGTGCTGGCGTGGACCGGCGGCGCGGCGTTCGCTACCCTGCCGCTGCTGCTGCTGATTCCCGGCCTGTCATTCACCGACGCATACTTTGAAACCATTTCGGGGCTGACCACCACCGGCGCGACGGTGCTCTCCGATCTGGACAAACTCGCGCCCTCGCTCAATATCTGGCGCGCGTTGCTGGAGTGGCTGGGCGGCATGGGGCTCATCGTGCTGGCGGTGGCGGTGCTGCCGCTCCTGGGCATAGGCGGGCGCCAGATGTTCAAGGCCGAGACACCGGGACCGATGAAAGATGCGCAACTCACGCCGCGCATCACCGAAACTGCCAAGGGGCTGTGGGTGGTTTACGCGGCGATATCGCTAGTGTGTGTGATTGCGTTCCGGCTTGCGGGCATGAACTGGTTTGATGCGTTCGTGCATATGTTTTCGACCATGGGCTTGGGCGCGTTTTCCAGCCACGACGCGAGTTTTGGTTACTGGAATTCACCCGCCATTGAAGCCGTCACCATTGCATTCATGCTGGTGGCGGGCATCAACTTTGGTACGCATTTCGTGGCTATACAACGCCGCACACTTGCGCCGTACCGTCGCGATGCCGAGGCGGGGATGTTTCTGCTGGTCATTCTCGCCAGTTGCGTGGGTATTGCCGGCTACCTGTATGCGATGAACACCTACCCCAGTTTCTGGCAGGCGCTGCGCTTTGCGTCGTTTAACGTGGTGTCCATCGCCACCACCACCGGTTTCTCCAATACCGATTACAACCTGTGGCCGATGTTCGCACCGTTGTGGATGTTGTTTCTGTGTTGCTTTGCCTCGTGCTCAGGCTCCACCGGCGGCGGTATCAAAATGATCCGTGCGCAGTTGCTCTATGTGCAGGTCAATCGCGAGTATATCAAGTTGCTGCATCCGCATGCCGTGTCGCCTGCCAAGCTTGGCGGACAGGTCATTGAAAATAAAGTACTTTTTTCAGTGCTTGCATTCATGTTTGTCTACGTGTGTTGTATAGTTTTCATGACGCTGGTGATGGTGGCGAGCGGGCTCGATTTTGTGAGTGCGTTCAGCGCCGTGGTAGCGTGCATCAATAACACCGGACCCGGGTTGAATAAGGTTGGTCCCGCCACAACGTATGCCGTGCTCAGCGATTTTCAAAAGTGGGTATGCACCTTCGCCATGCTGCTGGGGCGGCTGGAGTTATTCACGTTATTGATTATTTTCACGCCCGCGTTCTGGCGCAGATAGGCAACGTGCAAGCCATGAATCTCACGCAGCATTTTCTGATTGCCATGCCGGCGATGAGCGACCCGCATTTCTCAAAAACGCTGACCTTTATTTGCGAGCACAACGATCAGGGTGCGCTCGGTGTGGTGGTGAACCGCCCCATCGATCTGACTTTGCACGCGCTGCTCGAGCAAATTGAAATCACGCCGGAAACCGATGCCGCCAAGCTGATTCCCGTGCATTACGGCGGCCCGGTGCAGACAGACCGCGGCTTCGTGCTGCATACGCCCGCGGGCACGTGGCAATCGACACTGGCGGTGGGTGAGCACATCGGCCTCACCACCTCCAAGGACATTCTGCAAGCGGTGGCGCGCGGCGATGGACCACCGCAGATGCTGGTGACGCTGGGCTATGCCGGTTGGGCGCCGGGACAACTTGAACACGAACTTGCGCAAAACGCCTGGCTCACGGTCAATGCCGACGCGCGCATCCTGTTTGAAACGCCCGCCGAACGGCGCTACGACGCGAGCCTGAAATTGCTGGGTATTGATCTGGCGATGCTGTCGGATGCTGCCGGGCATGCTTGATAACGACGCAAGCGCCGGCACCGTGCTGGCCTTCGACTTCGGCGAAAAACGCGTCGGTGTCGCCGTGGCCGATCTTGCCGTGAGCATCGCGCACCCGCTCGCCACCATACACGCCGGAGACAATAAAACGCGCTTCGCCGCCATTGAAGCACTGCTCGCCGAATGGAAGCCGCTGCAACTCATCGTCGGAGAGCCGCATCACGCGGACGGCGGCGCGCACGAAATCGGCCGTCTCGCGCGCCGTTTTGCGCAGCGGCTCGAAGGGCGTTTCGGCTTGCCGGTGGCGCTGGTGGATGAGACCTTGAGTTCGCAGGCAGCACAGTCGCGGCTCCATGAGCAGGGCGTGCATGGCGGCAAACTCAATGCCGCGCTGGACTCGGCAGCGGCTTGTGAAATCATGCAAACTTGGCTCGAACAACAGGCTGCAACGCAACGATCATAATATTTTGTGTTACGCTTGCGCCCCAATAAACGCCCATGAACAAGCCGGCTCACCTGCCTCCGCCGCCACCGAATCCGCTGCCAGACGCCGAGCAATTGCTGGCGCGGCTGCTGCATCAAATGAAACCCGTTGTCGGTCCCGACACGGGCATTATCGGCATTCATACCGGCGGCGTTTGGGTAGCGCAGCGGCTGCACGCAGCGCTGGGCATCCAAATCCCCTTTGGCACGCTGGATGTATCGTTCTACCGCGACGATTTCCAGAAAATCGGCCTGCATCGCGATGTCAAAACCTCTGAATTGCCGTTTGATGTCGAAGGCCGGCGTTTGATACTGGTGGACGACGTGCTCTACACCGGCCGCACCATACGCGCCGCGATGAACGTGCTGTTTGATTACGGCCGCCCGGCGAGCATACAGCTCGCGGCGCTGGTGGATCGCGGCGGGCGCGAATTGCCGGTGGCAGCGGATTTTCTCGGCGGCGATATTACGCTGGCGGTATCGCAAAGCGTGGAGTTAATTCGCGACATACACGATGGCGCGGAAAAACTATCCTTCAAGCTGCACGAAAACTGAACCGTCACCCTAATCGTCCTATGTGGCTTAACCCGCGCAACCCGCAACTCAACAAGAATGGCGAGTTGCATCATTTGCTGTCGCTGGAAGGACTGCCCGCTGATATTCTGCGGCAGATACTCGACACTGCAAATTCCTTCGTTGGCGTCACCCAGCGTGAAGTGAAAAAAGTGCCCTTGTTGCGCGGCAAGGCCGTATTCAATATTTTTTTTGAATCCTCGACGCGCACACGCACCACCTTTGAAATTGCCGCCAAGCGCTTGTCCGCTGATGTGATCAATCTCGCCATCAACGTGTCCTCGCAGAGCAAGGGCGAAAGTGTGCTGGACACCGTGGCCAACCTGTCCGCGATGCAGGCCGACATGTTCATCGTGCGCCATGCCGCGAGCGGCGCGCCGTACATGATCGCCAAGCACGTGGGGCCGGACATCCACGTTATCAACGCCGGTGATGGGCGTCACTCGCACCCCACGCAGGGATTGCTCGACATGTTCGCCATCCGCCACTACAAGAAAGATTTCACCAATCTGCGTGTGGCCATTGTCGGCGACATTCTGCACTCGCGCGTCGCGCGCTCGCAAATTCACGCGCTGACCACGCTGGGCTGTCCGGAAATTCGCGTGATCGGCCCGCGCACGCTGATTCCGGCCGAAATACGCGGCCTGGGCGTGCATGTCTATCACGACATGCGAGAAGGACTGAAAGATGTGGACGTGGTGAGCATGCTGCGCTTGCAAAGCGAACGCATGAAAGGCGCGCTGCTTGCCTCGGGACAGGAGTTCTACAAATACTACGGACTTAACGACGACAAACTGGCGCTGGCCAAACCCGACGCCATTGTGCTGCATCCAGGCCCGATGAATCGCGGGGTGGAAATCGATTCCAGTGTGGCCGACGGCAAGCAGTCGGTGATACTGCCGCAAGTGAGTTTCGGCATTGCCATTCGCATGGCCGTGATGAGCATCTTGGCGGGGAACTGATGAAGATCCTTATCAAAAACGGCCGCCTGATCGATCCTAAGAATGGTATCGATAGCACGCGTGACCTTTACATTGCGGCTGGAAAAATTGTGTCGGTCGGCGTGCAACCCGATGGCTACACCGCAAACAGAACGATAGATGCAACCGGAAAAATCGTCTGCCCCGGCCTGGTGGATTTGTCCGCACGCTTGCG
The DNA here is from genome assembly GCA_031381325.1 of Betaproteobacteria bacterium. Lineage (GTDB taxonomy): Bacteria > Pseudomonadota > Gammaproteobacteria > Burkholderiales > SG8-41 > UBA5216. Next base: position 17,206 of record JANMXV010000437.1, on the reverse strand, counting down.
CGAACCCGGCTTTGAATACATCGCGACACTGGAATCGGAGATGGACGCCGCCTGCGCCGGCGGCATCACCAGTCTCGCCTGTCCGCCGGACACCGATCCGCCGCTGGACGAACCGGGACTGGTGGAAATGCTCAAGTATCGCGCGCGCAATCGCAACAAGGCGCGCGTTTATCCCATCGGTGCGCTCACCGAAGGACTGAAAGGCGCACAGCTCACCGAAATGGCGGAACTGCGTGATGCAGGCTGCGTAGCCTTTTCGCACGCGGATGTGCCGCTCACCGACAATCAAGTGCTGTTCTACGCGATGCAATACGCCGCCACTTTCAACATACCCGTGTGGCTGCGCCCGCAGGATGCCGCACTGGCGCGCAACGGCGTGGCGCACGATGGTCAGGTTGCCACGCGGCTGGGCTTGCCGTCGATACCCGTGTGCGCGGAGACCACGGCATTGGCGGTGATTCTGCTGCTCGCGCGCGAAACCGGCGCGCGCGTGCATCTGTGCCGCTTGTCGAGTGCGGAAGGCATCAACATGGTACGGCGCGCGCGGCACGACGGCGCGGCGGTCACCTGTGACGTGGCCATTCATCATTTGCATTTGTCGGAAATGGACATCGGCTACTTTGATCCGAACTGTCATTTGATTCCCCCGCTGCGCAGCCAGCGCGACCGCGACGCTTTGCGCAAGGCGCTCGCCGATCACACCGTCGATGCGGTGTGCTCGGATCACTGCCCGGTGGATGACGATGCAAAACAATTGCCGTTCTCCGAATCCGAACCCGGCGCGACGGGACTTGAGTTGTTACTGCCGCTCACACTCAAATGGGCGGAAGAAGACAGCGTAGCATTGCCCACCGCGCTGGCGCGTATCACCATCGACGCAGCAAACATTCTGGGTATTGATGCCGGTCACCTCTCGGTTGGCGCCGATGCCGACGTGTGTGTGTTCGACCCCGAACGCTACTGGAAAGTCGAATCATCTTCGCTGCTGAGTCAGGGTAAAAACACGCCGTTCAGCGGCCTCGAACTCAAAGGCCGCGTCACGCATACACTGGTCGGCGGGCAGATCGCGCACGAAGCGAAGTAGCGCACCCCCGCCCGGCGCGGCGGTTCTGTTAGACTTTCCCTCTGTATTTTTTCCGAGTCCCCGGCATGAACCCCTTGAACCCACTGCTAGATTTTTCCGGCCTGCCGCGCTTTGCGGATATTAAAACCGAGCATGTCGCGCCGGCGATCGACACTTTGCTCGCGGAATGCAACGCGGTGATCGAACGCGTCGCCGCCGATGCCACGCCTGCGACCTGGCCCGATTTTATCGAGCCGCTGGAAAACGCTAACGAGCGTCTGGGCCGCGCTTGGGGTCAGGTCGGGCATCTCAACGCGGTGATGAACAGCGCCGAATTGCGCGAGGTCTATAACGCCAACTTGCCGAAACTCACCGTGTACTACACCGAGCTAGGACAGAACGAGAAATTATTCAATAAAAACAAAAGATTACAATCATCTGCTGAATTTACAACACTGTCGCCCGCGCAACAGAAAATCATTGAAAACGAATTGCGCGATTTTCGTCTTGGCGGCGCTGAGTTGCCGGCGGACAAGAAAGCGCGCTTCAAGGCGATCTGTGAGGCGCTTTCAAAACTGTCGTCGCGCTTTTCGGACAACGTGCTCGACGCTACCAATGCGTTCTCACATGTCATCGCGGACGAAAAAGGTTTGGCGGGACTGCCTGACGATGTAAGGCTGGCCGCGCGCGAAGCTGCTGAGTCTGACACGACTGCGGACAAAAAAGCGGGATGGAAATTCACGCTGCATGCGCCCTCGTATTTGCCGGTGATGCAGTACGCCGATGATCGCGCGTTTCGAGAATTGATGTACCACGCCTCGGCTACGCGCGCGTCCGAATTCGGCAAAGCGGAACTCGACAACACGCCGCTTATCGCGGACATCATCAGGCTGCGCAAAGAGCTTGCGCAACTGCTGGACTTTGACAACTACGCCGAATATTCGCTCGAACCGAAGATGGCGGAAACGCCCCAGCAGGTGATCGATTTTCTGAATGAACTTGCGGTGCGCGCCAGGCCCTACGCCGAGCACGATCTGCAGGAACTCAACGATTTCGCGCGCTCGGAACTCGGCATGGCAAAACTCGAAGCCTGGGACATCCCGTATGCCTCGGAAAAACTGCGCGTGGCGCGCTACGCATTCTCGGAGCAGGAAGTTAAACAATATTTGCCCGAAACCACGGTCATGCCCGGCATGTTCAAGCTGATCGAAACGCTCTACGGCTTGACCATCACACCCACCGAAGCGCCGGCTTGGCACGCCGATGTGCGCTTTTATTCGATCCACGACAAGGCGGGCGTGCTGGTGGGGCAGTTCTACCTTGATCTTTACGCGCGCACCACCAAGCGCGGTGGCGCATGGATGGATGACGCCATCACGCGGCGGCGCATCGCGTCGGGCGTGCAATCGCCGGTGGCATATCTCAATTGCAATTTCTCGGCGCCGGTGGGCGGACAACCCGCGCAGTTCACGCACGACGAAGTGATTACGCTGTTTCACGAATTCGGCCACGGCCTGCATCACCTGCTCACCCAGGTGGATTACCTCGGCGTGTCCGGCATACACGGTGTCGAGTGGGATGCGGTCGAATTGCCGAGCCAGTTCATGGAAAACTTTTGTTGGGAATGGGACGTGTTGCGCCCCATGACGCGTCATTGCCAAACCGGCAAGCCGCTGCCGAAATCGTTGTTCGACAAGATGACGGCTGCGAAAAATTTCCAGAGTGGCATGCAAACTGTACGGCAGATTGAATTCTCACTGTTTGATCTGGAATTGCATTCCAGCCTTGCGCCCGACAAGACCGCGCTTGATCTGGCCAGGGATGTGCGTTCGCGCGTGGCGGTCGTTTTCCCGCCTGACTACAACCGCTTTCCCAACAGCTTTTCGCACATCTTCGCGGGCGGTTACGCGGCGGGTTACTACAGCTACAAATGGGCGGAAGTACTATCCGCCGATGCCTTTAGTCTGTTTGAGGAAAAAGGTGTGCTGGACCCGGCAGTCGGCGCGCGTTTTCGCAACGAAATCCTCGCGGTCGGCGGCAGCCGACCCGCACTGGAATCGTTCAAAGCCTTTCGCGGGCGCGAGCCGAGCATCGATGCGCTGTTGCGACATAGCGGCATGAGCCCGGTAGCAGGGCCGCCGGCGTTATAGTGCCGGGGATGCGAATAGGCGATTCACGAGGAGAACCATCATGAAAAGCGTAGCGAAAATTCTGTGCTTGCTTCTGATTAGCGTAGCCTTCGCGAATGCTGCGCAGTTGTACCGGTGGGTCGATAGCAAGGGCAATGTGGAATGGCGCGATACGCCGCCGCCGGCCAGCGTACCCGCAAAAGATATTCAGCAGCGGCGCGTGGGGGACAATGTTGCCGCTGGCGGCGAAGTTCTCTTTTCAGTGCAACTTGCCACAAAAAATCACCCGGTCACCTTGTGGGCCACGGATTGCGGGCCCCTGTGTACCAGTGCGCGCGCGCATCTTGGCCGGCGCGGAATTCCGTTTACCGAAAAAGTGCCGCAGGCCGACTTTGAAGCCTTCAAAAAACTTTCGCCCGGCTCGGAAATTCCGTTACTTCAAGTCGGCGTCATCACCTTGAAAGGCTATTTGGAAAGCGAGTGGGACAGCACGCTGGATTCGGCGGGCTACCCACGCACGGCGCTTGCAACGCGGCCCAAACCTGCTGCAATACCACCCACGGGCAAGCCTGCTGCCGATGGCGCAAAACCAACCGCAGCCGCCGCGCCGCCCACCGCACCCGCCACTGCCGGGAAATAGCGCACGGTCCGTGTACATTATTTACAATAAAAACAAATAGCTATGCGCATCGCCACCTGGAATGTGAATTCGCTGAAAGTGCGCCTGCAACACGTCTGCGACTGGTTGGCCCAGCATCAACCGGATGTGTTGTGTCTGCAAGAAACCAAAACCGAAGACACGAAATTTCCGCTCGATGCGATCATGCAAACGGGTTATCAGGCGGTGTTCAGCGGCCAGAAAACGTATAACGGCGTAGCGTTGCTGTCGCGCGGGACGCCGACGGAAATCACGGCGGGTATGGTTGGCTTTGACGACCCGCAAAAGCGCGTGCTGGCGGCTACCTACGGCGACACGCGCGTAATCTGCGTCTACATTCCCAACGGCGAGTCGGTCGAATCCGAAAAGTATCAATACAAATTGCGCTGGCTTGCCGCGCTCACCGAATGGCTGCGCGGCGAACTGCAAAAATACCCGAGGCTCGCGCTGCTCGGTGATTACAACATCGCCCCCGAAGATCGCGATGTTTACGACCCGAAAGTATGGGCGGGCAAGGTGCTGTTCAGCGCCCCGGAGCACGCCGCATTCAGGGGACTGATCGAGCTGGGTTTCACCGACAGCTTCAGGATGTTCGAACAACCCGAACGCTCATTCACTTGGTGGGATTACCGCATGAATGCGTTTCGCCGCAAACTCGGTGTACGCATCGATCACATTTTGCTATCCGGCGCGCTTGCGCCCGCCTGCACCGCGTGCGCGATAGACCTGGAGCCGCGCAGGCTCGAACGGCCGTCGGATCATGCGCCGGTGTTTGCGGATTTGCGGTAAGGGGTTAGAATTTTCAGTCTACTCACTGGCTTTATCGTCAATCCCCAACTCCTGCACCTTGCGCGTTAAAGTATTGCGCCCGATGCCCAGCAGGGTGGCCGCCTCGATGCGGCGACCGCCGGTTTGCGCCAGCGCTTTCAGTATCAGTGCTTTTTCAAACTGATTCGTCAGTTCATCCATGATGCGCGTTTCGCCGCGCGCGAGGCGCGCCCCTGCTTCGCGTTCGAGCGCACTGATCCAGTTTTGATCGGCGGACGTAACCGCTTGGGTGCGTATTTCGGGCGGCAAATCTTCGACTTCGATGTGCGCGGCCGGCGCCATTACCGTGAGCCAGTGGCAAAGGTTTTCTAGCTGCCGGACGTTTCCTGGAAAATCCATTAAAATCAAATACTTGACTACGGATTCCGAAAAGCGTTTGGCTTCGACATTGAGCTCCTTTGCGCTCTTGCGCAGGAAGTGCTGCGCCAGCAACGGAATGTCCTCGCGGCGCTCGCGCAGCGACGGCAAACGCAGTCGTATCACGTTGAGCCGGTGAAACAGGTCTTCGCGGAACAGGCCCTGCTTGACGCGCGCATCAAGGTCCTGGTGGGTGGCGGCGATTACGCGCACATTGGCCTTGATCGGCTGCTGGCCGCCGACGCGGTAGTAGTGACCGTCGGACAACACGCGCAACAAGCGTGTTTGCAACTCGGCGGGCATGTCGCCGATTTCATCCAGAAACAGCGTGCCGCCTTCGGCTTGTTCAAAGCGCCCGCGACGCGTGGTTTGCGCGCCGGTGAACGCGCCACGCTCGTGGCCGAATAGTTCCGACTCCAGCAACTCTTTCGGGATCGCCGCCGTGTTGATGGCGATAAACGGCTGCTTGGCACGCTGACTATGGCGGTGCAGTGCGCTCGCCACCAGTTCCTTGCCGGTGCCGGATTCGCCGGTGATGAGCACGGTGGCGTTCGATTGCGCAAGACGGCCGATGGCGCGAAACACATTCTGCATCGACGGCGCCTGGCCGAGAATTTCCGGCGCGCTGTCTTGCGTTTCAACGATGCTTTGCGGCGCCTGATTTTCGCTCATGGCGCGGCGTATCAATTCCACCGCGTTATCCACGTCAAAGGGCTTGGGCAAATATTCGTATGCGCCGCCCTGAAACGCGGTGACGGCGTTGCCCAGATCAGAATACGCGGTCATGATGATGACCGGCAAGGTGGCGTACTTTTCGCGCACCTTTTGCAGCAGCACCAGCCCCGATTCGCCGGGCATGCGGATGTCGCTGACGACCACGCGCGGGGTCTCGGTTTCGAGCGCTTCAAGGGCTTCGAGAGCGGACGAGAAGGTGCGGTGTGCGATGCCTTCGCGCGCAAGCGCTTTCTCGAACACCCAGCGTATCGAGCGGTCGTCATCGACGATCCATACCGGCTTTACCGACATGGGCAGCCTTTGTCCTTGTTCTTGTTTTCGCCGCGCAAGACCCGCGAGCAAAGGTTTGAATTCAGGTGTGACAATTGCCGGGTACATGGTAAAGCTCCTTTCCTGCGCCGCAATAATGGGATGCAGCGATATAACGATTGGGGTGCAACATCATTCATGGTGCGTTCCCGGGGTTCCTTGCGTTGCCTGCGTAACCTCAGCCACCGGCAACAACAGCGTGAAGCAGGTGCGCCCCGGCGCGCTTTCAAAGGTAAGCGCGCCGTTATGCTGGCTGACAAAATTTTGCGCGATGGTCAGCCCCAAGCCACTGCCGCCTTCGCGCCCGGACACCAGCGGATAAAACACGCGCTCGCCAATGTCCGGCGGAATGCCGGGGCCGTTGTCGATGATGCTCACCTCGATGGCGTGGCGATAGCGTTTGCGGGCGAGCGTGACCTGGCGCGCGGCGCGGGTCTTGAGCGTAATCTGGCCCGGCGTCACATGGCCTTCGGTGAGCGCCTGCGCCGCGTTGCGCGCGACATTGAGCGCGGCTTGTATCAGTTGTTCTACATCACCGTAAACCTGCGGCAGACTGACATCGTAGTCGCGCCGGATGGAAATCTCTTTGTGATATTCGGCGAGCAGCACGCTGCGTACGCGCTCAAGCACTTCGTGAATGTTGACGTGAGCGGGGCGCGGGATGCGATGCGGCGCCAGCAGCCGGCTCATCAGCGCTTGCAGGCGATCCGCCTCTTTCATGATCACCTGGGTGTACTCGTGCAGCTCGGGGTTTTCGAGTTCGCGTTCGAGCAACTGCGCGGCGCCGCGTATGCCGCCCAGCGGGTTTTTGATTTCATGGGCGAGATTGCGCATGAGTTCGCGGTTGGCCACACTTTGGTCGAACACGCGTTCTTCACGCGCAATGCGCAATTGCTGTTCGATCTGGCGAAATTCCACCAGACAACCCTCGACATCAAAAGCGCTGCTGCGCTCGATGGGGGTCACTGTACACGCCAGATGCATGCGCGGGCGACCGCTCACCGCGATCATCAGATCATGCTCGGAAAAACTGCAATTGTTGTTGCGCGCGTATTGCAACGCGGCGGCAAGTACATCGTGATCGGCGAACACCTCGGCGATGTCCAATCCCACGACATGGGAACGGCTCATCTCTAGCAGGTTTTCAGCGGCAGGATTCACGTGGCGCAGCACATCCTCGTCATCCACGAGGATCACCGCAGTGGCCAATAAATCCAATCCTGATAGTGCGGCGGGCGTCATGGTGGTCATATCTCACACCATGTTGAGCAAGAAACAGGCCAACTCGGAATGCGCGGCGGCACGTCATCCATAACGAAGCGGGCCGGCGCAAACGCAGGCGCCGTGCTAAGCGCGCCAAACGTGTTTAGCGAATATTGCTCAGCTCTTTTCTGAGGTTGGCCACGTTGTCTTCGTGCAGTTTGACTTTTTTCTGATACGGCTCGATGCGATCGATCATGCGCTGGGCGTTGCGTTCGCTGCCCAAGCGGGTGTTTTCCTGCTCGGCGAGTTCGCGCTTGGCGTTTTGCAGGTTTCTTTCCTCGTTGATCAATTCGGTTTCGAGGATTTTCTTGCGGTCGTTGTCGCGCGTCTGCTGAACCTGAGGCGTAACTTTGGGGAAGCCCTCGGGCGAAGCTGAGGACCTGCCGTCGCCGCGCGGTGTAGGTGCTTGAGGCGAAACCACATTCGGCGTGACCGTGAGCTGCTTGCAGCCCTTGGCCTCGGCCTTGATATTGGTAAACCGCTTGCCGCCGCCGGGTTCTTCGCATTCGTAAATATCCGCGTGCAAGGGCCCCGCAACCACAGCCAACAACACCATCCCCAGCAAACTTCGCATCGCTAACCTCATGAGTTCATGACGTATGGACAATAACGGTTCGCACTGTAGGCGGTTGACGGGGCAACTTCAAGATGAATACATAACTAATTGTAAATAAAGAATAATTATATTAGCACTGCTTTGGTGCGTCAAGGCTCATAAAAATCCACCGCAGAGGCGCGGAGGCGCAGAGACAACGCAGAGAACTTCAACAACAAATTCACAAATAAAACGGCGGCGCCGGTTGGCGGAACCGCCGTTTGAAGCACTTCTCTGCGCTACCTCTGCGCCTCCGCGCCTCTGCGGTGAAGCAGTTAAAGTCTTACAAGCTGTAATACAACTGAAACTCCAGCGGATGCGTGGTCATGCGGAACGCCGTGACTTCTTCCATCTTTAATGCGATGTACGCATCGAGCATGTCGTCAGAAAACACCCCACCGCGCGTGAGGAACTCGCGGTCTTTGTCCAGATGCTCCAGCGCCATGTCGAGCGACGAACACACATTCGGCACTTTTTTGGCCTCTTCGGGCGGCAAGTCGTAGAGATTCTTGTCGATCGGATCGCCGGGATGAATCTTGTTTTGCACGCCGTCAAGACCGGCCATCATCATCGCGGTAAACGCCAGATACGGATTCGCCGTCGGGTCGGGGAAGCGCACTTCGATGCGGCGCGCTTTCGGGCTTTGCACGAACGGTATACGAATCGCCGCCGAACGGTTACGCGCGGAGTAGGCGAGGTTGATCGGCGCTTCAAAGCCGGGCACCAGACGCTTGTAAGAGTTGGTGCCGGGGTTGGTGATCGCGTTCAGCGCCTTAGCGTGCTTGATGACGCCGCCGATGTAATAAAGCGCAAACTCGGATAGTCCAGCATAGCCGTTGCCGCTGAACAGATTCTGTCCGGCCTTCCAGATCGATTGATGCACATGCATGCCGGAACCGTTGTCGCCGACCACAGGCTTGGGCATGAAGGTGGCCGTCTTGCGATACGAATGCGCGACGTTATGCTCGGTGTATTTGAGAATCTGCATCCAGTCGGCGCGCTTGACCAGACTGTTAAACAGCGTGCCGATTTCGCACTGGCCGGGCGCCGCGACTTCGTGGTGATGCACTTCGACGGTGACACCCTGCTCTTCGAGTGCCAGACACATCGCCGAGCGTATGTCTTGCAGCGAATCCACCGGCGGCACGGGAAAATAACCGCCCTTCACCGGCGGACGATGGCCCATGTTGCCGCCTTCGAAATCTTCGCCCGACGACCACGGCGCTTCGCTCGATTTGATTTTCACGTGTGAGCCGGACATATCCACACTCCAGGTCACCGAATCAAACACAAAGAACTCGGGCTCCGGGCCGAAGTAAGCGGTGTCGCCCAAGCCGCTCGACTTCAGATACGCCTCGCCACGCTTGGCGAGTGAACGCGGATCGCGGTCATAGCCCTTGCCATCGGACGGCTCGACCACATCGCACGTCAGATTCAGCGTCGGTTCATCGGTGAACGGGTCCATGCGCACCGAGTCCGGATCCGGCATCAGCAGCATGTCGGAGGCTTGAATGCCTTTCCAACCCGCAATCGACGAGCCGTCGAATGCATGACCTTCGGTGAACTTGTCCGCGCCAAACATTTTGCTCGGCACGGAAACATGTTGCTCCTTGCCGCGGGTATCCGTAAAACGCAGGTCGACGAACTTGACCTCATTGTCCTTGATTGACTTCAATACATCAGCGGCGTTAGCCATTTTTCGTCTCTCCTGACGGGTAAGAATGAATAAAATGTAGCGGAACCGATATCTGCAACAATCTCAGCATGAAGCATGCCAAGCTGATGCGCGGGAACGGCATTGTGCCACAAGAGAAATTCTATCTAAACCGGGCAATGAACGCACTAATAAGGTGCGCAAAATATAAAGTGGGCGTACCTTTGGTGCGGCGTGGCACGCTGGTATGGAGTTTCACGCGCCCTCACTCAAAAAATCAATTACTTATTTAAAAACAAATAGTTATGTTATTTTCTCTGTGGTCGCCGTTGCCTCGGCTCTGGCGCACGCAAGACCTCGGGTAAACTGTGGCTTCCTTTAACCAATCCACTTTTTATTTTAAGCCGCCCATGAATACCGACGACATCCTGAACACCGCTAAACTGCGCGGCAAGCAATTAGGTCTTCCTTACGCCGGCGCGTTAACACCCAAAGAAGCGCACGAACTGATGCTGCATCAAGCCAATGCAAAACTCGTTGATGTGCGCACACGCGCCGAATGGGATTGGGTCGGGCGCGTACCGGACGCGGTGGAAGTTGAATTAATGAGCTATCCGGGCAATCGTCCGAATCAGGCATTCGTCGAAGAGTTGGAGAAAAAAGTGCCGAAGGATGCAGTAGTACTGTTTTTGTGCCGCAGTGGCGGTCGTTCGCACAATGCCGCAGGCTTTGCGACGCAAGCGGGCTACGGCAACTGTTACAACGTGCTCGAAGGCTTTGAAGGGGACCGCGACGCCAACGGCCAGCGCAACACCGTGGGTGGTTGGCGCGCCGCCGGCTTGCCGTGGACGCAGGGCTAAGTCACCGGCGCATCCACAATGAAAGCCGCACTAATAATTTTTGACAACATGACTTTGCTCGATTTCATCGGTTTCTACGATCCGATAACGCGCTTGAAGACGATGAAATTTGTGGAAGATTTTGAATGGAAAATTTGCGCGCATAGCACAAAAGTGAGCACAAAAGTAAGCACGTACGTGCGCGCACAGATCACCGATGATCGTGGCTTGAAAATCACCGCGGACGCCGTGGGTGAATCGCTCGGCGGATTTGATTTGCTGTTCATCCCCGGCGGATTCGGCACGCGTGCGCTGCAGCATGATCGCGCGTTCGTGGATTGGATAGGCACTGCGCAAGATGCAACCCTGAAAACCTCCGTATGCACCGGCTCATTGTTGCTCGGGGCGGCGGGTTTCCTCAGGGGCAAGCGCGCCACCACGCATCCCGGCGCGTACCAAGAACTGGAACCGTACTGCGCCACCGTCGTGCAGGAACGGATCGTTGATGAAGGCGGCGTCATCACCGGTGGCGGCGTCAGTACCTCCATCGATCTGGGGTTGCATGTCGTGCAGCGGCTCGCTGGCGCCGACGCACGCGCGCGCATCGCGAAACAAATGGACTACCCTTATGGTTGAAGCAAATCTATTTTTTGCCAAGGCGCGGTGTGTAGGGGCTGTAAAAATGTCCTTCTCCGCCAGCGTCTGTCTTCGCGGCATCGACGGTTTTAGAATCGAGAACGACAATCGCCCGGTAGCGCGTGGTTTGATGCAGGCCCACCGATTTCAGCCACAGCGGCGGTCGCGCAAACCGCAGCTTGCGGTCGGGGCTGTCGCTGTCGAGTGCATACACGCACTGTCGGTTGTTCACAACGGGAACATCGTCAGCGCCTTCGAAGAGGTTGCGGGTCCATAGCCGGTAATCGCCATGAAAGCGGGCGCTTTGACTGCCACCACCGCCAATATTCTTGTAGGCCTGGCTGTCGTAAACCGCAGCGGATTTTACCGAATACATTGCCAAAAACCGCGGCAGGGGTTCACCGATGGCCCTGAAGCGCTGCGCGCTGCCGAAATCCGGCACGCTCAACAATTTTTGCAGGTACCCCGTATACCATTCATGCCAAGCGGGTTCAGTTTGCGGATTCGCGAAGATATGATCGACCATGTAAATCATGCGGCTTGCCTTTGGTAGGGTAGTTCGCCGTGGTAATTATTCGACGCGGCGGCGCGAATGATGCGTGCCCATTTCGCGACTTCCGATTTCAGGTAAGTATGCAACGAAATTGCGAGGGCTGTTGCGCTGCCGGCTTCGCGCGGTCCCGGCAAATCGCTCACTTCACATAGTGCGCATCCGTCGTATTCAATTTTCCCGACTGCGGAATCACCATCGCAATCAACGCCGCGCTACCCGTGGCGCCTGCCGCCGACACCAATATCCACACCGGTGCCACGGTCTCCGCCAGCACGCCGCCCAACGCGATGCCGGCGCTGATACCGCCGAGCAGGCAGGTGCCGCCCCAGGTAAAGCTTTCCGCCAACATACCCGAAGGTGCGAGTCGAGACAGCAGCAGCGACTGGGTGGCGATGACACTCGCCATCGGTGCGCCGGCGATTAAATTTGCCAATAAAAACAAATAAATATTGCCTATCGGCGCCACCATCAGTGAACCGGCCGCCATTAAGCCGAGCGCGATCAGAAACTGTGTGCGCAGCGGCGCTTGCCAATGCCGTGCGCCATAGGCAAAGGCGCCCAAGGCGCTGCCCACACTGGCGAGTGCCAGCGCTATGCCCGCGACGGCGGGCATGCCGCGCTGCGTGGCATACGCGGTCACGCCTATCTCATACAGGCCGAACGCCACCGAGTAAAACAGCGTTGCAAGGTAGAGCACCACCAAACCCGGCTCTGCGAATACACCCCAGCGGCCTGAGTTGCTGCGTGGACGTATTTCCCAGTCGCGGATCACCGGTGTGCGGTTGAACCACAGGGTGCCCACCGCAGCGGCTAGCGCGGCTATCAGCACCGCGCCTTCGGGAATGCCGAGCGCGAGAAACATCGCCGCCAGCGCCGGACCAATGACGAACACGGATTCCACAATCACCGAATCCACCGAATAAGCGGTTTGCAACAGCGCCGGATCGGTGAGCACGCGCGGATACAAGGTGCGCATGCAAATCGTCACCGGCGGCAGCGCCGCACCCGCGACATACGCGCACAGCGCGATGGCGAACGCATGGGCCTGTGCGTTCACCAGTGCGACCAGCGCAAACAGCATCGCCGGATAAATCAACGCACACAGGCGCAGCACCGGGCACGGCCCGGCGCGATCTATGGCGCGCCCCACCAGCGGCGCAACTGTCGCCAGCCCCAGCACATAGAGCGCGCTTGCCACACCAGCGGTGACGAAGGAGCCTGACTTGTTTTGCACCAGCAGCAAAATCGCGAAACCGGCGATGCCGATGGGCAGGCGTCCGGGAATCGACGCCAGCATCGTAGCGTGTATGGCGGGCACGCGAAACAGATCGCGATACCGGTCCAATAACATATTGTTTTTAAATGCGTTTTATGTGGGCCACGGCACAACACCCCAGTAGCTGGTGGCGAGAATCACCAGCCCAAAGGCGATGCGATACCACGCAAACACGGTGAAATCGTGAGTGGTAATGTAACGCAACAACCAGCGCACGCAGATAAAAGCGGAGACAAACGCGGTGAACGAACCCACCGCGAAAAATCCGATGTCGTCCACACTCAACAACGCACGATTTTTAATCAGGCTGTACCCGCCCGCGGCCACCAGCGTGGGCACCGCAAGAAAAAACGAAAACTCGGTAGCGGCCTTGCGTGACAGACCAAACAACATGCCGCCGATGATGGTGGCGCCGGAACGCGAGGTGCCGGGTATCAGCGCGAAGGTTTGCGCGATGCCGACTTTCAGCGCGTCCTGCCACGTCATGTCGTCCACGTTAACCACGCGATCAACACGCGCAGTTTGCCCGCCTCGCTCCACCCACAAAATAATCACGCCGCCGATGATGAAGGCCAGCGCCACCGGCACGGCAAAAAACAAATAGCTTTTGATCAGCGTGTTAAACGCCAGACCCATCACGCCCGCAGGGATGAACGCAATAATGAGATTGCGTATGAAGCGCTGCGCAAGCGGGTCGCCAAACGCGCCCGTCGCTGCGCTGAGAAAACGGTGCCGGTATTCCCACACAATAGCCAGCATCGCGCCGGTCTGAATAACGATTTCAAACACCTTGGCTTTTTCACTGTGATAACCGAGCAGCCCGCCAGCGAGGATCAAATGCCCAGTGCTGGAAATGGGCAGAAATTCGGTCAGCCCTTCAACGATGCCGAGGATGACAGCGACCAGATAGGATGCGGAGGATTCAGGCATATGCACTCAAAAAGGGCGCATGCTAACACAGGGACATTGAGCAATCGCACTACGAGGCGCCCAAGCGCTTGTCCGCCCCGTTTTCTTTACCGCTGTATCTTACGCTCGCTAAACCTGAACGTTTCCCTGCTACGCCGCGCGTTTTTGCGCCCGTTTTGAATCGGCGGCAAGACCTCGCGCAACGATCTTACGCAATTCTTCATTGATGCGCGTTTGATAACCACGACCTTGTGATTTAAAAAAGGCCATCACATCGGCATCAAGGCGAACGGTGGTCAGCACCTTTGTCGGTGATTTTTGACGCCCGCGCCCGCGCGTAAGCACAGGCGGGCCCAGCATAGGCTCGGACCACGGCGGATTGTCCGGGTCGATGCGCTTATTTGAAGTAGTCTTCGGCGAGTTTAAAGTAATAGCGCGCTTCATTTTTTTCCGCCTTGCGTAAGGAAATAATGTGCGAACCTCTACGACGCTCGGTATGCACCATTACGACGGGATCACCTTGCAATAAACCGAAGGTAACCAAACGCTTTTCGCCGTAAGCCTGGCGAATATCTTCGCGCGTAATGGTGAAGTTGTCCCAAACCGCATCGCAACCGGCAAAATCAAGGCCACGATCCTTGATGCTTTTCCGGCGCTTTGCCTCGTCCCAGGTAATCACGGGTAAATTGTAATTACAAAATACCGGTTACACAAGGCCGGGGGTCATGCGGCAACCTCATACCGCGATAACTTCCTCTCGCACGAAATGCAGGCGTACTACTCTGGGCGCAGCGGTATCCTCGAAATGACAATGAACGGCATCGCGCACATTGCGATGCAGCGTTTCCAGATCATCGGCTTCCGTAACGATGGACTGCTCTAACGCATGCGCCGTGTAGCCGCCTTCTGGCGCATCCTCTACAAGAAAAATGAGTCCGTTCATGAGTATTGCCTTCGCAATGAAGTTGCTCTATGGGAAGCGAACTGCTCGATACAAGCAATCGCCGCGTTAATAATAGACATGCGTCATCTTGGTTCCCGCATTTGGAAAGCTCGTAACCCTTGAAGTTTTCCCATCCTTACTCACGGTAACAGACATAGATGCGGTGAAATCGAGACCCACTTGGTTTCGATTTTCCCTATTTGCGTCCTTGCCCCTCAGTGTGTAGGTAGTCGTTGTACTGCCGTCGGAACCGATCGTGGGTTTGGACGGCGTTACACTTTCAACATAAGCCGTATGCATTAGGGTAGAGTTAGAGTTCATGATGATCGAGTTGGTTTTTGGTAATCTAACTTCTGTTGCGTTCTTTTGCATGGGAATGCCTTGGTTATAGTTGATGATCTCGTCTTGCCCATTTCGTTTCCGCATGACATGCCATGCGTACCACGTGCATTGGCCGTAAACCTGAAAATTGTTGAAAGTGGGAATTACCTTAAGCGTCTTGGTCAGCTTCGGGTTATTGTTTAGCGTAATCATCAAGTTGTCAGCGGGCTTGGTGTCGTAGGAATTGGCCGTAATGTCCAGCCGTAGTTCATTTTTTGTCGGTCTGCCCTTAATAGAGGCCGAATAGCCTGAATCGGCGGACACGGACACAACCTTATCCAGATTGTCTCCCGCAATAACGACTTCTTTGTAGCGCTGTCCGGCGTAGCCGACCAGAAGATATTCGTACCACGCTGGATTGCATTGCGTTGGGGGGTCTTTCGTGTCTTTGCAGATGGTTATATACGAGCTGCCGCTTACGGTGTTTATTGTGGGCGTTGGTTCGACAGGCTTGGGGGTATTTTTTGCAACAGGCGCTACCGGCGCGACCGTGCCAGTAGTTGGTTTCGCGACAGTACTGCCTGCGTCTGTCAACGGGGGTACAGAATTCACTGTCGGCGGCGTGAGTATCGTGGGAGTTGCCGCGTCCTTGGCCAGCGTCGGCGACTGTGACGTACTTGTCGGAGTTGGTGAGTTTAGCAAGGACGGTGTTGGCGTCAGCGCAAGTTGTATTGCCGGTGCTGCAGTTTGGGCAACCCGTGTAGAGCGGCTATTATTGGCTGCGTACAAAGCCGGACAGGCACGCTGGTGGGCATTTTCACCGAGCTTGTCGATGGCGTAGTGAAAACCATCCGCGATTTTTTCGCATGCCCCTTTGATATAAGCAGTCGCGGACACCGCTTTTGCATCGGACCTAAATTTGTCGTCGCAAACGCGCCGTGTGGACTTGCATTCACGATAACATACATCATGGAACTGACATGCCGTATTAAAGCTATGACCTAACTGTTACGTACCGCTCTAGTTTAGGCTGAGCGACCCGATCTGGATGAGGGTGAGAAGAGAGGCGTGTCTCACGTAATATTCGGGAGCACACGCCCGCTGAATAAATAGAGACAGCCGGTTAGAAATCTTTATTTTCCGAGCGCCACGGCTGGGCAAGGTCGTGTGGGGTGCTGGATTGTTTGAGCGTTGGTAGCGTAGGATCTGCCCAAGGTAATGGGCATCGGCATCGGCGGCTAGTTGAGACAGGAAATCACAAAACGCGGCGGCGTCGCGATCCGAGAGGCCAGAGGGGAATGCGAAGGTGGATTCGTGTTCGTGATTCATGGCATCTCCTTGATGGCCTGCTGCAACAAATCGTCAGGCAGGTGATTGAGGGCTTTGGGCACGGCCAGACGCAAGGCGTTGTTCAGAATGCGCCCGGCCTGCCGGGGTAAGCCTTTGGAAGCCTGACGCAGGATCTCCATGCCAGAATCGGTGATCAGCGTATGCGTGCAGCCGGCGGTCTTGAAGGCGTGGCAGATCAGTGCTGTGAAGCGTTCGCGCTCGATCACCGGTTGCAACTGTACGCGTACCTGGATGCGGCTGTGCAGGGCGGCGTAAGGGGCGCGCTCGAGGATCTGTGTGAGGATCGGATGGCCGATCAACCAGACGGTCATCACATCGCGCGCATCGAAGGCAAAATTGAGGAATGCCGGCAAGTCGCGAAAGAACTCGGGCGGCAGGTTCTGCGCCTCGTCGATGATCCATACCGGCACCACCTGACGGCGGTCGACCATCTCAAGGATACGTTCCTTCAGATCGCGCCAGACTTGGGCGCGGCGATAGCCGGGTTCAACGCCCAGTGCCCGGGCAAGACCGCGATAGATGTCGATGCGGCCGAAGTCAGTTTCCGGCTGGTAGAGCACCTGGTGGCGGTGCGGATTAATGTGGCGGGTGATCTGACGCAGGGCGGCGGTCTTGCCCACGCCGGGTTCGCCGGTGATCAGTCCGATGCCGGGCGCTTGCAGCAGCCAGGCAAAACGCTCACTGAGCTGGGTCATCGCGCCGTCATCCCACAGTTCCGTGGCTTCTTTGCCCAGAGGGGGATGACGCAGTCCGAAATGTTGGAGATACATGTCATTTCCCTTCGCGGT
>JANMXV010000140.1:0-10761 GCA_031381325.1 Betaproteobacteria bacterium | reverse complement strand
CTTGGATGCCATCGTGCAAGGTCAATTGCAGATGAAAACTCTTATGCTCTTTGTCCCAGATTTGGCGGATAGTCCAAACCCCTGGCTTCCCTGTAGCCAAGGTCACGTTCATGTTTGCCGTTTTGTTTGCGTTGTCAATTTCGCCCAGAGAAACGGGTATGGAATTGTCACCGAAGAGCAAGCGAACTTTTTTCTCAGCATATATTATTGATACCATTGTTCCATCGTTCCTCGCGCGCCAAACACCAGAAATATCATTCAAAATATCCGATGTTTGGGGCGTCGTCTTCTCACTACAGGCAGCGAAGAACGCCAATGCGACACCAATGAGAGCACACCACAGCAGTTTATTCATTTTCCCTCTCCTGATTAGAGCATATATGGTCTCAGCGAAATAAAGACGGATCGCTTCTCACACACAAGCCACAATTACAGCATCCGCACGCCGAATATACTGCACGCGGTTTTGATTCCACCGTCGATGGAGGCAATCGAAATTTCCAGCCTGCGCGCGAGCTCGAAATAAACCACGTCATACCCTTGCATGTGATAGCGCTGGCTCAGGTCTATAAGCTCCGCCGCATCGAGTTCCACCGCCAGCGTCTCAAGATCGAGCCCACGCAGCGCCGTTTGCGCCGTGCGGAGCTTTAATGCTGAAATGCGTTTGTCGCGCCGTGCCGCGATGAGGACACTGCCTATTTCGTAATGCCAAAGATCAGGAACTGTTGGTATCAATTCGCCAACGCTGATCCGTTCCAGAATTTCTTCCGCATATTTCCCGCGAGACCCGCTGCTGGGTAAGAACCATTCAACCGCTACGCTGGCATCCAGAACAAAGCGTTCAGCGGGCATGGCGTCCCGTGCGGATTTCCTTGAGATAGGTGCGGCCTGCCTTGCCGGTGCGCGCGGGCTTTTCCCGCCGCATCGCGCTCAACAATAATGATGCCGCACGCCGGCGCGAAGCGCGGGCTTTCGCCGGCGCCGCGCGTAACAGGTAGACGCCGGGCGCCATCGGAATCCTGATGAGTTTGTCTGGGGCGTTCATGGGCGTAGTCTGCGTGCTGGTTGCACTGGTATGGAAATTTTTTGTCGTGCTGTTCATCATTCTAACAACGTTGGCTGTGGCGAGAGACACACGCTCACCATTGGATCAACGTTTTAGTCGATGCCAAAGTCTACGCACGTTGCGCGTAGATACACCGAAGATAAATATCGTGTAAAAACAAATACTTACAAACTCCATAGGTTACATCACACATCCATCGCATCATCTTCGATATCCGTCGCCAGCACAGGCGTGATTTGCACGGGTGTAACTGGGTCGAGAAGTCAAGTCTTGAATTGTGCTTGGCGTTCGACGGATTTCAGGAACTCGGGATCCATGAGCGCCGCCCGGAACCCGTCATGCAGCGCCGCGACCACCTTAGAATCCATGCCTGTTGGATCCGCCGATGCCGACCGGCGTGTCTGCCTTGGCGACGACAGCCGCGCCGCCAAGGATGCCATTCGAAAAGCCGAGCGCAGCGCGCGCTACGGCTTGATACCCAGCAGTTTTGCCGCAGTACCGCCGAGCATGGCAATACGCTCATCGTCGGTGAAACCGGGCGCATTCATGATGTGCGTCACCGGATCCTCGTGCCACGGGATCGGGTGGTCGGTGCCAATGACAAGTTGGCTCACGCCGACTTCCGCTGCGAGGTGGCGCAGCATTTCCGACGTAAACACCAGCGTGTCGTAGTACATCGTCTTCAGATATTCGGTCGGTTTCTTTTTTAACTTGACGTTGGGATCGCAGTGCCAGGGGGCGACGCGGCAAGGGTGATCCGAGCGCGGTGCGTACGAGGGCAAGAAGCCGCCGCCATGGGCGGAGCACAGCTTGAGGTTGGGGAATTTATCCAGCGTGCCGTCGAAAATCAGATGCGACAGGCAGATGGTGGTGTCGAGCGGATTGCCGATGGTGTTGGCGAGCCAGCCGTTGCCCTTGAAACGCCGGGCGAGTTCGGGCGTGCTTTGCGGGTGGATGAAAATCAGCACGCCGAGTTCTTCAGCCTTGGCCCAGAACGGGTGAAATTTCGGATTGGAAAATTCATCGTCGGCGCAGCTTGCGCCGACTGCTGCGCCGCGCAGGCCGAGTTTCTTTACGCCGTGTTCCAGTTGCTCCGATGCCAATTTGGGGTCTTGCAGCGTTACCGATGCGAAGGCGACCAGCCGCTCTGGATACATTGCGCACATCTCGGCGAGTTTTTCATTCTGGATGCGGCAGATTTCGGCGGCGAGGTCGCGCTTCTCGCGATACCAGAAAGGGTTGATGCTCAACGCTTCAATATCGACGCCCTGCTGGTCCATCGCGGCCATGCGCTTCGGTCCCACTTCGTCGAGATCGGGAAACTGATGGTCGGCGGCGGTTTTCCCGGCCAGCGCGAATGCCTCCGGCACGATGCAGTGCGCGTGTACATCGATGGTTTTCACGCGTTTGCCGTTGACTGACACGTGCCGCCGCTGCCCGCCCGCAGCGGGTTGTCCCGCAACGGCGTTGGTCATATTGCAACTGGTGAACACGACCGGTGAGGGTTTCCTGCCGGATTTTGTGCGCGCTTGCATGTGCTTATCTCCCTGAGTGGATGGTTGTCGTGTGGAATGCTACTGCTTGATGCCGGTGCGGCGGATCAAGTCCGCGTTTCACATCTATATCACGCAACAGGGTTGCCGTGGCCTGCTCGGTCGAACTGGGGTGCGATTCAAACTGATGTCTCGAAGCACAATGATGCAACGGCCCCCTCCCTTGCGCGCTGTTTGCGCGGGGCAAGGGAACACTTGAAGCGGAGCAGAGGGTTGGGGAGAGCCTGCGTAGCAGGCGAGGGGCTGAGCGACAGCTAGTGCCACGCGGCTCGCCCCCATCCCCACTGCCGGTGGCGCGACTAAGTTTTCAAAATCTCCATGCCCGCTTTGGCATCGAGTTCACAGGCGTTCACCGTCATCGCCAGCAGACTGTAGTACCCGATCGAACCGGTCAGCTCGATTAATCCGTCGTCGCCGAAGCGCTTGCGGATCGCTGTCATGTTCGTGGCACTGATCCGGTGCTTGCGCAGGAGGTCCCGCGTGAACTTTACGATCTGCAGGTCCTCCTTCGGGATGCCGCGCGAATGATTATCGCGAATCGCGGTGATGGTCTTCTCTGGTACGCCCATACGCCGGGCTGACCCACTCTGCGCGCCCCACACATAGATCGCTTCGTACTCGCGCGCGGCCACCATGGCGGCAAGCACGCGCACGCGCATGTCGAGTTTGCCCTCGAAGCGCACGTAGGCGCCCAGATGCGCGACCCGGCCGGCCAGTTCCGGACAATGCATAAACATCGAGAACGGCCCCGCAAGTCCGCCACGGCTCTTTACAATGGCGTCTGCAATTGGGCGGTCCTTGGCGGCGACTTGGTTCTTGCTAATGATGGGCGTAAGCCTTGGCATGATCATCCTCCGGTGTGATGGTTGGTGTGAGTGCGTCCGCTCCCGCAACGCGATGCGCTACGCTTGACGCGGCGGCAAGCTTGACGCCCCTCAGCCTCCGGAGTCAAGGGGCTTCATCATCGGGCAGTGTTTCATTGGCCGACGCACAGGAAACCAACCGATAGGTGGACTTGAAAGGGTAATACCATGACCATGAGCAAACCCGCCTTCGATTTTTTAACACGCCCGCCGCGCCACGTGAAACCGCGCAGCAAGGGCATTACGGTGGTCAGCGACAAAGCCAAGTCGCTGGCGCAGGCGCGCGATTTCGTCGAGACCATCGGCGAAGTGGTAGATCACATGAAAATTTCCCGATCAGCCGCTTGATCCGGTTGAGGCTACCGGGATGGCTAAGCGTGATCTTGATGCGGGTGCAATGCTGGTAGTGGTGGAAAAAAGCGATGTCGCCCTGGTGATCCAAAAAGGCAGCGATTCCATTCACCGCCTGATGCGCGGCGTCGGCGCGGACAAACTCGTGATTGAATGCGGGCCCGGCGCCGACCGTTTTGATATCGCCAGGTGGCTGATCCAGGAATTCGGCCCCGACATCAATCTGGAGAACATCGACGCCCAAGACGCGCACATCATCGAGGCCATGCGCCATGGATTGAATCGCGCGGTGGATTACAATTACTTTCATGCGTTCAAGGGCAAGAAGCTGCCGGCTGTGCCGATGCCGTGAAGGAGTGAAAGAGTGAAGAAGTGAATGGGGTACCCCTTTCACCCCTTCACAGACGTCACACCTACTTCGCCAACCCCAAATCACCTAATATCTCGCGCGCTGCGGCATTTTCCTGATCGAGATATTTTCGCGCCGCACCACTGGGTACGTAGTCGTTGATCCAGTATTGCTCGTCGAGTATTTTTTTCCATTCGGGCGATTTGACCGTGCGCGCGAAGAGCGCGTCCCACCACGCAATCTGCGCGGCAGTCAGTCCCGCAGGCGCGGTGATAAAACGCCAGTTAGATACCACCACATCCACGCCCTGCTCTTTCCAAGTGAGCACGTCGCCGAACTCGCCTGCAACGCGCTTGGGCGCGGTAATCGCCAGCATGCGCAGCTTGCCGCTGCGGCGGTGCGGCGCGGCTATCGATAGCGTGGACGCCGCCATGTCCACATGTCCGCCAAGCACCGCCGTCATCGACTGCCCTGCCGAAGGAAACACCACGCTTTTCATGCGCTTGATATCCACGCCGGCGCGCTTGAGCGGGATGCCGATCGACATATGCGTAGTGTTGCCCAACGCGGTGCCGATGGCCGTGGATAACGCATCCGGCGCGAACTTCAAGCGTGTTACGATGTCCGCGGCATTGCGTAACGGCGAGTCAGGTTTGACCGACACCACCATGTATTCGGTAAACAACTGCCCGAGGATGGTGAAATCGGTATAGTGCAGTTTGCTGTTGCCAACGATGGCATTGGTGAGCAGGGGCGAGGACATCAACACGAAACGGTGCGCGTCACCCGGCGCTTGATGCACGTAATTCAATCCCACGGATTGCCCGCCGCCCGGCTTGTTGCTGACGTTAACCGGTACCGAAACCATCTGCCCCTCGGTCCAGATTTGCTGCAACACGCGCGCAGGGCGGTCTATGCCGCCGCCCGCGGTAACGGGAACGACGATTTCTATTGGACGCTGGGGTTTCCATTCCGCTTGGGCGGCGGCGTTGGCGGCAGCGGATGCTCCCGCCACGGCGGCGCTCAATAGAACGGCCAGTTTCTTGAAATTCACGATTGCTCCATACTCCAAAGCCATGATGCGGCTGCGGGGCATCATAGGCAAACGATGGTTACCCGGCAAGTCCAAAATACAGCACCGCCTGCCTTGACGCTGGCGGGTCGCGGGAACAGAATGAACTTCAGGCCATATCTTTGAACGGAGAAAACCCATGCAAGCAACCAGCCTCAACCCCTCAACGGCACGCCACACAAGTGCCGCGAACACACTCACAACATTCAAAGTCGTACCCACAGGCGCTGCTGTCGGTGCGGAAATTCAGGGTATGGATTTATCGCTACCGATTCCCGACGACGTGAAAGAGGCTCTGCGCAATGCCTGGGCCGAACATATGGTCATCTACTGGCGTGGGCAGAAAATTGACGACGAAAAATTAATGGCAGTGTCCGGCGTATTCGGTCCACCACACGAAGCGGCCTCGCGCAAATACCATCTCAACATCGGTGAAAAAGTAGACGACGAGTTCATGATTTCGCGGCATCTGAGCGTCAGCATCATTTCCAATATCGGCGCGAACGGCAAACCGGTGATGGATAACGGCGGCTTGGGCAGCTACGAAGTGGTGTGGCACACCGATAACTCTTACGTGAAAGCACCACCAGCCGGCAGCATGTTGTATTCGCTGGAAGTGCCGGTGAACGGTGGCGGTGACACTTCGTTCAACAACCAGTATCGTGCCTACGACGAATTACCTGACGAACTTAAGCGCGCAATCGAGGGCAAATCGCAAGTGCATGACTCCAGCCGCAATAGCGCCGGTGTGCTGCGTCCCGGCGTGAAATTGCCGGCCACGCCCGAAGAAGTCGAAGGCCCCACGCATCCGCTGGTGCGCGTGCATCCGGTCACCGGTAAACGGGCGCTGTATCTGGGCCGCCGCCGCGTGTGGCCATCCAACTACATCATCGGCATGCCTAACGCCGAAAGCGAACCCTTGCTCGACAAACTATGGGCGCACGCCACGCAGGAGAAATACGCGTGGACGCATCGATGGCGTGTCGGTGACATTATTCTGTGGGACAATCGCTGCTGCATGCACTACCGCACCGAGGTTGACGTCACACAACGGCGCATCATGCATCGCACGACGATCAAGGGTGAGACGGTTCAAGCGCCATGGTAAGTAACGGCACATTTCACCTTCGCTCTATGCGACACGGATTAAAACTCTTGGCGGTGATCGCGGTGCTGGCCGTGCTGTCAGGCTGCGGCACCATCAACGCAACGCTCAAAGACAACGATGGCCATGAAGTAATGCTACTGGGCCACGACCCGGTAGCCTACTTCACCCTGGGCAAGCCGATGCGCGGTTATCCCAACATCACCGCCACGCACCAAGGCAAAACCTATTATTTCCTGACCAACGAACACCGCGAAGCGTTTCTGAAGTCCCCTGCCAAATATGAACCGCAGTACGGCGCGTTTTGTTCCAACGGCGCGGCGTACGGCATCAAGCTCGGCAGCGACCCGACCGAATTTGAAATTGTCGATGGGCGGCTTTTCATTTTCGGCGACGTACTCGGTCGTGAATTCTGGAAAATGAATTATCGTTTCAACATCCAGAAGGCCGACGAACTTTGGCTGGAGATGAAAGACACGCCATGGCGCCAGCAGTACGCCAAGCGCGTGTGGTTGAGCAAAGTGCCGTGGTACAAAACCGGCCCTGAACTGCGCGCCGAGTGGATGCAGCGCAATCCCGGACAGAAACTCGAGTACGACACCGGCGGCGGACTCAACAATTTCATACTCAAATATCCCGGCTGGCGCGCACGCGAAGGTTACAGCCAGCCGCGCGTCGGGTTCACCGGCGAAGACGGCGCGGCGCCGGGAACCGAGTCGCCTGCGTTCCAGGGCTATCGCGCGACGCTGCCACAATAGCCGAACGCGCTAATTTCCTAAGCATCTGTTTCATTGAATTTTTATAACTCACGCCAACGATCCAGCAGGCGTCGTTCGCGTTTGGTGGGACGGCCCTGACGCGCCTTTGAGGGTTCTGCCGCAAGCTTGCGCAACGCTGTTTGTTGCGCGCGGCGCATCTCACTCTCCAGCGTTTCTTCATACAAAGTTTGCGCGACGGCTGCGGGGCCGCGCTTGTCGCTGAGTTGCAACACGCTCACGGTCCAGTCTTGCGCGCCGATGCGCAGATCCAGGTGATCGCCAACGCGCACATCCTTCGCGGGCTTCACGCGCTCGCCGTTCAATTTAATCTTGCCGCCTTCAACTGCCTGCTGCGCCAGAGAACGCGTTTTGTAAAAGCGCGCGGCCCACAGCCACTTGTCGATGCGCATCGTTACAAGACTACGCTGGCATAGACTTGTGCGACAGCAACGCAAGCCAACCGCGCGCGATGCGGTAAAGCACCCACAGGCCCGTCACCACCATCATGGGAACACCTATCACCGCACCGATCACTGTAATGATCAGCAGTCCGCCGATACAAAACCACAGCAGCGCCCACCAGAAAGTGCGAATCTGCCAACTGAAATGGGAGTCAAGAAACGTGCCGCGCACCTCGCTGCGCTTCACGTAATTGATGACAACCGCGATAATCGACGGCCAACCGGAAAGAAACGCGGTGACAATGAACGCGGTGCTGCTGATGCCGGTGATCGCACTAAACGCATGCAGTCCGTAGACCACATGGGTCAGCGTGATCAGATGGTTCGCCGGCAGCGCGAGTTGGGTATTGCCATCGTAATCCGCCATATCGATTTCCTCTAACTTAAATCAATCGCGAATTTTTTTAAGTCTTCCAGCGACACAAATTCCAGCGTCGCTTCATGTGTTGCGCGCAGCACCACGCGCGGCGCGGCGTTGGCGTCGAACGCTTCTTGCCAGCGCGCGGCGCACAGACACCATTGATCACCCGCCTTCAGGCCGTCAAACCCGAACTGCGGCATCGGCGTGGAAAGATCATTGCCGCGCGCTTTGCTGAATTCCAGAAATTCCGCCGTCAGGCGCACGCACACCGCATGCACACCCAGATCATCGGGACCGACGTTGCAGCAGCCGTCGCGGTAAAAACCGGTAAGCGGTTCTTCGCTGCACGATTGCAGCTTTTCGCCGAGCACATTGCGGGAATGTTCGTGGGGGTTGAATCGCCTCATAAGTACCTCATAAATTACTCAATAAAAACATATAGTTACCATACGCCGCCCTTACGCTGTGACATGCCGCGCCTGCCGCATGCGCGCGCGCGCGGTGGCGCTTTGCGCATCGCGCGTACGCACGCCGGCGTCCATGAACGCAAGCCGTCCGCGCGCACCGCTGGCTTCGTAATCGGCAAGCAACGCTGCGGTGACCACGGCAGCATCAACGCCCGCGACCTGCGTCAGATGTACATGCAAAAATTCGCACAGCCGTTCAAACGCAAACTCGTGCGTCTTATGCGTCTGGCCGTACAGCCAATCGGCAAACCGCATAAAATTTATGAACGGTGCGTCGCCCAACAACAGCGGCAGCGCCTGATGAAAGCGCCCGGAATTGCCGGCCAAATCCCAATACCGCGCAAAACGCGAGATGCGCTGCATATCAACGAACGGGATGCAATCGGTCGCCAACACGTTGTACGGCGGATCGGGGTTAAAGCAAAGGCGATGCGCCTCGGTATGCCGCTCTATCGGTGCGCCGCGCAGGCGCTTCAGGATGCCGACCTGAATCTCGTGCGGATTCAAAGCGTGCAAGCGATCAAAGCCGCGACCGAAGCTGGCCAGGTCTTCACCGGGTAAACCCGCAATCAAATCCACGTGTATCAGTGCGTTCGATTCCTTGCGCAGCCAGCGGATGTTCGCTTCAGCCTGCGCATCATCCTGACGGCGCGAGATGCGTGATTGCACGCCGGGGTTAAAAGTCTGGATGCCAATTTCAAAATGCAAAGCGCCCGGCGGAAAGCGTGCGATGCTCTGTTTTAGCTTGTCGGGTAAATGATCCGGGATCAACTCGAAGTGCATGAATAAATTGTCGTCCATGCGCGCGAGAAAGAATTCCAGTATGCGTTCGCTCACTGCCACTTTCAGATTGAAGGTGCGATCGACGAAACGAAAATTGCGCGCGCCGCGTGCATACAGCTTTTCCAATTCAGCCATGAAGGCATTCAGCTCGAACGGCCACGCCGTCTTGTCGAGCGCAGACAGGCAAAACTCGCACTTGAACGGGCAGCCGCGTGAGGCTTCGACGTAAATGAAACGCTTGGCGATATCCTCATCGGTATATTGCGCATATGGCAAAGTCAGTTGCGCGAGCGGCGGCTGTTCTCCGGCAATCACCTTATGTACTGGTGTGGCGCCGTTCATTATTTCAAGCGCGAGCTGCGGGAACGTCACATCGCCCCAGCCCGTGATCACGTAGTCGGCCAGCGCGCAAATGCGCTGTTCCGTGGTCTCGTAACTGACTTCCGGTCCGCCCAGCACCACCGCCACATGCGGCGCGACCTTCTTGAGCAAGGCCACCACCCGCGTACATTCCTCTACATTCCAGATATACACGCCGATACCAATGATGCGGGGTTCAAGCGCCAGCAAATCTTCGACAATTTCAAATGCGCGCTGGCCGAGTACGAATTCAACAATGCGTGTACGCGGCGCCAGTTCGCCCATGTTCGCCGCAAGATAGCGCAAGCCCAGCGCGGCGTGTACATAGCGGGCGTTGATGGTGGTAAGTACGATGTCAGTCATCGCGCTAGTCTAGCGCTATCCGCTATACTGCGCTCGCGCAATGCCACATGCGCCACATGAATAAACGAATTACGAAGACTTGGATCGTGCGGCCGCCAAATGCGATCTCATCGTCACGCATCCGCTCGCGTTCGCGGGTTCGCTGGTGGCGCAAAAGCGCAGTTTGCCGTGGGCGTCATCGGTGCTGGCGCCGATGTCGCTGATGTCTTGCATGGATCCGCCGCTGATCGGCCCCGCGCCGTGGCTGAAATCGCTGCGCGTACTCGCCATCACGGCCACGCAAGCGCTGGGCTGCCGCGCCATTTTGCTCACCGGCGTGCCGCCCGCGCAAATAGGCAAGCTGCCGCCTTCGGTGCAAGCCTTCGAGTATCTGCCGTACTCGGCGGTCTTCCCGCACGCGGCAGCAGTAATCCATCAAGCCGGCATCGGCACGCTGGCGCAGGCGCTTGCCGCAGGCCAGCCACAGCTCATCGTGCCCGTGGCTTTCGATCAGCCCGACAACGCGCAGCGCGCCGCGGCACTTGGTGTCGCAGGCGTATTGCCGTTCAAAAAGGTGAAGGCAAAAAAATTGGCCGAGGCGTTGCAGCCCCTGCTGAGCGACCGCGCTTACACCGCGCGCGCTGCTGAAGTCGCTGCAACGATAGCGGGAGAGAATCCGTCGGGCACGGCGTGTGATTGCCTCGAGGCCCTGTTGCGCTGACTGGAACATTTTCGCAATTTATTGTTTTTATTTAATATTTTCTGCACGCTGTGCCGCATCAGAGCGTTGCAACGCAAGTACGTTGCCGCAGTTGCTCCCACGCAAGGACCCAGCAGCAATCGTGATCGAATGCATCGATGACTTCCACG
>JANMXV010000139.1:0-2248 GCA_031381325.1 Betaproteobacteria bacterium | reverse complement strand
TATTGCCATTGGGCCAAGCGCCGTCTGCCGACTGAAGCAGAATGGGAGTTCGCCGCGGCGACGGCTCCCGGCAATCTGACGCGCAAGCGGCGTTATCCGTGGGGCGACACGCCGCTCACCCCGGCACACGTCAATCTTTATGCGGTGGCCTCGGGTCACAAGGGTCCGATAGACGTTGCCGCCTTGCCCGATGGCGACAGCGCTTGGGGCGTGCGTCAGATGTTCGGCAATGCGTGGGAGTGGACAGCGGACTGGTTTGAACCGTACCCCGGATTCGTGCGCGACCCGTATAAGGAATACTCCGAGCCTTGGTTCGGCAATCACAAAGTGATTCGCGGGGGGTGTTACGCCACCAACGCCGGTCTGCTGCGCAACACCTGGCGTAATTTTTACACACCCGAGCGGCGTGACGTGCTGGCGGGTTTCAGAACTTGCGCGCTGGATTGAGAACCCTTTGAAACAAATTACTTCAGCAGAGAATCCGCAATTCAAATCGCTGGTGAAACTAGCGCAGTCATCGCGCGAGCGCAGGCTGGCGGGCTACTCGTTGTTGGACGGTGTGCATCTATTGCAAGCCTACCAGCAACATCTGGGCGCACCCGAGCAACTGATTTTAAGTCATACCGGCGCGGAAAACCCGGAGATTCAGGCGCTGATGCAGAGCGGCGCCACGACTTTACTGTTGAACGATCATTTGTTCAAACAACTGTCATCCGTGGCTACGCCGACCGGCGTTATCGCGGTGATCAAAACACTGCGTCTCGAAACGCCACCCGTACAGCTCGAAACCTGTGTGATGCTTGAAGACATACAAGACCCCGGTAATCTCGGCTCCATCCTGCGTTCCTGTTCGGCGGCAGGGGTAAAACAATTATTTCTTTCAAAACAATCGGTTAATGCATGGTCGCCGCGCGTGCTTCGATCCGCCATGGGCGCGCATTTCAGTCTTGAAATTTACGAACGTATCGACTTGATCGCACTGGCGCGCGCGTTTCCAGGACGTGTGCTTGCCACGCAGCTAAAAGCGGCGCAGAGCGTGTTCAAAAGCGATCTAACAGGCAAAATAGCACTGGTGTTTGGTAACGAAGGCGCAGGTGTTTCGGATGTGCTGCTTGAGTGCGCACATAGCACGATGACGATTCCAATAAGCATATCCACTGAATCACTCAACGTTGCTGCTGCCGCAGCAGTATGTCTGTTCGAGCGGGTGCGACAGCTTCAGTAAATCCGCCGCTCCAGCTTCGCCTGCTGCATGATAGTGGTGGCAAGTTCTTCCACCGATTTACTGGTAGCGTCCAGAAACGGAATATTCTCGCGGCGCATCAACGACTCCGCTTCGCGTACTTCCTGCTCGCAATTTTGCAGAGCAGAATAGCTGCTGTTCGGCCGCCGCTCGCTGCGGATGCGCTGCAGTCGCGTGGGGGTGATGGTCAGGCCAAACAGCTTGTCGCGCAGCGGACGCAGCGTGGCAGGCAACTGACGGCTGCCAAAGTCTTCAGGAATGAGCGGGTAGTTTGCTGCGCGCACGCCGAATTGCATCGATAAATACAGGCACGTCGGTGTTTTCCCACAGCGCGATACGCCGACCAGAATCACATCGGCTTCGGCCAGATCGCGGGTCGACACGCCGTCGTCGTGCGACAGCGTGTAGTTCACCGATTCCATGCGTTTATAGTAATTGACGATATCGTTGACATTGTGCGTGCGTCCAATCGCGTGCGACGCGCTTGCGCCGAGCTCGTTTTCGAGGGGCGCAATGAATATCTGAAAACAATCCAGAAATAAGGCATTGGCCTTGCCCACCACAGCGGCGATTTCGGTATTCGCGAGCGTGCTGATGATGATCGGGCGCAGGCCGTCCATTATTGCGGCAGCGTTGATTTTTTGCACCGCTCCTTGCGCTTTATCAAGGCTGTCGATGAAGGGCAGCGTAGTCTCGTGCAATTTCAAGTCGTCGAATTGCGTCAGCAGGCTATGGCCGAGCATTTCAGCGGTAATGGCCGTGCGGTCGGAAACAAAGAAAGCGCTGCGGTGCTTGGCTGTCATGATTTAGCAGATTTTGGCGGGGGATGCTGCGGCGCGACAATTTTCTGTAATATACCGCCTTTCGTTAGTCCCCACCATTCACGCAACAGGAACCCGCCTATGACCGCATCCGCTTACGTACTTGATCTTTCCACGCTGCGCATGAGCGATGTGGGCATCGTCGGCGGCAAGAATGCTTCATTGGGTGAAATGATAGGGCATC
>JANMXV010000364.1:0-6940 GCA_031381325.1 Betaproteobacteria bacterium | reverse complement strand
TCGTGTAGTCCTATGACGAATCCTTGTCCTTGAAGGGGTTCTGCTGGCTCTTCATCTGGATGCGCATGGGCGTTCCCACCAGATCAAACTCCTTGCGGAAGCGCCCTTCGAGATAGCGCTTGTACGCTTCGGTGACATGGTCGAGCGAGTTCCCATGCACGATGATGATCGGCGGATTCATGCCACCCTGATGCGCGTAGCGCAGTTTGGGGCGGTTCATGCCGACGCGCGGCGGCTGCTGGCGCGCCACAGCCGCTATCAGGGCACGGCTCAAGCGCGGAGTGGACAGCTTGGCCATGGCGGCTGCAAAGGCATTATCGACGGACTTGAGCACGCCGCTCACACCCTGCCCCTTCAGCGCGGAAATGAAATGCAGTTTGGCAAAACTCAAAAAATCCAGCTTGCGCAGCAAATCGACTTTGATGCGCCCGCGCTCATACTCGGGCAGGCCGTCCCATTTATTCACCGCCACCACCAGCGCGCGCCCGGCTTCGAGTATGAAGCCGGCTATGTGCGCGTCCTGATCCGATATTTCCTGTTGCGCGTCGAGCACCAGCACCACCACATTGGCGTCCGCTATGGACTGTAACGTCTTTATTACACTGAATTTTTCTATGGCCTCAGTGACTCTGCCCTTGCGCCGGACGCCGGCGGTGTCGATCAGGGTATAGCGTTTGCCTTCGCGCTCGAAATCGACGTAAACCGAATCGCGTGTGGTGCCCGGTTGGTCAAACACCACCACGCGCTGTTCGCCCAACAAAGCGTTGACCAAGGTGGATTTACCCACATTCGGCCGGCCGACAATAGCGATGCGCGGGACTTTTTCATCGTCTTCTGCATCCTTTGCCGCGTGCGGATAATCCGCCAGCACGATGTCCATCAAATCGGAAACGTTCTCGCCGTGCGCCGCTGAAATCGGCAGCGGATCGCCCAAGCCCAGTTCGTGAAACTCGGCAGTCGCGGCGCCATGCGCCCGGCCTTCGGATTTGTTGACCACCAGCCATAGGCGGCGGCCGGATTTGCGCAACTCGGTTGCAATGGAAATGTCTTGCGGCGCGACACCGTTACGGCCATCCACCACGAACAGCACGCTGTCAGCTTCGTCCACCGCCTGCCGCGTTTGGCGCGCCATTTCGCGGTAAACACCTTCGGCGTCGGTAGGCTCCAGACCGCCGGTATCCACCACCAGATACGGCTTGAGCCCTACCTTGCCTTCGCCGTAGTGACGATCCCGCGTCAGGCCCGGAACGTCCGCAACGATAGCGTCGCGCGTGCGCGTCAGCCGATTGAATAACGTTGATTTACCGACATTCGGACGGCCCACGATAACGATGGTAGGTTTCAACGGCAGCAGCGTTGCAGCATGCGCGGCACGGCGCTATTCAGCCGTCAGGGCGAACACGCCGCCGTTGCGCGTTTGCACCAGAAAGCTCGTCAAATCCAGCGCAATCGGCGCGGCGGCAATGGCGCTGCCGTCGGTGGCGATGCGTCCAAGGAAGGAGCCGTCATCGCGCGATAGCAAATGCACAAAACCCTGATAGTCGCCGACGATGACATAGCGCCCCAACGCCAGCGGACGCGTCAGTGCGCGGCCAAACATTTTGTCCTGCTTCCACAGACTGCCGCCGGTGGTTTTGTCGAGTGCAATCACATTGTTCTTGTCGTCGGTGACGTAGACGCTGCGAAAATCCGCGCCCAATCCGCTGAAGCTGGAAATATCGCGCGCCCAGATCGCCGCGCCGCGTACCGCATCAAAACACACGGTGCGGCCCTGATACGCCGCGGCACACGCACGCCCATCGTCCACCACCGGCGGGCTGGTCACATCGGCCACTCTTTCGAGTTCCGTGGTGCCTTTGGGTAACGCCACCACGCTGTCCCACGACACGCTGCCGCTTAGCGCCGACAATGCGACCAGGCGCCCGCCCGGAAATCCGGCATAGACCGTGCCCCGGCTAACCACCAACCCCGCGTGGCTGCGCACCGACAGCGCAGGCGCGGAACGTTGAAATATCCAGCGCCGCTTGCCGCTCGCCAAATCATAGGCATGTATCGCGCCATCACCCACTCGTGCAATCACCAGTTCACCTTCGATCACCGGCGGCGCAAGCATTTCACCCGGCACCTGCACTTTCCACAGCGCCTTGCCGGAATGATCAAATGCCAGCAGCTCGCCGCGTGGCGTGCCTACGGCTACTGCCGCGGCACTGGCCGCAATGCCGCTGGATATGGCTTGTTTAATGTCAAATCGCGCGATACTCGCGCCGCTGGCTGCGTTAAAGCCCGCGATTTGCCCGTTCGCCCCCGCTACCCAAACGCTGTTGCCGTTGACCACGGGAAACAATACCGTCTTGCCGGCGGGGCCGGTCACCCCCCGCCACGCCACGCGCACATTGACGAGTGAACGAAACGTCACCAGATCAGCAGGCTTGAGCGACGGCGACGGCGCGCCGAACCAACTGTCGTAGGTAGTCTTAACCGTGTCGCAACCCGCGACAACGCTCAGCGCGCCCGCCAACCCCAGCAATGATGCGGCCATCACGGCACGTTTCATTTTTTCACCTCACCAGCTTTCCCATCACCGGGTTTAACGTCGCCGGCTTTTACGTCACCCAACGCGTCGAGCTTGACCTGCAGCAACTGGCGATACGAACTGCGCGGATCGCTTTTCTCCAGCGCAATTTGATACGCCGCGCGCGCTTCGGCACGCTTGTTCTGCAGCGCCAGTATGTCGCCCTTGAGATCAGCATACAGGCCGTCAAATGCGGCCACGTGTTTTACGTCCAGCAGTTTGAGCGCCTCATCGTGATTCTTTTCATCGAGCAACACGCCCGCCAGCCGCAAGCGCGCGATGTCGCGCATTTCGTCGTCTTTGGTGTTATCGATCACCCACTGCAAGCGCTGCTTGGCGCCGGCAAGATCATTGCCGGCCACCAATGATTTCGCCGCGCGCAAGGCGGCCATTCCCGCGTACGCGGTGCCGCCGTGACTGCCGGCAAGTGTGGCGGCGATATCCTGCACCTTTTTGGCTTCATTCGCTTTTTCAGCAGTGTCGAGCTGGCTATAGAGCGCGGCAGCGGACGACGACTGCTGCGCGAGGTAGTAGCGCCATGCCTGGATGCCCGCGAAACCAACCACCACCGCCAGTAGCACGGTCGTCAGCAGATTGCCGTACTTGCGCCACCAATCTTTGAGGACCGCGATCTGTTCCTGTTCTTCTAAGTCGTAAGCCATTGTTTACATTCCGTTTTTTATGAATCCGATGGCATCTTGCAAGCTCATCGTGCGTTGTTCCGCAATCTGCCGCAGGGGCTTCACCGTAAGCGTGCCCGCGGCTGCTTCGTTGTCGCCGATGATAACCGCGAAGCGGGCGCCGCTGGCGTCGGCTTTTTTCATCTGCGCCTTGAAGCCGCCGCCACCGCAGTGAAGCACTACATACAGGCCGGCATCGCGCAAGTGCTCCGCCACCGCGGACGCGGCTTTGTCGGCGGATTCTCCCTGATGCACCAGCCACACGTCGGGTTCCAGTTTCGGCAGCGCGTTGGCTTTCGCTTCAAGCAACAAAAGCAAACGTTCAACGCCGATGCCAAACCCGCAGCCCGGCGTGGCCTTGCCGCCCAGTTGTTCAAACAAACCGTCGTAACGTCCGCCCGAACAGACGGCGCTTTGCGCACCCAGTTCCCCGCTCACCCACTCGAATACGGTGAGATTGTAGTAATCGAGGCCACGCACCAACCGTGGATTGATCACATAGGAAATGCTCGCGGCTTTGAGGCCCGCCAGCACGGCGTCAAAATTCAGGCGCGAGGTGTCGCCCAAATGATCCATCAGCTTCGGCGCGGCTTCAATCACGCTTTGCATCGCAGGATTTTTCGAGTCGAGTATACGCAGCGGATTGGTGAGCAGCCGCCGCTGCGAATCTTCGTCGAGCACCTCGCGATGCTGCTCGAAATACTCGACCAGTTGGCCGCGAAACGCACGGCGTTCTGGGTTGCTGCCGATGGTGTTGATTTGCAATTCAACCTTTTCAAGGCCGAGACGCTGCCATAAGCGTCGCGCCAGCACCAGTATTTCGATATCGATGTCCGGGCCGGCAAACCCCAGCGCCTCCACGCCAAAGCTGTGATATTGACGGTAGCGCCCTTTCTGCGGACGTTCATGCCGAAACAGCGGCCCGCTGTACCACAAGCGCTGCGGCCCGTTGTATAAGAGATTGTGCTGTAGCGCTGCGCGCACGGTGGGCGCGGTGCCTTCGGGCCGCAACGACAACTGGTCGCCGTTCATCGAATCTTCGAAGGAGTACATTTCCTTCTCTACGATATCGGTGACTGCGCCCACGCCGCGCACAAACAGGCTGGTGGTTTCGACGATCGGCGTGCGGATGTTGCGATAACCGTACTGCCGGAACACGTCGCGCACGGTGTCTTCGAGGTATTGCCACAGGTAGGCTTCATCCGGCAGCATGTCGTTCATGCCGCGGACAGCGCGAATCTGCTCACTCATGCTGCGCGTGGTGCGGCGGCGGGGTATTTGTCCTGTACGTATTTTTCGACGATGCCCTGAAACTCTTCGGCAATGTGGTCGCCTTTCAAGGTCACCGTCTTCACGCCGTCCACAAACACCGGCGCCACCGGGTTTTCGCCCGAGCCCGGCAAACTGATGCCGACGTTGGCATGCTTGCTTTCGCCGGGGCCATTGACTACGCAGCCCATCACCGCCACGTTCATGGTTTCGACGCCGGGATGTTTGCCGCGCCACTGCGGCATCTGCTCGCGCAAATAACTTTGAATACGATCGGCGAGCACCTGAAAAAACGTGCTGGTGGTGCGTCCGCAACCGGGGCAGGCAATCACCATCGGCGTAAACGAACGCAAGCCCATGGTCTGCAAAATTTCCTGAGAAACAATAACTTCCCGCGTGCGGTCACCGCCGGGTTCGGGCGTGAGCGAAACGCGGATGGTGTCGCCGATGCCCTCTTGCAGCAGCACACTCATCGCCGCCGTGGAGGCGACGATGCCTTTGGAACCCATGCCGGCTTCGGTCAGACCCAGGTGCAAGGCGTAGTCGCAACGCGCCGCGATATCACGATACACCGCGATCAAATCCTGCACGCCGCTGACTTTGCATGAGAGCACGATTTTGTTGTGCGCAAGCCCCAATTTTTCGGCCAGCGCGGCACTGTCGATGGCTGATGCCACCAGCGCGCGTCGCGTGACCACGGCGGCATCATCAGGCTCAGATTGCCTGGCGTTGTCGTCCATCATGCGCGCAATGAGTTCGGGATCGAGGCTGCCCCAGTTCACGCCGATGCGCACCGGCTTGTCGTAACGGGCGGCAAATTCGATCATGGTCGCGAATTGTTCATCGCGCTTGGAGCCGCGCCCGACGTTGCCGGGATTGATACGCAGCTTGGCCAGCGCCTCGGCGCACGCCGGATGCTGCGTCAGCAAACGGTGGCCATTGAAATGAAAGTCGCCTACCAGCGGCACGTTGACACCCATGGCATCGAGTTGTTCGCGAATGTGCGGTACGGCGGCCGCCGCTTCTGCGGTGTTGACCGTAACGCGCACAATTTCCGAACCCGCGCGCGCCAGCGCCGCCACCTGCAATACGGTGCCTGCAATGTCCGCGGTATCGGTATTGGTCATCGACTGCACCACAATGGGTGCGCCGCCGCCGATGTCTACGTGTCCGACGCGCACGCGCACACCGGCGCGGCGCGGCAATGGGCCATAATTGGGAAGACAGTTCATGGAAAGTTGCGCACGGCTATCGAGATTTGAGCACGAAGAATTTCAATCACTCCAGCAGCAACCGCGCCACATCCTCGGTCGAGTACGCCGCCAGATCGACGACACGGCCGTTGTAGCTGAGCTGGACGTTGGATGCGCCGCCGACTACGACACTGAACGGCGGCTCGCCTTGCACGCGTCTTTCAGTTCCAGCGGCATTGGTTTTTGAAAATACAATTTTGCCCTCGGCGTCGCGCACTTCGACCCAGGATTTCCCATTGAACACGAAGCGCAACCCGCGTACGGCGTCGCTGACGGGTTCACCGCTTTTCTTCAAAATCAGTTGTTCCTTCGGCGCTTCGAGTTTAGGGGTTTCGACGGCGGCCACGGCAGCGGGCACTACAGACTCCGCTAGGGCAGGCGCCGGCACGGGTATTGGCGTTGGCGTTGGCGTTGGCGTTGGCGCAGGCAGCGCACTCGCAGCGGGCACGGGTGGCGCAGGCGGCGCGTTCAGCACAAATTCATAGTAGGCCAAGGCCAGCAACACGCACGCAATGCCGGCCAGTATCGCGGGAACACGACGATACGGACTGGGATCCATGGATACGCCCGGCGCGTCCTGCAGCATGCGCACGTCGGGCGTTTCAGCCGCCACCACCTTGGGCGGCAGCAATTGCGCAACGTCCAGTTTCACCACGCGCGCATAGGTGCGAATGAAGCCGCGCACGAACACCGGCGAAGGCAAACGGCTGTGGTCGTCCGCCTCGATAGATTTGATCTGCGCCACCGAAAGCTTCAACTGACGCGCAACATCTTCAAGCGACAGGCCCTGCGCCACGCGCGCCGCCGCCAGAGCCGCACCCGGCAACAACGCGGCGGCGTCAGCGGCAACGGCGGGCGGTGAGGACGCGTCAGTCTGCGCCGGACGGCTGCTGTTTTCCATGCCGCTCACTCAAAGCGCCTCGCAGCAAGCAACGCGGCTTCCTGGGAATCAGGAAAGTTGGTACGCAACTGGTGCGCGAGACTATCCATCGAATTGCCGTCGCCCAGGCGGCGTTCCGTACGCAGCATGAGCCAGAGAATTTCCGGACTGCCCGCTGCGAGTGCGCTGCCTGCGTCAACGCCAACGCCAACGCCAACGCCAATACCCGTGCCGGCGCCTGCCCTAGCGGAGTCTGTAGTGCCCGCTGCGGTGGCCGCCGTCGAAA
>JANMXV010000349.1:0-2470 GCA_031381325.1 Betaproteobacteria bacterium | reverse complement strand
TGTACCGTGCGCGGCGATCTGGTCGATACCCTGCGCGACCTCGACGCCAAGCGTCGAGCCGGCGGCGTTCCGCCGGTTGACCGGGTGTTGATTGAAACCACCGGGCTGGCCGACCCGGTGCCCATCATCCAGACGGTAATCACCGATGAGAGACTCGCGCCGCGTTTCGAGTTGGACGGCGTGGTGACGCTGGTGGATGCGATCAACGGCATGACGCAGCTTGACTGTCAGCCCGAGGCGGTCAAGCAGGCCGCAGTCGCGGACCGCTTGCTTATCACCAAGACCGATCTTGCTGATCCGCAAATCCTGGAAGCCCTGCAACAGCGGCTGTCGCGCATCAATCCGGGCGCGCTCATGCAAAGCGTTACACAAGGCCAAATCGATCCTGCACAGTTGTTCGGCGCCGCCTTGAAGCCGCGCGCCCGCAGCGCCGAGCTCGCGCGCTGGTTGCCGGAAGCGGCCGTTGCACGCATCACGGACGCGCCTGCGCATGCGCATCATCACGACGATCACATACGCGCCTACTGCATTTACCTAGACGAGCCGATCAGCGCCATGGGTATGACCGCGTGGCTGACCGCGCTCGCCTCGCTGCGCGGCGCCAACCTGCTGCGTGTAAAGGCGCTGCTCAATGTCGAAGGCCGGCCGGTGGCGGTACACGCGGTGCAGACGCTGATCCACGAACCGGTTTCGCTTGCGCAGTGGCCCGATGACGACCGCCGCTCGCGTTTGGTATTTATCGCGCGCGACATGGCGCGTGCCGAGATTGAGGCTACGCTCGATGTGTTGCGGCTGAAACCTACTTCGCAAAGCGACCCGCCGCGCCAGCTTGATCCGCGTGCCTACGCCCAATTTGTGGCCGCGATGAACAAAGTCCGCTGAACTGAACCACGAAGCTGGTGCATAGCAAGTTGACAAGGTGAGGATGATTCATTACTTTCAACCGCACATAACAAGACGTCCAACCGCCAAGGAACCCCAGCATGTTTGAGATGAAAATCGCCGAAGAAAAAGGCCCGATCAAAGTCATCAAAGGCGCAACGCTGATCGACGGCAACGGCGGCACGCCGGTCAAGGATCCGGTTATTGTGCTCGACGGGCGCCGCATCAAACAGATCGGCGCCAAGGCCACGGTCAAGGTGCCGGCGCGCGCCGAAGTGATCGATTGCGCCGGCCTCACGCTGATGCCCGGACTCATGGACGTGCATCTGCACACCATGATGTTCAACTGCCTCACTTTCCATAACTACCGGGTGGCGCAATGGGAGATCACGCCCGAATTGCAGCAGATGTACGGGCTATTCCATGCACAATTGTGCTTTGACATGGGCTTCACCACGCTGCGCGATCTGGGGCTGAATTCCTATCGCGGCTTGCTCACTGCGCATCTGTGCGCGGTGCGCGATTCGATCAACGCCGGCATCATCGAAGGCCCGCGCATGCTGATCGGCGGCTTTACCACTATTACCGGCTCGCATCTGGACCTGATTCAGCCGCGCGCGGCGCAGCGTTTGGGTTTCCAGACCGCTGACGGCCCGTGGGAACTGCGTAAACTGGCGCGCACCAATCTGCTGGCCGGTTGCGACATCATAAAGACTTGCGCCACGGGCGGCGGCGGCACTGACAAGGAAGAACCCGATATCCGCAACATGACGCAGGAAGAAATCGACGCCATCGTCGACGAAGCGCATGCCTTTCATAAACCGGCGGCGGTTCACTGCTTCACGCCGAATGGACAGCGCATGGCGCTGGCTGCGGGCGCGGATACGATTGAGCATATGGTGTTTCACGACCCCGAAGTCATCGACATGATTGCAGACTCCAATGTGTGGATGACGCCGACGCTGCTGCACCGTACTGACCATGCGATCCAGAATCGTCTGGATCAGGGCACCTCGCAATTCGTTATCAACAAAATGAAGGCGCTGCAACCGTATTGCTTTGAGACTTTCCAGAAGATGCACAAGGCCGGTGTGAAAATCGCCATGGGCACTGACATGGGTTTCGATCCCGAAATGGGCACGAACGCGCGCGAGCTCGAGATCTACGTCAAACTGGGCATGAAGCCGATGGATGCGCTGCTCACCGCCACGCGCAATGCCGCGCACGCGATCAAGATGGAAAAAGAACTCGGCACGCTGGAAGTGGGCAAGCTCGCCGACATACTCGCGGTCAAGGGCGATCCACTCAAAGACATCACCGTATTGCAGCAAAAGAAAAACATCCAGATCGTGATGAAGGAAGGACGGGTGTACGCCGACCGGCGTGCGGGGCATAGCAAGAATGTAGTCAACGTTAATCCGGGCGATTGGAAGAAAATCGA
This sequence comes from Betaproteobacteria bacterium, assembly GCA_031381325.1. Classification (GTDB taxonomy): domain Bacteria; phylum Pseudomonadota; class Gammaproteobacteria; order Burkholderiales; family SG8-41; genus UBA5216. The sequence goes on along the minus strand of JANMXV010000349.1, from coordinate 147 downwards.
TTACTTGTAAAGTTGTGAAGGAGTGAAGATGTGAAGGCGTGAAGGGGCTTGCAAGATTTGGTGCTTCGATAAAGAGGAGAATGGAGATGGCGACAGCAAAGAAAAGCACAAAAACCAAAACCGCAGGCGCAGTCAAGGGCGGAAACG
>JANMXV010000343.1:0-2552 GCA_031381325.1 Betaproteobacteria bacterium | reverse complement strand
GCTGCAACTCGGTGTCCTTGTTGATGGGCCGGTCCACGCGCACCAGCAGGCCGTGCTTTTCGAGGTCGGCGAGGTGTTGTTGAAAATCGCGGGCGGGTTTGAGTTTCGGTTGGTCAGGCATAGGGGCCTCGTTTCAGTCTTGTATCAGGAGCACTAGTTGTCGTCCGAACAAAACAATCAATGGAAACATATGCTTAACTCCGCGAATTCTATGCGGATCGACGTGCCCAGCGCAGTAATGGCCGATCGTGGCCCGGTGGCGAGCTGCAATTTTACTTTCGTACACTGGATCACGACGTTCCATTTTGCAAACATTACACTTAATCGCAGTTTGTCGCCGATATTCGAAACACCGCTCATGCGGCGCCGCATGGTGAGCATGGCCGTAATGGACGCCAAAGCCGGATCGAGGCTATGATGTTTCAAAGGGAGGAGCCGCCATGACGCCACTGATTCGCGTGCTGTTACTCATCGCCGGAATTGCTTGCGCTGCGGGCGCAATTGCGCAGGCTTACCCGAACCGTCCGATCAAGTTCGTGGTGCCGTTCCCTCCCGGCGGCAATCTCGATTTCCTGGCACGCGCCATTCAGCCGCGCTTCAGCGAATTTCTCGGCGCGACCATCGTCATCGATAACAAGGGCGGTGCTGCGGGCATCGTCGGCGCCGAGTATGCCGCCCGGCAGCCGGCCGACGGCTACACCATCTTTCTCGGCAATACCGGCACCATGGGGCTGTACCCGGTGGTGTATCCGAAGCTGCCGTACGACGCGCTGAAAGACTTCGCCGCGGTTGGCCAGATCGCTTCGAGCACGCAACTGATGGCGGTGCATCCTTCGGTGCCGGCGAAGACGTTGCCGGAATTCATCGCCTTCGCCAAAAAGCATCCCGGCAAGGTGACCATTGCCATTGCCGGCCTGGGCTCCACCGCGCATTTCTCGGCCGAAATGTTGAAAGCGCGCGCCGGCATCGACCTGCTGCTGGTGCCCTACAAAGGCAGCGGTCCGGCGGTGACGGACGTGATCGGCGGTCAGATTGACCTGATCATCGATGCGACCTCGGTCACCATGCCTTATGTCAAAGCCGGCAGGCTGAGAGCGATTGCAGTCACCAGAAATGTGCGCCTCGCAGCATTGCCAGACGTGCCGACATTCGAAGAACAGGGCCTCAAGGGCTTCCAGGCGAACGGCTGGCAGGGCTTGCTGGTTCCGACCGGAACACCGGCTGCCGCAGTGGCGAAACTATCGGAGGCGCTGATGAAAACACTGGCGCAGCCGGACGTGCGCGCGAGATTTACTGATCAAGGCCTCGACCCGGCGCCTTCCACGCCCGAGCAATTCGCCGCCTACATCCGCTCGGAGATTGAGAAATGGGGGCGTGTTCAGAAGGTGGCCAATATTAAGGTCGAGTGAGCCCACGATCACCAAACTCCTGCATTGCGACGACGAGGTCACGGTAAAGTTTTAAGTTTTTCGGACCAAGGAACACCTGCACCTGGAAGTGTTCGCTCTTTAGGAGGGCGAGAGACTTCACCTGTACGTTTTCGTAGTCAATCAGAACGTAGTTCGTCTTCACGCTTTGCTTTCTCTGACAATCAATAGGGGTCCGTCTCGCTATCGCTGCTCCCGCAAGGCGCTAGAAACTATGGCACTGACCCCTGCGTCCACTCTTGTACATTCGGACGTTGGCACAACTCCGTGTCGGCTACAAATTACAAGCATTGCCAAACAACTCGGCGCGCCACGACTGATCGCTGACTGCCTTGCGCAGCCTAACCGCTCCGAAACCAGAATTAACTCGCGCAAGTTTGTTGCAAATATCACCGAGTCTTTTCAGAATCGCATTGTCCATCTCGGGACGTCTTGTTGCGCCTGAGCTAATGTAAGCGTTTTGAGTTTTGCTCTTGATGCGATTTTTATCGGCATCGGTGGGCAACTTTACGTTGCCACGATTGAACGGCGTTACGCAAGCTGTCGGATTTTGCGTCAGAAGCGTCGTCCATATCTGTGGGTGCTCCCCGGTGTTGGAGCCATGATGTGCAACTTTATACGCTGAGCCTGGAGGTCTTGATCTGCACCACTGATCTGTAACGACGGCAGTCCAGCCGCAACTGTGGTGGTCCTCCAAGTCTGAGCCAAGCAAAGCCGCATCCCCATCAAAGTCGATATGGATAGCCACAGCCTCTAGATTCGGCTTTAGTTCAGGCGCGTGATTAACCGGACTCCCGCCATTTTTGTTAGGGAGGTACTGTGCGAAGTGAGCAATTGATTGGGAAAATGCCGCTTGCACAGGTGATAGCGCAACAACTCTTATATTTCTACCGCCCTCCTTGACTTCCATTACAGAAGATCGCTGCATAATGGGGAAAACGGTATCACGCTGACGGATCGTCTTGTAGAGTTCGTTCGCTCCACGAGAAAGGCCTGGAGCGGCAGTCCGAAGATTTCCATAAGGCTGCGCCAGTCAACCCGAGCACGGCGAAGGATATAGTCGCACGCGGCGATACATAGCTTCGCTCAGGATTTCTTTGTTCGCGCCCATGCGCGCACCAAATA
>JANMXV010000311.1:0-1723 GCA_031381325.1 Betaproteobacteria bacterium | reverse complement strand
CGCAGTTTTCGATTGAGCCTGAATGGCGCCGTCGAGCAATGGACTCTGCAACTACTGCCGCTGAATGAAAAAATGCAATCCGTGGTGAAGCATATCCGTATTACCGGCATACGCGACACTGTACGCAGCGTCGAAGTCACCCAGGCTGATGGTGACCGCTCGTTGATGCTCATCGAAAGGTTGACCAAACCGTGAGGCCGGCCCCGGCGCAGCGTGGCCGGACAGCGATGGCCCGGACTTCGATAGTCCCGATCGTCATATGGCTGGCGTTTATCTTCGCCTGCGGCATCATCATCAGCCGCAGCCAATTCTCCAATGATTTATCGGCTTTTTTTCCACGCAGCCCTACACCCGCACAGCAATTGCTCCTGGCACAGATACGTGACGGGCTCGCCTCGCGACTGATTTTGGCAGGCATTGAAGGCGTCGATGCGCCCACCCGCGCCATGCTGTCCAAACAAATCGCCCAGCGCCTGCGCGCCGATCCTGCTTTTGTCAGCGTGAATAACGGTGAGCCCGTCACTGCCGAGCGCGACCGCGCTTTTCTGTTCAATAACCGCTACCTGCTTAGCCCCGCAGTGACGCCTGCACGCTTCAGCGTAGACGGCCTGCATGCCGCATTGAGCGACAGCATCGACTTTCTCGCCTCGCCTGCCGGGCTGCTGATCAAGTCGCTGCTACCCCGCGACCCGACGGGTGAAATGGTGCAATTGCTCGCCCAACTCAACAGCGCCAACCGCCCGCGCATGATCGATGGCGCATGGGCATCGCGCGACGGCGCACGCGCCTTGATGCTGCTGCAAACGAAAGCTTCAGGCGCCGATACCGACGCTCAGCAACGCGCCATGGCTGCCCTCCGCAACGCATTTGACACGGCACGCGGCGCCAACTCCAGCGCCCGCTTGGTGATGACGGGCCCCGGTGTGTTTTCGGTGACGTCGCGCGAAACCATCAAAACGCAGGTCAATCGCCTTTCCGTCATCAGCATCGTATGCATCGCGACTTTGTTACTACTGGTTTATAGATCTCTCACCGCATTGGCACTGGGTTTTTTGCCCGTGATCAGTGGCGCTCTGGCAGGCATCGCAGCCGTCAGTCTGGGCTTTGGGATGGTGCATGGCATTACCCTGGGATTCGGCACCGCGCTGATCGGCGAGGCCGTGGATTATTCCATTTACCTGTTCGTGCAATCGGAACAAGACGGCGCAGATCCACAGCAATCCTGGATCCAGCGCTTTTGGCCCACCGTGCGTCTCGGTGTGTTAACGTCGATATTCGGCTTCGCATCGCTGCTACTGTCCGGGTTTCCCGGTCTGGCGCAACTCGGCCTCTATGCGATTGCCGGTCTGATAACCGCCGCCGTGGTAACCCGTTTCGTACTGCCGCATCTGCTGCCGGCGCGCTTTCGCATTCATGATGTATCGGCTATCGGCATCGTTTTATCCCGTCTGGTACAGCGCGCCGCTGCCATGCGATCGGTGGCTGCAGTACTGCTGCTGGCAGCCTGCGTCATCATCGTCCAGCACCGTGCAAGTTTATGGGATCACAAGATTTCGTCATTAAGTCCGATCTCGCAGGACGATATGGCATTGGACGCCAGACTGCGCGCCGATATGGGGGCGCCTGATGCGCGTTATCTCGTGGTGGTGTCCGGTGACAGCCGGGAAGCCGTCCTGCAGTCTGCCGAACAAGTATCGGCCCTATTGCAAGCGCATGTCGAGCA
>JANMXV010000309.1:0-2514 GCA_031381325.1 Betaproteobacteria bacterium | reverse complement strand
GCGAAATATTGCGACTGCGGATGCGCCAGGTAAAAGCCGCACACCGACGACGCAGGCCACATGGCGTAGCTTTCAGTTAAGGTGATGCCCGCGCGTTTGGCGTCGAGCAAATCAAACAGCGCGCCTTTCTCGGTGTGATCGGGGCAAGCCGGATAGCCGGGCGCGGGCCGGACGCCGCGATACTTTTCAGCAATCAACGCGTCGTTGTCGAGCGACTCGTCTTTGGCATAGCCCCAGAACTCGCGCCGCACGCGCTTGTGCAGTAACTCGGTGAAGGCTTCGGCCAGCCGGTCGGCCAGCGCTTTCAGCATGATACTGTTGTAGTCATCGTTGTTCTTCTCGAACTCGGCGAGCTTTTTCTCGATGCCGAGTCCGGCTGTCACCGCGAATGCGCCGATATAATCCTTGATGCCGCTTTCTTTGGGCGCGACAAAATCACCCAGACACAGATTGGGATTTCCGGTGGGCTTGCGGTTTTGCTGGCGCAGGTTATGCCAGGTCATCACTGTCTTGCTGCGTTTTTCATCGGCGTAAATCTCGATGTCTTCACCCTGGTGTACGCTGTTCGCGGCAAACAGGCCGAGAACGCCATGCGCTTGCAGCCACTTGCCGTCGATCACTTTCTTCAACATAGCCTTGGCGTCGGCAAAAACTTTTTTCGCCTCTACACCGACGATTTCATCCACCAAGATTTTCGGGTATGAGCCTGCCAGGTCCCAGGTCTGGAAGAACGGCCCCCAGTCGATGCACTCGGCTATTTCAGCGAGATCGTAATTTCTTAGCAGCTTCATGCCGGGGAAAGCCGGGGCGGCGGGCGTGTATTTTTTCCAATCCGTTTTGAAACGATTGGCGCGCGCCTCGGCCAGCGGGATCAGCTCCGGGCCCTTTTTGTTGGCGTGCTGCGCGCGCACTTTGTCATAGTCGCTGTTCAAATCATCCAGATATTTGCGGCGCGTGACTTCATCTTCGGCGAGCAGGCTGCTGCACACCGTCACGCTGCGCGAGGCATCCGGCACCCACACCGTGGGACCGTTGGTGTAGCCCGGCGCGATTTTCACTGCGGTATGCGTACGCGACGTGGTGGCGCCGCCGATCAGCAGCGGCAGGGTAAAGCCTTGACGCTGCATTTCGCGCGCGACATTGCCCATTTCCTCGAGCGACGGCGTAATCAACCCCGATAGCCCGATGATGTCTACCTTCTCGGCAATCGCCATATCCAGAATTTTTTGGCACGGCACCATCACGCCCATGTTGACGACTTCGTAGTTGTTGCATTGAAGCACCACCGCCACGATATTTTTGCCGATATCGTGTACGTCGCCCTTAACCGTGGCAATCACGATCTTGCCCTTGGGTTTGGACGCTTCGCCCGATACACTGGAGAGCCGGGCTTTTTCTTCCTCGATGTACGGAATAAGGTGCGCCACCGCCTGCTTCATCACCCGCGCGGATTTGACCACTTGCGGCAAAAACATTTTGCCCGCGCCGAACAGGTCGCCGACGATATTCATGCCGTCCATCAGCGGGCCTTCGATCACGTGTATCGGGCGGCCACCCGCATCAGCAACTTTGGCGCGCGCTTCTTCGGTGTCTTCGATAATCCATTGCGTAATGCCGTGAACCAACGCGTGAGACAACCGCTTCTCCACCGATGCCTCGCGCCATTCCAGCGTTTGCTCTTCCTTGGCGGCGCCGGCTTTCAGGGTGCCCGCGATTTCGATCAGGCGCTCGGTCGCATCCGGACGGCGATTCAGCACCACGTCTTCGACACGTTCGCGCAACTCAGGGGCAAGGTCGTCATACACGCCCACCATGCCGGCATTGACGATGCCCATAGTCATGCCGGCTTTGATCGCGTGATACAAAAATACGGTGTGTATCGCCTCACGCGCCGGATCATTGCCACGAAACGAAAAACTCACGTTGGACACGCCGCCGCTTATCTTGGAGTACGGCAGGTTCGCGCGTATCCTTTTCTTTTCTTCGTTGAAATCCACCGCGTTGTTGTTGTGTTCCTCGTTGCCGGTGGCGATCGCGAATATGTTCGGATCAAAAATAATGTCTTCGGGGGGGAAACCAACGCCCTGAGTCAAAAGATCGTAGGCGCGCTTGCAAATTTCGGTTTTGCGTTTGAAGGTATCGGCCTGGCCTTGTTCGTCGAAGGCCATCACGATTACCGCCGCGCCGTAGCGCTTGCACAGCCGCGCCTGGCGCAGGAACTCGGCTTCGCCTTCCTTCATGCTGATCGAATTGACCACCGGTTTGCCCTGCACGCACTTTAAGCCCGCCTCGATCACTTCCCATTTCGAGGAGTCGATCATCACCGGCACGCGCGAAATATCCGGCTCGCCCGCAAGCAGATTCAAAAAGCGCGCCATTGCCGCTTTCGAATCCAGCATCGCTTCGTCCATGTTGATGTCGATGATCTGCGCGCCGTTTTCGACCTGCTGGCGCGCCACCGCCAGCGCTTCGTCGTATTGCTCGTTCAGAATCAGGCGCGCGAAGGCTTTGGAG
>JANMXV010000292.1:0-4067 GCA_031381325.1 Betaproteobacteria bacterium | reverse complement strand
AAGCCGTCATCGCGATCGCGCACACCGCCAGCCAGCCGTAAAGCGCGAACGCGGTGCTGGTGAGCAACGCACCCACGGCGTTGCCGCACCACACGTGCATGCCGAATATGGTGTTGGCGCGCGCGCGTGAATCGGGCACTGTGGCGTTAACCAGCGTCTGATTCGCCACCATCGCAGTGCGCAAGCCGCAGTCGAGCAAAATCGCGCCCACCACTACAAACGCAATCGACGACGCAGCAAATCCGAACGCCAGCCATGCGGCGATCATGATGCACACACCCGTAGCCACCACCGGCGCTGCGCCGGAGCGATCCATCCAGCGCCCTGCGGGCCGCGCCACCAGTATGCCCGCAGCACCCGGTATGCCCATGAAGCCGGCTTCGGTCGGGCCCACGTGATGCAGTGTCGCCAGCATGGGCGCGACCACCGCCCAGAATCCGCCGTAACAAATGCCGAGCAAAAATTGTATAGCCACCGCGCGCCGCACGTTGCCGTGCCGCCGGAAGATCGCAAAAATCGACCACAACAATTCGCGATAAGGCAATTGCGTGGTGGCGCGCGTGTGCGGCAGCCACGCCAGCAGCGCAAACAGCAATACAATAATCATACCGGTAGACAGCACGTAGCTCCAGCGCCAGCCGAAATGCGCGGCGATCAATCCGCCGGCGATGCGCGCGAACAGAATGCCGATGAACATCGCCATCAGTTGCGTGCCCACCGCGCGCCCGCGATGATTCGGTGGCGCGATTTCAACCACGATGGATATGAAAACGAGTCCCACCGACGAACAGGCGCCGGTGACAAGACTCGCAATCGCCAGCACCGTAATCGATGGCGCGAAAACCATTACCGCCTGTGCCACGCCGAGCATCGCGATCTCACCGACAATGAGCCAGCGTTTGCTGATGCGGTCGCCGAGCGGCAGGAACAGCGCAACGCCCACCAGCATGCCGCCGAACGACAGCGTGGGTATCCAGCCCACCGCCGCCGGACTTGCCTGAAACTCCGCGGCCATCGTCGCCAGCATCGGCGTCTGATAATGAATGCCGCCTGCGATGACAAACGCGGCAGCAATAAACAACGCGTTGAGCGCGCGGTGGTCGTTAGTGACAGCGGTTGTGGAATTGGGCAACGCTAAACCTTATCACTTTCGTAAAATAATAAAATACTCAATGTGCGAACGCGCCACCGCTATGGTGGAAAAAAACACCGCGACGCGCCCGCCCAGCAAATCGAGCATCGCCGGGCCGCCGCCTTTATACGGCACGTGCAACATCTTCACGCCCGCGAGCACGCAAAATAATTCCGCAGCGAGATGCGTGAGATTGTAATTTCGTAGCATTGTGTTGTTATCCCTAACGTTCGATTATCGCATTCGCACGCGCAGCGTGCTGTGGAAGTCGGCTATGCAAACCGGTAAAATGATTCAATGCCTTACTCTGTTGAACGAGCTATAGACGATACCCGCCGCCAGGCAAGCAAACAGCTTGATCCCTCGCGGCGATCACAACTTGGGCAGTTCATGACGCCGACAGGGATCGCCGATTTCATGGCGTCTTTGTTTACACGCTGGCCGGATCGCGTGCGCTTGCTTGATCCCGGGGCGGGCATCGGCTCGCTGACGGAAGCATTCGCGGCGCGTTTCGCGAGCGATGCGCCTGTAGGCGCCTCGCTCGAAGCCCATTGCTATGAAATCGAACCGCTGTTGCTGGGATACCTTGCCGATCACTTGAGCGAAATCGAAACACAACTGAAAAAACAGCGGCATCCCTGCAGCAGTCAAATTCATGACCGCGACTTCCTGGTGGAAGCCAGTTTCGAGGTAAGCATGGGCGGGCCACGCTTTACCCATGCAATCCTGAACCCGCCGTATAAAAAAATCGGCGCCGGATCACTGCATCGCAAGCTTCTGCGATCTGTGGGCCTCGAAACGGTCAATCTGTATGCCGCCTTCCTCGGGCTCACCATCGCGATGATGGAAAACGATGGCGAAATCATCGCCATCATTCCGCGCAGTTTCTGCAATGGCACTTACTACCGTCCTTTCCGCGAATTTCTGCTCGCGCGCGCAGCCATACGGCAAATGCACGTTTTTGAAAGCCGGACGCACGCATTCATGGACGACGAGGTATTGCAGGAAAACATCATTATTCACCTAGTGCGCAGCGGCAGGCAGGATGATGTTCTTGTATCCATGTCCAACGATAGCCATTTCAGCGACTACCATGCACGCAGTGTTCCATTTTCCGAAATTGTAAAGCCCGGCGATTTGGAACGATTCGTTCATATTCCCACGGTGTCAGCCACTGACCAGGCAGGATTATTTACCGCTACACTCGATGATCTGGGGCTGGAAGTATCGACGGGGCCGGTCGTGGATTTTCGCTTGAGAGAACACTGGCTGGACATGCCACGGCCTCCCTGCGTTCCGCTGCTGTACGCGCATCACTTCAAAGGCGGCACATTCACCTGGCCCAAAGAAGATCATAAGAAACCCAATGCGTTGATCCTGAATGATGAAACGCGCAAATGGCTGATGCCACGCGGTTGCTATGCCATCACCAAACGCTTTTCTGCAAAAGAAGAGCGGCGGCGGCTTGTAGCTTTTGTGGTTGATCCGGAACGCTTATCCGCGAAGCACTATGGTTTCGAAAATCATCTGAATGTTTTCCATTCGCGCAAAGCGGGCATTGATTCCGACCTTGCGCATGGACTGGCGCTATTTCTCAATTCGACCACCGCAGATCAGCTATTCCGTACCTTCAGCGGACATACACAGGTAAACGCTACCGATCTCAGAGCCATGCGTTATCCTTGCCGTGCCGACTTGATTCGGTTAGGCAAATGGGCGCGCAAGCAGAAGGAACTGCCTCAAGCAGCGGTGGACGGCATATTTCATGTTCGCGTTTCCTGACTAAAAATAATTAGTTACAGAATGACGGCCACCTTGCAAAATGCTCTTGAAGAATGAAATGAATATGAACTCGCAGTGCATGTTTTGTCGCGTGACGACAACACTCACGCTGCCGGTCTTGATGTTATCTTCGTTCTCATCCGCAGCCCAGCAATCGATCTACCCCTCCCGCCCCATCCGCATCATCGTCGGCTATCCGCCCGGCAGCAGCAACGACACGCTCGCGCGCTTTATCGGCGGCAAGTTAGGCGAGCGTGTAGGACAGCAAGCGGTCATCGACAACCGCCCGGGGGCGAACGGCATCATTGGCGCAGAACTCACAGCAAAAGCCAATGCCGATGGACATACGATGCTGGTGACGTCGATTTCGCACGTCATGAACGCCGCCGTGTACAGCAAGCTGCCTTACGATCCCGCGAAATCATTCACGGCAATCGCGATGCTAGGCGCGGGGCCGTTGGTGTTGGTGACCCATCCTTCTTTTGTACCGAATAGTGCGAAGGAGTTGATCGATCTTGCGAAAGCCAAACCGAATACGCTCACCTACTCATCGGCGGGAACCGGCGGCATCAATCATTTCGGCGGCGCGCTGTTCGCGCGTGTCGCGGGCGTGCAGCTCACGCATGTGCCGCATAAAGGCGGCGCGCCCGCACTGATCAGCGTGATGGCCGGGCAGGTCAATTTGATGTGGGCCTCGATGCCGTTGTCGTTGAACCAGATTCGCGCGGGCAAGGTCAAGGCACTGGGCATCACCAGCAGCAAACGCTCGCCGCTGCTGCCGAACGTGCCGCCGATCGCGGAGTCCGGCGCACCCGGCTATGAGATTGCATCGTGGTGGGGCATGCTCGCGCCGGCGGGCGTGCCTGCGCCGATTGTGGGCCGGCTCAACAGCGAGATCGGCGGCATACTCACTCAGCCGGAATCCGCACAACGTCTCGCCGCGGAAGGCGCTGAGCCGTGGCAACTGTCCAGTGCGGCGTTCGCCAAAATGATCAACTCGGAAATCGAAAAATGGACCAGGGTCGCGCGCGACGCCAACATCCGCGCAGAGTAGCGTTGGCGCTGCTGGCTGCGCTGGCCTCCTCGTTCTCGCAAGCGCAACAAGGAGCTGGTGCTTATCCCGACCGGCCCTTGCGCCTGATCGTGCCTTTCC
>JANMXV010000232.1:0-1909 GCA_031381325.1 Betaproteobacteria bacterium | reverse complement strand
AGGGGAATGAGTGCAGCCCCCTTGATGTGGCCAAGCGGACCGCTGTACTCCGAAGCCTCGCGCACATCGACGATCTGAATCGTGGCCGAAATTTCTTCCAGCGCCTGGGGATAAATCTCCCAGATGCCGGCAAAGGTGAAGGTCAGTGGCGCCCACGCCGGCTCTGCCGCCTGCGCCGGCGCATCGGCAAGGTACCCGCACTGAAGATTTGCCGGTACGGCCACGTCGATCTGCTTCGGATGCGGCAGACCCAGGTTATTCATGTAGCCGGTGAAGTCCGCTTCGCCGATGCCGCTGCCGAGCCGGGGATTGAAGCGTCGTTCTTCTTCTACGCTGGTCACGGTTAGCCCGCGGTAGTCGTGGCCGGGATAGAGCAGGCACGTGGGTGGCAAAGTAAATATCTGGCTATGTACTGAGCGATACAGTGTGCGCGCGCTGCCCTGCTGAAAGTCGGTGCGTCCGCAGCCGCGGATGAGCAGGGCGTCGCCGGTGAATGCCATCGACTCGTCGTCGAGCACGTAGGTAAGGCAACCGTTGGTATGTCCTGGCGTCTCCCGCGCTTCCAGGTAGCGCGAACCGAATTCCACGCGATCGCCATGAACAAGCGCGAGATCGGCGCCCGCAGCACCGCTCGCATTGGAGAGCGCGATGCGACTGCCCAGGCGCCGCTTGAGCAGGGAGGCGCCCGTCACGTGGTCGGCATGCACGTGCGTCTCAAGCGTAATGAGAAGTTTCAAGTTGAGCTCGGCGATCAGCGCACGATCGCGGCGCGCCTGCTCGAACACCGGATCGATCAGCACCGCTTCGCCGGTGCGCTTGTCACCCAGGAGGTAACTGTAAGTTGAAGACTGAGGATCGAATAGCTGGCGAAAGATCATAGGGTTCCTACAGTGCTCCTGAATCCGTAACATGTGTTACCGGAGCCGCATTATCTATGCCGGCAGCCGGCCGCCTACAGCCCAGCACCAGAAATAAACTACCCCGGCACCACCACCCGTGGCGCCAGTCCCATGCGTCGAGAGCGCCGGGCGAACTGTTTATCATCAAACGAGGCCATGCTGTCGCAATCCCGGTAGCTGGCATGATGCAAGGCATCCGCCAACTCGAGCCCGGCTTCGCAATGGGAAAGCGCCTGAACGATGCTCGCCCGATCTTCGACTGTGACCTGGGGCGAAGCCAGAAGGTGATTAATCACACCTGCGATTTGCGCTGTCGAGAACTTGTAATATCCGCGCATCACCCATTCCAGCTCCAGCAGTACGGTCTTGCAAACCATCAGCGGCCTGCCTGATTCCATCAGCCGGCGTGCGGAGTCCCGCTGCTTTGACGTACGGGCATCACCCTCGTCCTGGACGTAATAGCGCGCCAGAACATTGGTATCAAGCCCGATCACTTGCGTCGTCCCGTCCTGCCCTTGGTGAGCAAACCGGCCGGATCGAAATCCGCCGCTACGGCCGCCCGTTTGCTTTTGAGCATCCCGAAACCGCTTGCGGGAAGGTCTGCGGGCGTGCTGACGATACGCATTTCTACATGGTCACCTACCAGGACAAACTCTACCTTGCTGCCCCGACGGAGTCCCAATTGCTGCCGTAGAGGTTTCGGAATGGTGACTTGCCCTTTGCTTGTAACGGATGTGATTTCCATAGGCGGCTCCTTGGTAATACCAAGTAAGAATATCACGATTTTTGCGGGATGACGAGCCTGGAAGCTGAGGCCGTAAAGAAACAAAAGCCTCGTTAGAACATGCGTTCATGCGTTGCCAGTTGGGTGCCGCTAATGCGCCCAATCGGCTTCTGACCCTGCGCAAATCCGTTAGCGGTTTTGCGCCCCGCTGGACGCATTTATCACTACCGGGTGCTCCCGCGTCGCATCGATGACGAACACTTTCTCCCGCTCCTCGGCCTTGCGC
>JANMXV010000178.1:0-1507 GCA_031381325.1 Betaproteobacteria bacterium | reverse complement strand
GGAATTTCTGTCGCGGCTGGAGTGCGACGAATATCAGGGTTACCTGTTCAGCAAGCCGATCCCTGCCGCCGAGGTGGCGCCGCTGATATGGTCACACCAGTTGAAGCTTGCGCGCGGCGCGTGAGGACTGCACCGTGAATTGTATGGGGTGACGAAGGAGCCCCAACACCAAAATGATATCGACCACGGGACACACGGAATACGCGGAAAGAACGGCGCGTAGAACTTGCCCGTGTATTCCGTGTATTCCGTGGTCAAGGGGTTATGGACGGACGACCGAAGCATCCGTCACCGTAGCAGCTCGCCCCTCAACTTTACGCGCCACCACCGCCTCCAAGCGGCTGCGTATTTGTTCAATAACCGCGCGTGCGGCTTCCTCGCCCGCTGCAATGTTAGCCTTACGGTGTTGAAAATCGTTGATGCGCGAGCGCACCGTCTGCGGGCGTATCACCACGTCCGCCGCTTCGGCGTCGTCTGCCGGCCGGCGTGAAATATCCACCGCGATCACCACGTCCGCGCCCATCTCGCGCGCCAGTGCCGCCGGCACCCGGCTTGCCACGCCCCCATCCACATACGACTGGCCATTGATCAACACCGGCCAGAAATATTTGGGCACGCTGGCCGACGCGCGCACCGCGATGCCGGTATTGCCGCGATTGAACACGGTCATGCGCCCGCTATCACGTTCCGCAGTGACCGCGGCAAAGGGTTTTCCCAGCGCTTCGATCAAGCGTCCATTGAGCGTGCGGTTGACGTAGTGCTGCAGGCGCGCGCCCTCAACCACACCGGGGCCGAACATCGTAAAGTCAAAAAGATCGCTGTCCTCAAGTTCAAGCGCCAGCGCTTCCAGCGTTCGTGCTTTCATACCGCCCGCGTAAAACGACGCCACCAGCGCGCCCGAACTCGTGCCCACCACCACATCGGCTTCCAGTCCGGCAGCTTCCAGCGCCTTGATCACGCCCACGTGTGCAAAGCCGCGCGCACCGCCCGCGCCCAGCACCAAGCCGAGCACAGGACGCTGCGCTATCAGCGGTACGATGACCGCTGTTCGCGGCGCGTCACCGCCCTTGTGATTCGCGGGTGCGAACGCACACCCGGCCAACGCCACTGCGAGTAAAATAATCGAAGTCAGTTTCACGGTAAGTTTCGTCCTAGCTAATTTCATCAAGGAAAATATCATGGCAAGCGAACTCTTCAACAAAGGCATCACCATCCGCCGCGAAGTGCTGGGCGCCGAGTACGTCGATAAGTCGATGCAGAACGTCGACGAATTCAGCATGGCGATGCAGGAGTATGCCACCGAAACCGCGTGGGGTATGATCTGGAGCCGTCCCGGGTTGCCGCGCAAGACACGCAGCCTGCTCAACATCGGGCTGCTTGCGGCATTCAACCGGCAGCATGAATTCAAGCTGCATGTTAAACGTTCGTTCGGCAACGGCGTCACTCAAGATGAGATCAAGGAAGTATTGCTGCAAATAGCCTGCTACGCCGGCGTGCCGGCGGGCAT
>JANMXV010000209.1:0-2266 GCA_031381325.1 Betaproteobacteria bacterium | reverse complement strand
CTTGATGTCCCCCGGAGCTGGCGCGACCTCTTTCAGCCAATGGGTCATGTTCCGCTCGCGCGTGCCGTAAGCCACCACGAGGCCCGCCTTACGTACCCGCTCCATGAAGGGGGTCATGGCCGGCAGCATCTGGCCCTTGCAACTCGGCTGTGAGTTGCAGATGTCCTCGACATAGTCGAGCACCATCAAAGCGGTGGTCTTCGGATCAAGGGTGACGCGGGCCGGGTCGGGGGTCGCCGGCATTTGCAGGGTCATCATAAGCTTGCCGCCTTGCGCGGCCGGTTGCGCCTGAGCCGCTCCACAGAAGAGCGCGAGGGCGAGACCGCTCGTAAGGAGGACAGTGCGACGAAGTGTCATGCTGGAATCTCCTGGATTGTTCTTCTCGATCATCATCATGTGTGCATTCCCGTGTTACGCGCGACTATCCTACTCCGCACCGCGCGTGGTCGTTTGTTACGTGGGTAATTGGTACCCGATCGCCGATTCAATTTCCAGGACTCGCTGTACCGCGGGCCGGATCATCATGCGGTCGTAGTGGGCGGAGATACCCGGGAATGATCCCGGTTCCGGTCCGCCGGAATTCATCCAGCGCCAGAACAGCCGGAACAAATGAATATCAGCGATCGAATACTCTCCGGCCGTCCAGGTCCGGCCCCCCAGTTTTTGTTCGGCGATCGCGAACACCTCGTGCAGACGCGCGACGCCGGCACGCCGCGCCGGATGCACCGTCGATGCAATGAAGGACATCCACGAAATGACCTGGGCTTCCGCTTCAATGTCGCCCGCCGGCAGCAATCCGGCTTCGGGAAAGCGGCGCGCGAGGTAGAACAGGGTGCCCGCGACCTCGGTCAGGATACGGCCGTCGATCGATAGCGTAGGCACCTTGCCGTCGGGGTTCAAAGCCAGGAACTCGGGGCGGCGGTTCTCTCTGGTGGGAAGCGAGATCAGGCGGGCGTCGAATTGCGCACCGACCTCGTGGAGTGCGATGTGCGTGGCCATAGAACTCGCGCCTGGCGAGAACCAGAAGGTTAGCATTTGGATTTCCGAGCCTGTGGGGTGCGAATTAGTAGATCGGACAGCAGCGGGTGGAGAGAAACACCGCAAAAGTCACAGCCACAACAGATATCCATGGAGATTGTCCTACCGAATCGATTCGAGTGTGATTCCCGAGCCCTTGATGACTTTACGCCAGCGCTCGGCTTCATCGCGAATCATCTCACCGAATCCCTCCGGCGTGCTGGTCGCGGCCTCTAAGCCCTGAAACAAGACGCGCTGTGCAAATTCAGGTTGCGCGAGCACCTTGTTAAGGTCGGCGTTAATACGCACAACGAGTTCGTGTGGGGTGCGCGCCGGCGCAAGCACACCGTACCACGTCGTAATATTGAATCCGGGCAGCGTCTCGGCGATCGGTGGTAAATCAGGGGCAACGCGTGTACGCGTGAGATGCCCCACCGCGATGGCCCGCAGCCGGCCGGTTTTAACGTGCGGCAGCACTTGCGGGATCGCCGAAAACATGAATTGCAATTGTCCGCCAAGCAGGTCGGTGATCGCTGGACCCCCACCCTTGTACGGTACATGCACGGTGACAATACCGGCCATGATGTTCATCATTTCCCCGCCCAGATGATTGGGCGTAGCAGTGCCGGACGACCCGTAGTTGAGTTTGCCGGGCCGCTTCTTCGCATAATCGATGAACTCCTTCACGTTGTTCGCTGGAATCGACGCGTGCAGGGTCAGCATGTAGGGCGCGTAAACCGCCAGTCCGATCGGCGCGAAATCTTTCAGCGGATCGTACGCAAGTTTCGTCCCCAGCGCGGGTGCGATCGACAGGCCCGCGGAAGTGCCCAGCAGCAGCGTGTAGCCGTCAGGCACTGCAGTGGCACCCATGCCGTGGCCGATGAGACTACCCGCACCTCCACGATTGTCGATCACAAGCTGTTGCCCCCACATTTCCGACAATCTCTGCGCAATTTCGCGCGCGGTGTAATCGGTGGAGCCGCCCGGCGGATACGGCACTATGAAGCGGATAGGCTTGGCAGGATACTTCTGCTGCGCATGCACGCTACACGCCGCAAGCAGCAGGCCAAATATTAGAGCTATCACCCAATAGTATCTCTGCATTAAATTTTCCTCGGCACAGGGCCTGGAATCAATTTCGGCGCCGCATATTGTGCTGCGTAATTAGATTCCCGTGTTTAAGGGGTTGCTTATAGAAGAGAGTTGCTGGCCCGGATGCTGGAGAATCTCCGCCAGATCGTCAAGGAAG
>JANMXV010000106.1:0-2188 GCA_031381325.1 Betaproteobacteria bacterium | reverse complement strand
GCCAGCCGCTCGCCTTCAATCCAATACACGCGGCGCGCGGAAACCTGCGGTGCGTCCAGTGATTCAATCAGCGGGTAATAACATTCGTGCAGGCCGTCGATGACGGCCTGCGATTCACCCTTGGGGGTCACGCGCGTTTTGCCTTCGCCATGCAGCTTGTTAATTTCATCGACGGTAAATGCCTGGTCCGGCACTGCTTGATCGGCGGCAAGCCCTACCACCGTCCAGGTTTTGTCCTTGATGTAAAGATACGAGCAATCGCCGTCCTCGGTTGCTTTCATCGAGTGACGCGCAAACGCGGGGGCATGAACAAATGTGCCGGGCGGCGCGATGCGTCTATCCTTGCCGACGATGGCATTCAACTGCCCGCGCAGCGGAAAAATCAGCAACTCGTTCGGGTGGTAATGCAACTCTGAGCCCGTGCCCGCCACTTTATGCACGAGGCAGAAATACAGATACTCGCCTTCGATAACCGGCCCGCGCGCGGACGACAAATCGGGCGTCAGCGCCTTGCTTTCGAGATTTTCAAAACGGTGAAAGGGCATGCAACGCTCCGGAATTTCTGCAGTGGGGAATGACACGGGTGGGAGATTAACTCAACTGCGTAACTCAACTGCGCGACTTCGATGATGAAATGCTATCACGGGCGCGGCAGATGCAGGATTCGCATCACGCACGCGCTACGAAATTGCAGGGTGCGCGATGCGCTCCCTGCCTGCTGGGTTCTCAGTGTGCTAAGCAAAGAAGAGCAGGTTACCCTGGGCCTGATCCGGAGTAATCCGCCAACAGGCGCATTCCAATCAACCCCGCGCCCGCTCTACCGCCCGCGTCCACCCCGCGCGTAGCGCCTGCACCTGTGCCTCCGGCATCGCCGGTTCAAACCGCCGCTCAACCTGCCACTGCGTGTCGATCTCGCCGGCGTTTTTCCAGTAGCCTACGGCCAGCCCTGCGAGATACGCCGCGCCCAGTGCGGTGGTTTCGGTGATGCGCGGGCGCACTACGGGCACGCCGAGTATGTCGGCCTGAAACTGCATCAGAAAATCGTTGCGTGCGGCGCCGCCATCGACTCTGAGTTCCGGGATTTTGATGCCGCAATCAGCTTGCATCGCGTCCAACACGTCGGCGGTTTGGTAGGCAATGCTTTCCAGCGCGGCGCGTGCGATGTGTGCGGACGTGCTGCCGCGCGTGAGGCCGCTGATATTGCCGCGCGCATACGGATCCCAGTGCGGGCTGCCCAGCCCGGCGAATGCGGGCACGAAGTAAACGCCGCCATTGTCGCTGACACTGCTTGCGAGCGATTCCACCTCGGCTGCGGATTTGATGATACCGAGCCCATCGCGCAACCATTGCACCACCGCGCCGGCTATGAATACGCTGCCTTCAAGCGCATATTGCGGCTGTTCGTCCACCTGCGCGGCGCAAGTCGTGAGCAACTGATTTTTTGACTGAATGATGTCGCTGCCGGTGTGCATCAACATGAAGCAGCCGGTGCCGTAGGTGTTCTTCACCCGGCCCGGCGTGACGCAGCGCTGGCCGAACAGCGCCGCCTGCTGGTCGCCCGCAATGCCTGCGATGGGAATCGGCGCAGCAAACCATTCACGCGCGGTGTGCGCCACCACGCCACTGGAACGCACCACCTTGGGCAACACGTTGCGCGGCACATCGAAGCGCTGCAGCAGTATGTCGTCCCATGCAGCGTCATGCAGATTGTAGAGCAGCGTGCGCGAGGCATTAGACACGTCGGTGGCATGCGCCGCGCCGCCGGAAAGTTTCCACAATAGCCAGGTATCGATGGTGCCGAACGCCAGTCGGCCCTCCTGCGCCATCGCGCGCGCCTGCGGCACGTGGTCGAGCAGCCATTTGATTTTGGTCGCAGAAAAATAGGCATCCAGCACCAGACCCGTGCGCTGGACAATCTCGGCGCCGTGACCCGCCGCTTTGAGTTCGTCGCAAAATCCGGCAGTGCGCCGGTCCTGCCACACGATGGCGTGATGGATGGGCGCGCCGGTTGCGCGATCCCACACCACCGTGGTCTCGCGCTGATTGGTGATGCCGACGGCGGCAATGTCACGCGCGCTCACTCCAGCTTTTGCCAAAGCCTCGCGCGCGGCGGCAAGTTGCGTCTCCCAAATTTCCAGCGGGTCGTGCTCTACCCAGCCGGGCTGCGGAAAAATCTGCCGGATTTCGT
>JANMXV010000099.1:0-1878 GCA_031381325.1 Betaproteobacteria bacterium | reverse complement strand
CCACGGTGAAACGTATGCCGCGTATACCGGCATTGTGAAGATTTTTCAGTTCGGCATCGGTGACAGTGGGGCGCAACACCCCCACGCCGCGCGCATTGTTAATGCCCAGTGCCTTGATCCCCTCGGTAGTCACTGCGTTGTCAGTGACGTAGTGACGCGGCGTAACGATGACCACACGCGATACGCCAACGCGTTTTTGCAGCAGCCGGTAGTCGGCCACCGTGCCGGCGGCGAGTACGGGCGACGACGACGGATAGTGCGCATCGTAAATATGAATATGGCAATCGGCAGCGTTCGCCGGCGCCTTGAGTTTCGGCGGCTCGGTGCCGGTGGAATTGGGAACGGCTTGTGTTACACCTTGCATGGCAATCCTCTTATCAGAAAATTATTCGAGTCCTATTCAATCGTGATACCCGC
Source organism: Betaproteobacteria bacterium (assembly GCA_031381325.1). Classification (GTDB taxonomy): domain Bacteria; phylum Pseudomonadota; class Gammaproteobacteria; order Burkholderiales; family SG8-41; genus UBA5216. Next base: position 1,461 of record JANMXV010000099.1, on the reverse strand, counting down.
CGACTTCACGAGCTTTTCGTATTTCACCACATCCTGTTTGATAAACGCCGCGAACTCTGCAGGTGAATTGCCGATGACATCCACGCCTTGCGCGGCCATGCGATCTATGATTTCCGGCAGGCGCAGCACGCGCACGACCTCGCTATTCAACCTGGCGATCACCGCCGGCGGTGTTCCAGCCGGGGCGAGTATTCCATGCCATGCCGATTGCTCGAATCCGGGCAGTGCGGTTTCAGAGTGGGAAACGCTTGCGCGCTAGCCATGCTGGTCGCGCCCGCCAGCAACGCAACACTGGCGGTTATCGCAAGCGTGCAAAGCGTTGGTTCTTGGCGCGGCATCGGCATCCGTGTGAGTGTTGTCAAGTTTCAGTACGGCAGATTTACTTCGTCAGTTCCACTATACCAACTCACGCGCCATCCAGTGCGCCACGCCGGCAAGAGAACCATCCGCATCCGGCATGCCGATCAGTTGTAATCCAAACGGCAAGCCCTTCGACTGCATCAGCGGCAAACTGAACGCCGGCAGGCCCAGCCACGAAGCGTAAACCAGAAAGCTGCGGCTGCCCGTGTATTCCAGTCCCGCTATCGCCGGGCCGGATGACGCAAGCGAAATATAACCATCGGTTCCATTCATCGTTTCGCGCCACAGCGCGCGCATGGCGTCGCGCTTGTCGAGCAGCCGCTCGTAATCCCGTGGCGTCATCTGATTCGCGTGCTTGACTAATCCATGCAGCCGCTCGCCGATCAATTTGCCGTAGCGCGCAATGTAATCTTCAAACGGCCAGCGCAATTCATAGGCGACGATGTCGAGCGCGCCGTCGACGCCGGCCTTCAGTTGCGCTTCAAGCGACGCGATGCGCGCATCCGTATGGCGGCTCGCGATCGCAACGCCGCGCGAGGCCAGGGCTTCCACCACGGATTCGAATTGTGACTCGGTGTCTCTGTCGATCTCGCTCCAGCCGCGCGTATACAGCCGGATCAGCTTGCGCGGTTGTTGCGGCGCGGGCGCCTCGGCGCCCGCGCCCTCAAGAAAGCGCCGGCCGGGGCTGCCGATGCCCAGCGAGATCTGCGACGCCACGCGCCACACATCACCCAGCGTGGCGCCGATGATGCCCAGATGATCGGCGGTCGCCGACAGTGGATGCACGCCGCCCAGATGAAACTGCCCCAGGCTGGGTTTGTAACCCACCGCGCCGCAGTATGACGCGGGACGCAGCGTCGATGCCTGCGTCTGCGTACCCAGCCCCACCGGCGCCATACCCGCGCCCACCGCGGCCGCAGTGCCGCTGGATGATCCGCCCGGCGTACGCGTCGCATCGAAAGGATTGGTGGTCGGCCCGGAATAGCCTATCGCGAATTCGGTGGTCACCGTCTTGCCGATAATTACTGCGCCGCCCTTACGCAATGCAGCCACGCACGCGGCATCCTGCCCCGAGTGCCAGCCTTTGAATGCCGGGCTGTT
>JANMXV010000093.1:0-2180 GCA_031381325.1 Betaproteobacteria bacterium | reverse complement strand
CCCTTGTTCGACCTGGGGTGCGACAGCACCATCAGTATCGTTCGGCTCATCATGAAGGCGTTGCCCGAGGACGACCACATGAAGGATATCGATTTCAGCCGAACCACAGTAGCCGCCCGCTGGGAAGCCGGCCGTCGTGACGTTGAGCGCGCTCTGCGGCACAAGACCTGGCTAACGCCTTTGCCGGCGCACTTGGGCATGGCCGTTCACGAACTGCCGCAGGAATAATTTGACTACAAGTACCGCGTCGGCCAGTTAATCGTGCGCCACATGTGCGCCGATGGACTTTGATCGAAGCCCAGGCCTTCTTCCGGCTGGCGGAAGTGGCGGCCGACGATATCGGTGAATTCTTCCAGTTCCACATGCACGTTCGGATCGAACGCGTATAGATCGTTGACGGTCAACAAGCGCGCCGCCTCGTAATATTTGTGTTTGCGGGCGTAGTCGTGAGCGACGTCGAGATACGGTTCCGGTCGGTAATCCGCCCCAAACAGCCGCACGTATGAATCCGGATACTTGTAGCCGTACGATTCATCGGGGTAAAAACGCAGCACCTGGTGATAACGAATGGCGAATGTTATTTCATCATCGACGTAGGGTTCGGCCAGTTGCGCAGCCCAATAGCCGTGATCGGCGCGGATGAAACCCGCGTTGCCGACGTCGTGTATCAGGCAGGCAAGGATGATTTTTTCGCTGCAGCCATTTTTCTGCGCAAGACGCGCGCTTTGCAGCATATGCACACTGGGGCCGAAGCGCAGCTTGAAAAAATCAAACAGCGTCGGCTTGTCCGGCATACGCGGCAGGCGCGGATCGTGATGCATGAGATGGAGCTTGCCTTTGGAATCGGGATGCTCCGGCGGCTGGCGCGGATCGCGCTCACCGGACGTGTAAAGCGCCGCTTTGACAATGACATAGCGGTCCATCGCTTCGGCGGCAGCGTGATCAAAGGTTTCGGCTTTTAGCAGGGCTGACATGAGATCGATCCTCCGTAGTGTGCGGTGCAAGGTATGTAGGGCTACAAAACGGCGCGTAGCGGCGAGTATAGTCCTAGTAAATCGCCGGTATATCGCCGCGCGCGAATCGGTAAACTCCCGCAAGCCCCTGTTACCCATCCGCAATATGGTCTTCATGGCGTCAAGCAATTTAAGCGTGTCTAACACATGCAATCCCGGCCCCCTCGGCGTCGTGGCGCTCGGCGGCTGATACGGTCAAGCCACTATGTCGCAGTAGACTATCGCTCTATGAACCCGATCTTCATTACCGGCGGCACCGGCTACCTGGGCGTGCCGCTGATCGAAGCGCTGCTGGCGAAAGACTACTCAGTGCATGCGCTCACGCGCGCGCAATCGGCGCAGCGCCTGCCGCCCGGCGCGCTGCCGGTGATCGGAGACGCACTCGATGCCGCGAGCTTTGCATCCAAAATTCCCGCCGCGGCAACGCTGGTGCATCTGGTCGGCACACCGCATCCGAATCCAGGTAAGGCGGCGGAATTCCGCCGCGTCGATCTCGCCTCAATACACGCCAGCGTCGCCGCCGCGCAGCAGGCCGGCGTGCGGCACTTTGTTTATCTCAGTGTGGCGCATCCCGCGCCGGTAATGCAGGCATACATTGCCGTGCGGCGCGAAGGCGAAGCGCTGGTGCAGGCAAGCGGCATCCCGGCGACCATCCTGCGGCCGTGGTACGTGCTGGGGCCGGGCCACTGGTGGCCTTACGTGTCGTTGCCGTTCTACAAGCTGCTGGAGTGGATACCCGCTACGCGTGCAGTTGCGTTGCGGCTGGGTATGGTGACGCTGGAAGAGATGGTAGCGGCGCTGGTTAATGCGGTTGAAACGCTGCCTGACAAAGTGCGGGTTATGAATGTTGGTGATATACGGCGGGGCAGGCCCACCAACGAGAAAATGGTTGCAGGTTCGTGAGAGTTGATGGTCACTTGCGCTATTTGGTCTAACGGGATATGCCCGCTACAAGGCTGGTATTGGGAATAGCGAACGGCCGCCTCGACCCCAAGGCGACCTTCGTGACTGGCAGCTTTATGGCGGTCTTCGATACCGAAAGTTGACAGGGTTTGGCCTTTATGAAACCATACGGTTATGGAACAACATAGTTATTCAACGCAGCCTCAGACTCTCGACGCGATCTTTGCCGCGCTCGCCGATCCGACGCGACGGGCGATCCTGGCG
>JANMXV010000092.1:0-2998 GCA_031381325.1 Betaproteobacteria bacterium | reverse complement strand
GACGAGAGCCTCGGCATCGGTCATGCCTATGACCGAGCCCATCATCAATGTTTTGGCCGGCCTGTCAGGGCCCGACATCTTTCTCGCGCCGCTTTTGAAATCGGCGATTTGCTGAACGAAATAGCTGACGGGCAGTCCGGCGAGATTTGCATTCTCGGGACCGCCAGTGCCCTCGGCGCGATGGCAGGAGCCGCAAGCGCGAACATCCGGCTTGCGGCCGTTGGCGACGATATCCGGCATCGGCCCATGATCGGACGGATGCCAGTCCGGCGCGACGAACAGATCGCGCGCCTGCGTCCAACTGTAACTCGCGCTACTGCCGGGGAGCGAATTGGGCTTGTCGTCCGGCGGCGGCACCTTGACGTTCGGGTCCCAGATAAAGGCCCAATTGGGAAGTCCGTCGGCAGCCGGCGCGGCGGGCGAACCGCCGCTTTGGGCGTGGCTGCTGCTGATGGGGATGGCGATGGCCAATACACCCAGCGCATGAAGCAAAGAGTTTTTGAGCGTTTTCACGAATAATCCTCCCTCGTTTTATGGCACATTGGCGATACGTCAAAGTAACGGAGCGCTAGGCAAGCACCTACAGTCTTTCCAAGGCAGATACTAGGCGATTAACACATGCACCACAACGGATGGATTTAGCGCGCATTGTGTGCAAATCAAAACGTAACTGGGAACCGCCGCATAATGGCCGTCAGCGGCCCGCCGCCAATTCTTCGGTCTGGCAAAGTCTGCGCGGCCTCGTTTAGACGATCACGCATCAGCCTCCTTCCGGCTCCAGCCCGCGCGCCTTGAACACGCGCCCGGCCTCCGCCGATTGCAAAAAATCCAGCAGCGCCTGCGCAAGTTTGCGCTGCGGCGACTGCACAAAAACACCGCCGGCGTTCACCGAAATACTCTGAATTTCCGCCGGCAGCGGCCCCGCGTAATCCACACCCGGCACCGCGAGGATTTCGGGAATCTGTTGTACTGCGATCTCGGCACTGCCCTTTACCACGAGTTCGGCGACAAGGCCGCCAGGTTGCGTTGTGGCCTTGGCCTTGATGGCATCGCCGATGCCCAGCTTTTCGATCAGGCCGGCGAAATAAATGCCGCTGGCGCCTTCGGTGGTGTAGGCCACGGATTTTGCATTCAACAGCGCGCGCTTGAACGATTCAACGCTGCTCAGGTCCGGCTTGGGCGCGCCTTTTAATACGCCCACGCCGATGCCGTTGCGCGTCAGCACGCGCACGCTGTCGCCGGCGACGTAGCCGTCGGTCACGATCTGATCCATTACGCCCTTGCCCAGGATGCCCAGATCGAAGGCTTTGCCAGCCTTGATTTCACGCAGCAGGATTTGCGCCGGCTCGAAGGTCATCGCGATCTTGCAGTCATGGGCGCGCTCGAACTGCGGCAGCAGTTGGCGGAACGAGGCGGACATGCCGTTGCCGGAACAAACGTTGAGTGTGATCGTCATGACAGTCCTTGTGTGGCTGCCATTTCCGCGAAGGCTTCGCGTGCGATGCGAAAACTGTCTTCCGCCGCGGCGACGCCGCAGTAGACTGCGGTTTGCAACAGCACTTCGCCGATTTCCTCCTGTGTAAGACCATTGTTGATGGCAGCTTTGACATGCAGCTTCAGTTCATGCGGCCGGTTGAGCGCGGTGAGCATCGCAAGATTGGCGATGCTGCGGCATTTGCGTGAGAGACGCCACGGCGCGCGCGTCGCGAATTGTGGCCGTGAACTTGGCGTCTCTTCCCGCCTTCGGCCCCCTCGCTGCGCTCTCCCCAGCCCTTCTCCCGGAGGGAGAAGGGAGCGTCGAGTCCCCGCCCGAGCGGGGAGGTTCACGGGTAGGCCGGGGCGCGCCCAGATTTTGCTCCACACATATTCCGCCATCTGCGTTTTCGGGCGCGACAGCGCATCGACATCGTACGACGCCTGCACATGCGATGGCCCCAGGACTTCGCGGCGCACCTGCTGGCCGCGCGCCAGCACATCCGCTTCAAGCAGTGCGTCATTCATGGTGTGCTCCTCATGATCGCAGGTTGGGTGGCATCAACAGCCGCATACACTTCGCGCATGCAGCGAAACGCCTCGACCGCAGCCGGTGCGCCGCAGTAGACATTGGCCTGCAGCAATGTTTCCATGATTTCCTCGCGCGTGACGCCGTTGTTAAGCGCGGCGCGCATATGCGTTTTCAGTTCGTTGGGCCGGTTGAGCGCAGTGAGCATGCCGATGGTGAGCAGGCAACGCACACGCGTTTCCAGTCCGGGCCGCGCCCATACGGCGCCCCACACGTATTCGTTGATCACTTCCTGAAAAGGCTGGGTGAATTTATCGACGCTGGCGTAAGTTTGCTCGACCTGCGCCGCGCCCAGCACTTTTTTGCGCATGGCGAGACCGCGTTCGTGCAGTTCGGTGGTCATGGAGTGCTCCTGATGTTTGAGAGTGGGAAACAACAGTGTAGCAGCGCTGCGCGGCAGCAGAAGCGGTCACGGTAGAATGAACGCAATAACCCGTATCCATGAAAGGTTCACATGCCTGCGCTCGACACCTACGTCAACAACTATCGCTTCATGAAACTCACGCGGCAGGACGGTGTGCTGCAAGTGAGCCTGCATACCGATGGCGGCCCCCTGCGCTGGGGGCTGGATGCACAGGTCGAGTTTGCGCAGGCGTTCGCCGACATCGGCGCCGATCGCGACAATCGCATCATCATCCTCACCGGCACGGGCGACGAGTTCAGCGGCCCGCGCCTCGATCCCGACGCGCCTTTTTTTCATGGCGCGCACTTGACACCAGGCGGCATACACAGTGTTTTCGTCAACGCGCGGCGCATGGTCAACGCGCATCTGAATATCGAAGTGCCGATGATCGCGGTGGTGAACGGGCCGGCCAAGCGCCATGCCGATCTGGCGTTGATGTGCGACATCGTGCTCGCGGCCGATGACGCGACGTTTGAAGACACCGCGCACTTTCACAACGGCAGCATTGTGCCCGGCGATGGCATCAACGTGGT
>JANMXV010000109.1:0-9877 GCA_031381325.1 Betaproteobacteria bacterium | reverse complement strand
AGGAAGAAATCAAGGAATTACTATTGGGATTTGCCGTGGCAAACGGTTATCTTCCGTGTCCGGCAGTGTCAGCGACGGACGGGCAAGAGGGCAACAGAGCGGCAGGGATATGTGTCTCACGGATAGGGTACTTACCGTGGCAAGCCCTTGGCGTGTCAAAGCAGCTAGACTCGTGGGGACACCATTATCGCTATAGTGTGACGCAAGCGTTCACTAACAACACCACCGCGCCCACGCCCGTTTTCACGCTGACCACAAACGGCGATATCGTGGTCAACACTCGCGACAATGCCGGTGCGCCTATCAGTCTAGCCAGTGCCAATTCTGTATCGGCAATTGTGATCTCCCACGGCAAGAACGGGTACGGTGGGGTAGATGGAAATAATGTTGCACATTTCCTGCCGCCATTGGTAGGCACGCCTCCAATTTGGCCTGCAAACTTCCCCGACGAAAATACTAACGCAACGGGTACAACAACCTTTGTTAGTCGTCCGAAGCAGCAACAAGGAGGCACTGGCGCTGGTGGTGAATTCGACGACGTTGTAATTTGGCTACCACGCTTCCTGCTGATCAACCGTATGGTCGCCGCCGGAAAACTACCTTAACTATTTGTTTTTAATGAATTTTTAATTTCAGTAAAAACGCCGCCAGCCGCATCCATTTCAAGCATGCGCTGCTTGATCGCCATCGGAAACGACATCATCTCCGCAAGCCGATAAGCCACCCACGCGCCTTCGTCCAATTTCAGCGGCTGTGGAAAATTCTCCGCACCCACCTGCTCAATCACGCGCTTGACCAGCGCCACGCATTCCGCGTCGGGACTGCACGGCTCTACGGGCGGCAGCAGTTCGACCTCGCCCGAGATCAAGCCATTCTGCGCCACCGATGTTTCGCAGATGCGAAAACGTTCACCGCCGCGCGCGAGTAAATGAAACATGCCCGGATTCGGCATATCCCATTGTTCGATAGTCGCGAGGCAACCCACGCTGTGGGGTGCTGCGGGTGCGCCAACCTCAAAGCCTTCATGAATCAGGCACACGCCAAACGGCAGGTTGTCGCGCAGGCAGGCTTTGGTCATGTCGAGGTAGCGCTGCTCGAATATTTTGAGCGGCAGCAGGCCGCCGGGAAACAGCACCGTGCCCAGCGGAAACAGAAAAATGGTTTGGCGCGGGTTTTCCGCCATCGTCATGTTGCCGTCGGCGCAGGCAGCCCGCGATGACGCGCGAGTACCTGCGCGGAACCGCGAAACGCCTGCGCCAGCGCTTCGACGAAATACACCGAGCGGTGACGCCCGCCGGTGCAGCCGATGGCGACGGTGAGATAGCTGCGGTTGTCACGCACATAAGACGGCAGCCAGGTGTCGACAAATTTGCGGATATCTTCGAGCATGCGTTGCGCCTCGGGCGTTGCATCGAGGAACGCGATCACCGCGGCGTCCATGCCGCTGAGCGGGCGCAGTACGGTATCGTAGTGCGGGTTGGGCAGATTGCGCACGTCGAACACCAGGTCCGCGTCCAGTGGAATGCCGTGCTTGAAGCCGAACGATTCAAACAACAAAATCAGCCCGCCGCGCGGCACGGCAACGAATTCCTTCACCCACGCACGCAGCGCATTGGGTGAAAGGTCGCTGGTATCGATATGGTCCGCCAGTGTCGCGGCGTCTTCGAGCAGCTCGCGATCATGCGCGATGCATTCACCCAGCGTCAGACGGCCATCCGATAACGGGTGGCGTCTGCGGGTTTCGGAAAAACGCTTGATCAGCGTGTCATCCTTGGCATCGAGATAGAGCATTTTGCATTGGATGCCCCGCTCACGCAGGCTTTCCACATGCGCGGGAAAATCATCCATATCGTCGCCGGAACGCGCATCCATGGTGAGCGCGACGCGCGTGTGTCCGGATGCCACCAGCGTGTCCACCAGACTATTAAACAACTGCCCCGGAAAATTATCCACGCAGTAATAGCCGGCGTCTTCGAGCACGGCGAGTGCCACGCTTTTGCCGGATCCGGACAGGCCAGTTATCAGTACCAGTTCCATGTTAAATTAGAGTCGATCGTCTTCAACATTCACGGCTTCCATCTGCACCGCCTGGCGCTCGATGAACTCACGGGTGCTATCCATGCCGCGCAACTGCAACACGTAATTGCGCACCGCCGCTTCGGTCAGCACCGCCAGATTGCGCCCGGCCGCCACTGGAATCGCCACTTTGCGTATCTGCACGCCCATGATGCTTTCGGAACCGGGCTTCAACGGCAGACGTTCCGCGGGCGCTTCACCGCCGCCGGGACGTTCCAGATGTACGATGAGCTTTAGCGCCTTGCGCGGACGCAGCGCCGATTCGCCAAAAATAGTACGGATATTGAGTACCCCAAGCCCGCGCACCTCGAGAAAATCCTTCAGCAAGGCCGGGCAGCGGCCATCAATATTTTCCGGGCCCACGCGATAAAGCTCAACCACGTCGTCGGCTATCAGGCCGCTGCCGCGTGAGATGAGTTCCAGCGCGAGTTCGCTCTTGCCCGCGCCGGATACGCCGGTAATCAGTACGCCCATGCCCAGCACATCGAGCATCACGCCATGAACGGTGGCGCATTCGGCCAGCGCCCGCGCCAGGTACGGCCGCAGCATCCACATGAGTTCGACACTCGCCACGGGCGAAGTCAGCAGCGGCGTCGCGGTTGCTGTGGCGGCATCCACCAGGGACTGCGGTATGCGCGACGCCCCAGCCACGATAAAACACGCCAGATCACGTGTCGCCACCTCGCGCAAGGTCGCGGCACACAAGCCGGCCTCCATGCCGTCGAGATGCTGTATTTCGGACACGCCCAGCACTTGTATCAGATTGGGATGTATGAAATTCAGGTGCCCGATCAAGCCCTTGGACGAATCCTTGGTGAACTCGCTGTCGAGCGTTTTCGCGGCGCCTTCCTCCCCGGCGCACCAGGTGAGTTGAAGGCGGCTTTTATTGTCGTCAAACAGCCGGGCTATGCTGATCCGGGGCATGTGAACGCCAGTTCGATATCAGTGCATGAAGGTCCGCTGCGGTAGCGGCGGCTGACAATTGATCGCGAAAGGCTTTGTCGCTGAACATCTCGGCCAGTTCGGACAATATCTGTAAATGCGCGTCCGTTGCACGGTCGGGCACCATCAGCAAAAAGATCAGGGACACGCCCAGTCCATCCGGTGCGTCAAACGGGATCGGGGCTTTCATGCGCACCAGTGCGCCGACTGCGTTTTTCAGGCCCTTGACGCGGCCGTGCGGAATCGCAACCCCCTGCCCGAGGCCGGTAGAGCCGAGCTTCTCGCGCGCGAACAGGCTGTCGAACACCTGCGCGCGCGCGATGCTGTGATTGTTTTCAAACAGCAGTCCTGCCTGTTCAAAAACACGTTTCTTGCTCGACATGTCCAGATCGACCACCACGTTGGACAGCGGCAGGATTTGTGCGACTTGATTCATATTGCAGATTATTCCGCCGGCTCTTCCGGCAACACCTGCTGCTTCATGGGAACGTCGCTATGCCGGTGAGCCAGGTTTTTCTCTTTGTGTTTGATGATGGTGCGATCCAGCTTGTCGATCAACGCGTCGATCGCGGCATACATGTCTTCCTGCGTGCTCTCGCAGAAGATATCGCGGCCGCGCACATGCACCGTCGCCTCTATTTTTTGCTGAAGCTTGACCACCGACAGGATGACATTAACGTCAATAACATGGTCAAAGTGCTTGGTGACGCGTTCCATTTTGGAGCTGACGTACTCGCGAATCGCCGGGGTAACCTGAACGTGATGACCAGTGATTTGCAGGTTCATGATGCGGCCTCCTTTATAGGGTTTTTCTGAGATTGCCGGGTAAAATTTGCAATGCCTCGCGGTACTTGGCTACCGTGCGGCGGGCTACAACGATGCCTTGCTGTCCAAGAAGGTTTGAAATCTGCGAATCACTCAAGGGTTTGCGTGAATTTTCGGTGCTCACCAACTGCTTGATCACTTCGCGGATCGCAGTACTTGACGCGAAACCACCGGCGTCGGTACTGACATGGCTGCCGAAAAAATATTTCAGCTCAAAAATGCCGCGCGGCGTGCGCATGAATTTATGGGTAGTCACGCGCGACACCGTTGATTCGTGCAGCGCCAGCACGTCGGCGATCTCGCGCAACACCAGCGGCCGCATGGCGATGGCGCCATGCTCCAGAAAATTACGCTGCCGGTCCACGATAGCCTGCGACACGCGCAGTATGGTGTCGAAACGCTGCTGTACGTTTTTTATCAACCATTTGGCCTCCTGCAATTGACCGCTCATTTGCTGCGAAGTGCCGCGCCCGCGCGACAGGATGTCGGCGTATAGGCGGTTCACGCGCAATTTAGGCAGCGCCTCTGCATTCAGCGAAGCTGTCCATAACCCTTTGTTTTTAATCACAATTACGTCTGGAATAATATAGCGGATGTCCGCTACCGCATAATCGCGACCGGGCTTCGGCTCAAGGCTGGTAATCAATTTTTGCACGGCGCGTAAACCGTTGTCGTCGCAACGCAACGCGCGCTTGAGTTTGGCGTAGTCCTTTGAGGCCAGCGCGTCCAGGTGTTGCGTGACGACTTCGATGGCTTTGTCGCAATAGGGTGTCGATGGCGGCAGCGCTTCCAGTTGCAATCTGAGGCACTCGGCCAGGGAACGCGCGCCGATGCCCGCCGGCTCCAGGTGCTGCACGTGGCGCAAAGCCGTCGCCAGCTCCCCGGCATCCACGCACAATTCGGCCGGCAGCATGGCGAGCACCTCTTCGAGACTCTGGGTGATGTAGCCACCCTCATCCAGCGTGTCGATCAGCAAACCGGTCAGCGTGCGGTCGCGATCGGTGAGATTGAGCAGCGCAAGTTGCGACAGCAAATGTTCGCGCAGCGTGGGCCCATCGCACGCGACCTGCGGGTAATCGCTGTCGTCGCCGTCATCGCGCTCGCGCGATGCGCTGTAGGTGAGATCGCTCAGGATGTCGCCATCGGCCCGCTCCCGCTCGGCGCCACTGCCGCCATCGCTTTCGTTGGCAAGCGTTTGTTGCGCCTCGTCGCCTTGCGCCGGGCGCTCGGCATCGTGCGGCGCGGGTTCATTGGCGCGCACCGCTTCTGGAGAAACATCAGCACCGCTGTCGTCACGTTCCAACAGCGGGTTGTCGCGCAGGTAACGTTCGATCTCCTGATCGAGTTCCTGTGTCGAAAGCTGCAATAGCCGAATCGACAGTTGCAACTGCGGTGTGAGCGTAAGGTGCTGTGAAAGCCGGAGTTGTAACGAATGCTTCATGGTTATCTGTCCGGACGCCGGCGAAGCCTAGGCAATAGACCAGCGGAACTGCTAGAGGCGGAAGTTTTCTCCCAGATAAACCCGTCTGACGTTCTCATTATAGACGATTTCCGAAGGTGTCCCGTAGGCGAGCACGGTACCTTCGTTGATAATATAGGCGCGGTCGCAGATACCCAGGGTTTCACGTACGTTGTGATCGGTAATCACCACGCCGATGCCTCTGTCCTTCAGAAAGCCGATTATTTTTTGTATTTCGATCACCGCGATCGGATCGACGCCGGCAAACGGTTCATCCAGCAATATGAAGCGCGGCGAGGTTGCCAGCGCGCGCGCGATTTCGACGCGCCTTCGTTCGCCACCCGACAGACTGATCGCGGGATTGTCGCGCAGGTGCGTGATGTGCAAATCACGCAACAGATCATCCAGCCGGTTAGTGATATCCACCTCGCGGCGGTTTTGCAGCTCGAGTATGGCGCGTATGTTGTCGGCCACCGACATGCGGCGAAAAATAGACGCCTCCTGCGGCAAGTACGATAATCCCAGTTGCGCGCGGCGGTGTATCGGCATGTGCGTGAGACGCTTGCCGTCGAGATGCAGTTCGCCGCCGTCCATCGGCACCAGACCCACCATCATGTAAAAGCACGTGGTCTTGCCGGCGCCATTGGGGCCCAGCAATCCGATCACCTCGCCGCTGCGCACGTCAAGGGACACATCATGCACCACCGTGCGCGAACGGTAACGCTTGCGCAGACGCTCGGCTTTCAGTTCAATGCGCGGCTGCGTCGCAGCCGATGCGGATGCGGATGCGGATGCGATAGAGGCGTCCAACGGCGGGCTGTCAGGCATGCGCTGTTACTTGGGCGCGACGGGTTCGTCGCGCGGCGCCGCAATACCGTCCGCGGATTTCAGCGGCAGCGACAAGGACGCCGGCGCGGGCGCATTGGCTTTCGCCTTCGGTTGCAGCACCGTGCGCACGCGTCCCTGCGGATTGTTTTGGGTGGCAGCCTTGGCGCCGCCGCCGATCACCTGAAAGAATTCGGTATTGGCATCGTAAGAAATATAGTCGCCGGAAACATCGTCATCGCCTTTTTTCATCGCGGCACGCGTGAACAGTTGCACTTTGTCGGCGCGGCTGTCGTATTCAATGCGCTCTCCCCAGCCTTCGATCAATTCGCTGGCGCCTTCGCGCTTTTGCCGGAAGTACGCTTGCTTGCCCCACACCGTGCCCTGCTTGAACCCCTCTTTGTCCTGGCGCACCTCCATGCGATCACCGCGAATGACCATGCTGCCTTGCGTCAGCACCACATTGCCTTCGAACACCGAGACCTGCTTCACGTCGTCGACCATTACCCGGTCGGACTCGACATTGACGGCCTTTTCGCGGTCGGCCTTTTCAGCGTGTGCGCCGGGCGGCAGCAACGCCAGCGCCAGCATCACGGCCGGTAAAAACGGGTTGTTAATCACAAGATTATCTCCGCGCGCGGGTGTCTTGATAAACCGCCTTGACCGCGGCATTCAATTTCAGCACCCGCGTTTCGTTGTTCATTTCCATGCCGACGGCCTCAATAGTCATAGTGGCGTCACGAATAGTAACCGGGTGATCGGTTTTCGCAATATTGTCATCCGGCAGCAAATGCAGATAATCGGTGGTCACCACTAACTCGCTATTGCCGGCGTACGGGGCGCGGGTTGCCCGCACCTCGCCGCGAAAATACAGGTTGCCGCCATTGCTGGAAACCAGCGCGTGCTTGGAGGTTATGCGCAGCGGCGCATCGTGTCCATAACTCGCGAACCGCGGCAGTTCCAGCTCGGTGCTGTCATCGTCGGGGAAATGCGTCATCTTCACCGCGGACAGCGTGTCGCGAATGCGCCCATTCACATCCATGCGTGTGGCCAGCAGTTTGTCGGCAGTGTAGTCGGGGTCATGCAATAACACTTTTTCGCGCGGTGCGAGCGGGCTTTGCACGGCACGATCCAGCCAATACGTCAGCGCCGCCAGCAGCACCAGCAGTACCAAAGGAAACAACGTGGATAAGCGCTCGCCCATGTGATTTTTCTATTTCAGCGCAGCGCTATCAGGCCAGACATTACGCCAGATAGCGGGCAAGCGCCGCATCCAGCGTACCCTGGGCATGCATCACGAATTCGGCAAACTCGCGCACCGCCCCGCGGCCGCCGCCCGCGCGCGTGACGTAATGCGCGTGTTGCCGCACCAGAGCCGGCGCATCGGGCACCGACGCCGCAAAGCCGCAACGCCGCAGCACCGGCAGATCGATTACATCGTCGCCCATGTAGCTTGCCGCCGCCAAGTCTAAATTCAGACGCTTTAACAGCGTATTTATCGCATCCAGCTTATTCTCCACGCCCTGATACAAATGTTCGATACCTAGATTGCGCGCGCGATTTTCAACCAGCTTCGAGCTGCGGCTGGTAATAATCGCTATGGTCACACCGCATTCCTGCAACATCTTGATGCCCTGCCCGTCCTGCACGTTGAAGGCTTTGAATTCTTCGCCGGCGTCGGTGTAATACAAAGCGCCGTCGGTGAGCACGCCATCGACATCGAACGCGGCCACGCGGACCTGTTTCACCCTTGATAAAATATCCATAACAATCAAATAGTTATACTACTATACCACTTTAGCGCGGAACAAATCGTGCATGTTCAAGGCGCCGGCGAGCACGCCCTGGGCATCGACCACCAGTAACTGGTTTACCTTGTTGCGCTCCATGATTTCAACCGCTTCCGCCGCCAGATGATCGGGCACTATGGTGCGCGGGCTGCGCGTCATCACCTGCGTGATCGGCGTGTGACGCAGGTCCACGCCTTTTTCGAGGGCGCGGCGCAAGTCGCCATCGGTGAATATCGCGATCACCTCGCGGCGTGCGTTCACTACCGCGGTCATGCCCATCATGCCGCGCGACATCTCGCGCATCGCGTCCATCGCCGTGACCGCTTCCGTGACCGCCGGAATCGCGTCGCCCGTGCGCATCACATCACGCACCAGCGTCAGCAGCCTGCGGCCCAGCGCGCCGCCCGGATGCGACAACGCAAATTCATCGCGCGTAAAGCCACGCGCGCGCATCAAGGCCACCGCCAGCGCATCGCCCAAGGCCAACGCCGCGGTGGTGCTCGCCGTGGGCGCGAGATTCAAGGGACACGCTTCCATTTCGACGCCCGCGTACAAATGCACATCCGCCTGCGCAGCCAGCGACGATGCGGCATTACCGGTCATCGCAATCAGCAGCGCGCCCTGCCGTTTGAGCATTGGCACAATCGCCATGATTTCGCTGCTTTCGCCGGAATTCGAAAGAGCCAGAAATACGTCGTTGCGTGTGACCATGCCCAGATCGCCATGGCTCGCCTCGGCCGCATGCACAAAAAAAGCCGGCGTGCCGGTGCTCGCCAGCGTGGAGGCAATCTTGCGCGCCACGTGCCCCGACTTGCCCATGCCGCTCACCACCACGCGCCCGGAGCAGGCCAGAATCTTTTCGACCGCGGTGACAAACCCCGCATCAAGTCGCGATATCAAATGATGCAGCGCACGCGCTTCGATTTCGAGCACCTGCCGCGCTACCGCAAGCGCATCGACTGCACCTTGCGACATTGGCGCGCTATTGTTGATGGCGGTTGGCGTTACTGATTTCATGGGAAAAGTATAGCAGAGCGCCGCCCTGGCGCACTTGCAATTTGCGCCCGATGAGGCATTATCGAATCAATCAATGCACGCCCCCTTACAAACCGTTCTGGTGCTGCTGGCCACCGCCGTTCTGGTGGTGGCGCTGTGCCGTCGTTTCAAACAACCGCCGGTGCTCGGCTATCTGATCGTCGGTGTGGCCATCGGCCCGCACGCCTTCGCCTGGGTGCGTGAATCCCAGCAAGTAACCGATCTGGCCGAGATCGGCGTGGTGTTTCTGATGTTCAGCATCGGCCTCGAATTCAGCCTGCCCAAGCTGCGCACCATGCGCCGCACGGTGCTGGGGCTCGGCTCGGCGCAGGTCGCGATCACGATGCTGGTGGTGATGGGCGTGTCCCTGCTGCTCGGCCTTTCGTGGCAGCGCGCGCTGGTACTGGGCGGCGCGCTCGCCATGTCATCGACCGCGATACTGGCCAAGCTGCTGGCCGAGCGCTATGAACTGAACTCCGAGCATGGCCGGCAAATTATCGGCATCCTGCTGTTTCAGGATATCGCCGTGGTGCCGCTGCTGATCGTCATTCCCGCGTTGGCGGCGCCGGCGAGCGATCTGGCGGCAAGTGTAGGCTGGGCACTGCTCAAAGCCGCAGCGGTGCTGACGGTGCTGCTGTTCGTGGGCCAGCGTGTGATGCGCGCGTGGTTTCACGTGGTAGCGCGCGCCAAATCATCGGAACTGTTCGTGCTCAATGTATTGTTAGTGACGCTGGGCGTGGCTTACGTCACCGAGCTCGCGGGCCTGTCGCTGGCGCTGGGCGCTTTCGTCGCCGGCGTGCTGATTTCGGAAACCGAATACCGTTACCAGGTCGAGCAAGACATCAAACCGTTTCGCGACGTGCTGCTGGGATTGTTTTTCGTCACCATCGGCATGCTGCTCGATTTTCGCGTCGTCATTCTGAAT
>JANMXV010000075.1:0-1457 GCA_031381325.1 Betaproteobacteria bacterium | reverse complement strand
GGCTCAAGTTACCCAACGTCCACAGCATATCCCTATATATTTCGTTGCTTCCGGATAGAGATTCCCAGCAAGGTCGCCCTTCTTTTAGCTCCAGATAAACACGATTCAATTTTGACTTCCTGCTCCCGCGAGTCTTCCCACAGATAAACGCGGCTATTTTTTTCAGAGAATCAGCGAAAAATTCTTCTTCAGTTTCACGTAACGAGTCTTCGATCTCCCGTTCGATAAACTCGTTAGCAGTGTTCGTGCCGTCCACTTTGAGTAGGTAAGGATTCTTGTTCTCGAAGATGGATCTAAGCGTTAGCGAACGAAGTCTGATCATCAATTTGTTGCGCAACCTCGGCGCAATATGCTTTTCGATGAAGGCGCTTACAACCTTGACGTCAATCGGCTTTTGAAACACGAGCTCTTGTGCCATCGTTATGCTCTCCGTCGAACGTATACACAAATATTGTGAATGACAATTCGCCAAGTATCAATTCGCCAAGTGTCTAGTGGGTTGTACATGCCTGTGTTCCTTATTCGGAACTTTGCATGCAAACGCAGCTAGCGTCAATTCTCATCTAAGTGGCGCGCGCTACCGCCCATGCACCCACCGCAACAAAGCATCCTGCACCGCATTGGCGTTGTGCGCATTGGCATGGTTAATCAGCATGATGGTCACTACGCGCCTGCCTTTGGCGTCGAGCACGTAACCCGCCAGCGCACGCGCGCCGGACAGCAGGCCGGTTTTGATGTGGGCCTGGCCGACGACGGGCGTATTGGTGAGCCGCCGGTACATAGTGCCGTCCACGCCCACCAGCGGCATGGAGGCGATGAATTCCGGCATCACCGGGCTGCGGTAGGCGGTGAGCAGCATCTGCCCGAGGTCACGCGCGCTGACTCTTTCGATGCGCGACAGGCCGGAACCGTTTTCGATGACCAGTTGCGGCATTTGCAGGCCTTTGCTGGCGAAGAACTGCTGCACGGCTTGTGCGCCTTTTTCGGGCGTTGCCTGTGTACCACCTGCCGCACCCGCCGTTACGCCTATTGTCAGTAACAACTGCCGCGCCATGACGTTGTTGCTGAATTTGTTGATGTCGCGCACGATTTCCGACAGCGCGAGCGAGCGCTGACTGGCTAGCTTGACGGCGTTGGTGGTTACCTCGCCATCACGTACGCGTCCGGTAAAGGTGCCGCCCAGATCACGCCACAGCATTTGAAACAAGCCCGCCGCATAGGCGCGGTGTCCGAGCAAACTGAAGTAATTGGCTTGCTCGCCGCACTGGCGTGAGTACGGCCCGATGAAGGAGAGCCGCGCCGTGTCGCCAGTATCGTGTGTCTGCACCTTGATGCGATTTATCCATGCGCCGCACGCGCCCTCGGTCAGCGTGAGGTTGTTGATGATCTGTAGTTGCGGCAATGGCGGATCGACCGTGATGCGCACGCCTTTGGTTTCAGGCTCCGGCGTGAAAATC
>JANMXV010000054.1:0-2182 GCA_031381325.1 Betaproteobacteria bacterium | reverse complement strand
GCAGATCAAAGGCATCACGTTCGGCATGCGCGCCGCGGAACACATTGAGCAAACACTCAAGGGTGTCGCAGCGGCTCACTGAAACAATGATCACGCGCGATTGACTCCCATCCGGAATACGACTTGCCCAGAAAATCCATTTTGCCGATGTCAACACCGCCGTGGCGCAGCAGGTTGTAGGCAGTGGTGACGTGGAAATAAAAATTCGGCAGTACCCAGTAGAAGCGCGCTACATCAAAAATTTTGCGCTGGGCTGTTGAGCCGCACAATTATATTCGTTACAGTGTGGCTCTCCCGGCGGCGCCGTTGCGTGCAACCTTTGTCCATATATTATAACTATTTGTTTTTATTCAATATTTTATCGGAGCATGTTCATGTCTCAGCAGGATTTCACTGAACACCGGTCGATGCTGTCGAACAGCGTCACCGATTTTGCGCGTGGCGTCAATGTCGCGCGCGTGCGCCGACTGCGTGAAACCAAAACCGAATGCGACCGCGCGGTGTGGAAGCAAATGGCCGATCTCGGCTGGCTGGGTGTGCTGGTGCCGGAGCAATATGGCGGCATGGGCTTAAAGCTGGGTGACATGGCCATCGTCGCGCAAGGCCTGGCGCGCGCGCTGGCGCCGGAGCCTTTGACTGCGGCGGCCGTACTGGCTGCGTGCGTGCTGGCTGACAGCAACAACGAGCGACTTAAGAAAAAGCTGCTCGAAGGGCTGGTGTCGGGCGACATACTGCCCGCCACGGCATGGCAGGAACAGGCCGGCACGCTCGACGCGGGCAAAATCAATATGCAGGCGACGCCGTTTGAAGGCGGCTTTCGCGTAAACGGCAGCAAGCGTTTTATCGTTGGCGCATCGAATGCCGATGGTTACATCGTTTCGGCAAACTCGGCGCAAGGCATGCAACTATTGTGGGTGCCGCGCGATGCGGCGGGCGCAACGCTGGAATTCGACACCCTCGCGGATGGGCGGCAGTCGGGCACCTTGAATCTATCCGAGGTGACGGTAGCGAAGGAAAACGTCATCAACGCGGGTGCGGCAGCCGCAGCGTCGCTCGCCCGCGCTATCGATCATACGGCGGCGATTGCCAGCGCGGAACTGTGCGGCATCATGGGGCGCTCGCTGGAGATGACTCTCGAATACCTGAAAACGCGCGTGCAGTTCGGCAAGCCCATCGGCAGCTTTCAGGCGCTGCAACATCGCGCGGTTGATCTTTATATTCAGCAAGAACTTTCTACCGCTGTGCTCGCTGATTGCATTGGCGTGCTCGACGGTGTGAACGGAACTGAGCCGGATGCAAAAACGCGCAGCGCCGCCGCCAGCCGCGTCAAAGCGCGCTGCACCGATGCCGCACTGCTGATCACGCGCCAGTCGATACAAATGCATGGCGCGATCGGCTTTACCGAGGATTGCGATGTGGGCTTATATGTGAAGCGTGCGATGACACTGGCCGCATGGCTGGGCAACGGCATTGCGCACCGGCGGCGTTACGCCAAAACCGAAATTCTGGAAGGAGTGGTGTAACCATGGGCCTCAGTAATGTACTCAGTGATGTACTCAGTGACGTAAAGACCGACTTCAATGCAATGACCGATGAAGCTTTCCGCGCGCAAGCGCGCGAGCTTTTCGAAAAAGAATATCCCGAAAACCTGCGCTTTATGCCGCGCCGGCTGAGCTGGGACGAGAGCAAGGATTGGTGGGTCACGCTCTCGAAAAAAGGCTGGCTCGCACCCAACTGGCCGGTTGAGCACGGCGGCATGGGGCTGGACCCGGGCAAGCTGATTATTTACTGGGAAGAAACCGAACGCGCCGGCATCGGCCGCATGCCCGATCAGGGTGTCACCATGGTGGGGCCAACGCTGATTCGCTTCGGCAACGACGCGCAGCGCGCGCAATACCTGCCGAAAATTCTTTCCGGCGACAACGTGTGGTGCCAGGGTTACTCCGAGCCGAATGCGGGTTCCGATCTGGCGAGCCTGCGCACCGAGGCCGTGCTCGATGGCGACGAATATGTCATCAACGGCAGCAAAATCTGGACCTCAATGGCGCACAACGCCACCAACATTTATGTGCTGGTGCGCACCGACAAAAAGGTGAAGCAGCAAAGCGGCATCAGCTTCCTGCTGGTGGACATGAAAACGCCGGGCATCACCCTGCGTACCATACGCAACATCGCCGGGCAC
>JANMXV010000037.1:0-29315 GCA_031381325.1 Betaproteobacteria bacterium | reverse complement strand
TAAAGAGATATGTGCCGGCTTTGATCACCGCGCGATGGCACGGATGCTGGTGGCTCGCGGCGCACTGATGCCCGAGAAAGAAGGGGGCCGCCCGGATCGTAGGGAGCGGTTGCCGATGACGGGCAATGTCCGGTGCTATCGGTTGTTGCCCAAGCTGCTCAGCGATGAGTAAGTAAGCAACGCCGCGCGCAGAGGGCGCGGGCAGGCAATGCATTCGCGCGGTGTTTCAGGCCGTCAAGTACCAGCAAGTGAACCGTCCGACTTGCCCCCAGTGCCCCCAAGTAAAAACGAAGCTTGGGGGCGCGTGTTGGGGGCAATAAAAACCATAAGTAACATATGCTGAGGCGATGTTTCTGTGTTTGCCCCCGGTGCCCCCATCAAAAAAAGGTTAGGGGGTGGGGAGGGGGGGTAAAATCTCTGTGCCTTCGTGCAGCTAGACCGGTTGGGTAACACCATTTTTGTTAGCGGGAATTTTGAGGGGGGGGGCCGCTGTTGCGCCGTCATTCTGCATGCGTGAAGGGCGAGTGACCGCACATGCGCGGGGGCAACTTTGGGGGCAACTACCTTAGTGACTGTAAAAATAACCATTCATAATCAATGCATTATCGGATGTATTCGGTAGCACCTATCCCCCATTTCAACTCAAGCTCCGATATCCAATCCGACGGGTTGCCCAATTGCCCGCGCAACAGCCGCATTGCACGGTTAAACTCGCCGCATTGCAACGAACGGTTTGTCCATGACTGAATCCTGCGAATCCTACGATGTCGCGATTATCGGTGCGGGGCTGGTCGGCGCGAGTCTGGCGCTGGCGCTGGCGCCGTCCGGGCTGCGCGTTGCGCTGGTTGAGCCACGCGCTCCGGTTTCGCCGGCGGCTTCCTGGGATAGCCGCATCTATGCGATCAGTCCAGGATCGGCGGCATTTCTCGACAGCGTGGGAGCGTGGCAGGGCGTTGATGCGGCGCGCGTCGCGCGCGTGGAGACGATGCGTATTTTTGGCGATGCGCCGTCGCTATCGTCATCGCTGGAATTCAGTGCCTATGATGCCGGTTTGGGTGAACTCGCTTTCATCGCGGAAAACGGGCGTATTCAATCCGCGCTATGGCAGTGCCTCGATAACGCCGCGCATATAAAGCGCTATTGCCCTGTCGCTTGTGACACGCTGCTGCAACACGCAAACGATTCTGAAATTGTGCTTGATGGCGGCATAACGTTGCGCGCGAAGCTGGTGGTAGGCGCGGACGGCGCCCAATCCTGGGTGCGCGAACAGGCCGGCGTCAAAGTCATTACGCACGACTATGGGCAGTGCGGCGTGGTGGCGAATTTTGCCTGCGCGATGCCGCACTACGACACCGCCTATCAATGGTTCCGGCCCGACGGCGTGCTGGCGTTGCTGCCGCTGCCGGGCAACCGGGTGTCAATGGTGTGGTCTACCGCCGACGCGCATGCGCAGGAATTGATGGCGCTGGATACTGCTGCATTGGCGCAGCGTGTGAGTGACGCAGCCGAAAACAGCTTGGGCGCGCTGGAAACCATCACGCCGGCGGCGGTGTTTCCGCTACGCATGCAGCGCGTAGAGCAATTTGTCAAGCCGCGCCTTGCTCTTGTGGGAGACGCTGCGCATAATGTCCACCCGCTGGCGGGTCAGGGCGTTAATCTGGGTTTCCGCGATGCGCGTGAGCTGGCCGCGGTGCTGTGTGGTCGTGGCGCGCAGGGTGATTGCGGCGATTACGCCTTGCTCAGGCGCTATGAACGCGCGCGCAAGGAAGATGTGTTGACGATGCAGCTCGCGACAGATGGATTGCAGAAACTATTTGCCTCCCAAGCGGTCTGGTTATCACGTGCGCGTAATCTGGGCATGAAAATGCTGGAAAGTCAGTCATTGCTCAAGAATTTGCTGGTCAAACATGCGGCTGCTTAATGCAAGTGATCGACGAAAGAGATTAACTAAAATGAGGGCCTATTTTGAAAGGAAGTACCATGTTTAAGCGAATTGCCGCGCGCTTCACGATGGCATGCACACTGGCTTGCACGCTGGCCCCGTTCGCGCTGCATGCCCAAGACGCCGAAGAAACACGGGTGAAGCAGGCCCTGCAGGCAAAGTTTCCGAAAGCATCCGTGGATACGGTTACGCGCATGCCGTTCGCCGGACTGTTTGAAGTCGTCATGGGCAGTGAAGTCGTCTACACCGACAGCAAAGCCGAATTCATGATGGGCGGCACGCTCTATGATATTCGCAACATGCCCGCGCGCAACATCACGCAGGACACCACGCAGAAAATCGTGTCGAAATCGCTGACATCCTCGCACGACTCGGCGATCAAGGTGGTGCGCGGCAACGGCAAGCGCGTGCTCTACACCTTTGAAGACCCGAACTGCGGTTATTGCAAGGAGCTTTACAAAGAGCTCGCCAAAATGACCGACGTCACCGTCTATACCTATCTGTTGCCGATACTGTCGCCGGATTCGGCGGAGAAGTCGCGCGCGATCTGGTGCTCGCGGGATCGCGCCAAGGCGTGGGATCACGTCATGACCAAGGGCGCGCTGACGGAACAAGTCAAGGCCTGCGATAACCCGCTGGAGAAAAATTCCGCGATGGCGCAGCGCTTGAATATTCGCGGTACGCCCGCGATCTATCTTGCCAGCGGGCAGCAACTCGGCGGCTATATACCCGCGCAGCAGATCGAACAGGCATTCGCGAAGAAGTAGCCGTTGGCCAGTGCGTGAATATGTTAGACCGTGCGCAGCGGCGGTTAATGACGGCGCTGGGCGCGTCGGTGCTGCTGCACCTGTGGTTCGTACACACTGCGCAAGGGTTGTACGTACCCAGCACGCCGCGCATGGCGATAGGCAGCGGTACACCGATAACCGTATTGTTCAATAAGCCGCCGGCTGATTTATTGATAGCGCATGCCACGCCAAGTGTGGCCCGCGTGCCGAGCCGCGAAATAATTCAGCCAGCCGCTGCTGCTCTCCGAGGCACGGTGGCGGCAGCGAAAACAATTGAGCGCCCGATCGTAACCTCCGTTGTCGAAACGGCGAACGGCAGCGCGATGCTGCCGCAAGCGAGTGACCCAACCTATTACAGCGCGTTAAGTCTTGACGTGTACCCCAAGGCCGCGACCGATCTCGACCTGAGTGCGTATCTCGCGGGTAGTTACACCACAGGCCAGGTGCGCGCGACGGTGCTGATAGACGAAGCGGGCGTGGTGAATGAAGTGCGCGCGATTCAAGCCGTTGCGTCAGACATTGAAAGCGCAGCGCGCGCCCTGCTGTTGCGAACCCGTTTCACCCCGGCGCGCAAGGAAGGGCGCATTGTCAAAGCGCAAGTACGGATTAGTCTCGACTACGGATCGCGTTAGCCGCTTCCAAGGGAGTTGTGTATAACTATTTGTTTTTATTTATAATTTTCGTCGTGAACGATTTACTCTTTTACTGCGGTAACCGTATCGGTGCTGCGGTTATAGCGGATCGTGAGTTTGTTGATTTCACACAAATCCAGGCCTTTCCAAATGGACGCGGAAGCATCGTCGTCAAAAACCACTTTGAGATCCTGCATGCAGTTTGCGTTGTCGCTGAACGTGAAAAGACGTGATTTACGATTTTCCAGCGTGCCATCGCCCAGACGATCCCTGCCCCAATTGTTGCGGTTTGCCGGAGAAATATAAATTTCCCGAAGGTCGTAACCCGTTCCATTCACCAGCGTGAAATCCGCGTCGCCAGCGGATACCGCCCCCGACCCTAACAGCCCGATAGTTGCCGCCATCAATCCAATAAATTTTCGCAATGCCATTGTTGTTGCTCCGTAATAAGTAGTCTGAAAGGTAAATGGCATACACGCGCCATTTCTTTTATTTGACGCTAAGTGGACTCTACCGCAAATATAAACCAGGGAGCAAGTACTATTACTTACTGTGAGGTTTGTTTTCGCGCTCCTCTTTTTGCGCGCTATTCCTGTGCGCGCTGCGGTTTCACGTCAGGCGCCGGGTAACCGTTAGGCAGCAACACCCATAGGCGCAGCGACTGTTGCATGCGCCCAGCTTCACGTGCCGCTTTTTCACCCGCGCCCCAGAAAAAATCCGCGCGCACCGCGCCGCGTATCGCGCCGCCGGTGTCCTGTGCAAGCATAAGGCGCTGTAACGGCTTGTCGGTATTGGGCCAGGTGGTTGCAATATGCACCGGCGCGCCCAACGGCACGTAGCGCGGATCGACGGCAATGCTGCGCTCGGGTGTGAGCGGCACGCCCAATGCACCCGGCGGCGCCGCTGCGTTGCCGGGGAGTTCGCGGAAAAACACGTAGCGCGGATTCTGATTGAGCAGTCCGGTGAGTTTGACGGGATTCGCACGCGCCCACGCTTTGATGCCTTGCATGGAGGCGTGTTCCACGCTCAGATCGCCGCGCTCAATCAGCACACGCCCGATCGAACGGTAGGGGTGGCCGTTATGCCCGGCAAACCCCACGCGCATGACGCCGCCCTCCTCAAGCGCGATGCGTCCCGAGCCTTGCACTTGCAGAAAAAATAAGTCGATGGCGTCTTCTACCCAAGCAATTTCATTGCCGCGCAAGGGTGCTTCGTCGCCGTCGATTTGTGCGCGACTGTAGTACGGCACGACGCGTTTGCCCTGTAGGCGCACACGTAGCGCCGTGGATTTTAATTCGGGCGCAAGCTCACCCAACTCCAGCGCCAACAAGTCATCGGGCGCGCCATAGACAGGATACCGGTTACGCGCAGAGGGCTTGCGGCTGCCGCGCAACGTCGGTTCGTAATAGCCCGTGATGAAGCCGTCAATAACGCCGTCCGTGCCGGCGACACGATAAGGGGTGAAATGGTTTTCAAAAAACAGTCGTGCGGCTTCACGACCTTTGATGGCAGGCGCGGCCTCGCACACCTCGCGCCAGGCCGCTTGTTTGCTCAACACTTGGCAACTCGTCAACAGCGCGGGGAGCGCCTCTGCGTGATTGTCTTGCCGCCAGCCGGGCAATTCCGACCACGGGACGCGGGCGAGGGTGTGCGATGCAGTGTCTGCTTTATCAACATTAGCAGTCGGTGCCGCAGCAGACGGCGCGGCAACGATCTCTGTGGGCACAGGCGCCGCAGTTGCCACTGAAGGCGGTGGCGCGGCCTGCGGCTTGACGGCCGGTGGTTTGGACGTCACGCAGGCAGTCACCATCGCCAGTAGAGCGATGGCTGCGGCGCATTTGCAAAATTGGATTTTCCGCGCCGAATCATTCATGATGGGGCGCCAGTATAAAGGCAATAGAGGCTATGGAAATCTTATCGTGGTTTTTGCTGGAAGCGTTTGGCGCCGCGTTACTGGTGGCGCTGCTGGTGTGGTGGACCTGGCCGCGTCCTCCCAAAGACGAAAACGACGAAAACGACAATCAGCAGAAGTAAGTGCCGCGGTCAATGCAATACGCGCGGCATCGACAGCGTGAATTCCGGTATGGTCACGTCGAACTTCGTGCCGTCGTCAGCGACCATCTGGTAGCTGCCGCGCATGGTGCCTACCGGCGTGGCAATGGCTGAGCCGCTGGTGTATTCAAAACTTTCGCCTGGACGCAAATGAGGTTGTTCCCCCACCACGCCTTTGCCGCGCACTTCCTGCACCTTGTCGGCGGCGTCGCTGATGATCCAGTGGCGGCTCACCAACTGCGCCGCGGCGTTACCCGTGTTGGTAAGCGTAATGGTGTACGCGAACACGTAACGGTCGTTAGCCGGATCAGACTGATCGGCGATGTAGAGCGTGCGCGTCTTGACGGAAATGTCGTAAGGTTTGCTGGGCATGGGCAGTGTGTTCTGTAGCGGCATAGTATACGCGACGTACGCAGTCCGGCGGCGAAACCGTTACAATATCCGCATGAAATCCCGCACCTTTCGCATTGCAGCTAGCCTGTTGTCGGCTGATTTCGCGCGTCTGGGCGACGAGGTGAAAAGTGTGGTCGCCGCGGGTGCAGACCTCATCCACTTCGATGTGATGGACAACCATTACGTGCCCAATCTCACCATAGGTCCGCTGGTGTGCGAAGCGATACGCCCGCATGCGCAAGTGCCGATCGACGTGCATTTGATGGTCAAGCCGGTGGATCGCATCGTGCCGGATTTCGCCAGAGCCGGCGCCCATATCATTTCGTTTCACCCGGAAGCCTCCGAGCATATCGACCGCACCATTGCGCTGATACACGATAACGGCTGCAAGGCGGGGCTGGTGTTTAATCCGGGCACGCCTTTGCATTATCTCGATCACGTCCTCGACAAGCTGGATCTGGTGCTCATCATGTCGGTAAACCCCGGTTTCGGCGGACAGAAATTCATACCCGAAGCACTCAACAAGTTGCGCAGCGTGCGCCAGAAAATAGACGCCAGTGGTCGCGACATCTGGCTTGAAGTCGATGGCGGTGTGAAAACCGGCAACATCGCCGAGATAGCACGAGCCGGTGCGGATACCTTTGTTGCGGGCTCGGCGATATTCGGGACCCAGGATTACCAAGCCACTATCAATGCCATGCGTGTCGAATTGGCCAAAGCGGCCGCGCACTAACGTTACAACGTTTTTTCGGAGTTCGTAGTGAAGTTCACCCCGCCGCTGTTCGTAAAAGCCGTGATGATCGATCTTGATGGCACGCTGCTCGATACCATTCCCGATCTCGCCGTTGCCGCTAATAGGATGTTGGCGGAATTGAAAATGCCCGCGCTGCCGGAAGCAGTGATCCGCAATTTTGTAGGCAAGGGCATTAACAATTTGATTGAGCGTACGCTGACCGGCAGCATGGAAGGCAAGCCGGATGCGGAATTATTTCAGCGAGCGCTGCCGGTCTATGAGCGCAGCTACCAAGCCGTGAATGGCAAGCACACCACCCTCTACCCTGGCGTCAAGGCAGGCCTTGATCTGTTGCGCGCGCAAGGGTTTCCGCTGGTGTGCGTGACCAATAAATCCGAACGCTTTACGTTGCCGTTGCTCGACTACATGTCATTGTCGAGTTATTTTGTGAGCGTGGTCGCGGGCGACACGCTGCCGCAAAAGAAGCCTGATCCCGCGCCGTTGTTGCATGCCTGCAAGCAGCTAAACGTCGCGCCCCATGAGATGTTGATGATCGGCGATTCGCTGAACGATGCCCAGGCTGCACGTGCAGCGGGTTGCCCGATTTTTTGCGTGACTTATGGTTATAACGAAGGCCACGACGTGCAGTCGCTGGATGTTGATGCAATAGTAGCGTCGCTGGTTGAGGCTACTCGATTGATTGCAAAGCATGACTGAAGCCGAATTTACACGGCTCGCGCAAGCGGGCTACAACCGCATCCCCCTCGTGCTTGAGACGTTTGCCGATCTCGACACGCCGCTATCGATCTATCTCAAGCTCGCCAACAAGCCGTATACCTATTTGCTCGAATCCGTGGTTGGCGGCGAGCGCTTCGGGCGCTATTCGTTTATTGGACTCGCTGCCAGGACGCGCATCGAAGTCCGCGGCTATCAATGCACGGAATTCGCAGGCAGCACGATTACAAAACAAAGCACGGTTGACGACCCGCTGGATTACGTTGAAAAATATCTCGCGCGCTTCAAAGTCGCGACCGTCGAAAATGCGGCAAAGCTGCCGCGTTTTTGCGGCGGACTGGTCGGTTACTTTGGCTACGACACCGTGCGCTATGTCGAAAAGAAACTCGCGCACACGCAAAAGCCCGATCAACTCGGCACGCCCGACATTGCGCTGCTGTTGTCGGAGGAAATCGCCATTGTCGATAATCTCTCCGGCAAACTTTCCCTGGTGGTATACGCGCAGCCCGGTGCGCCGGGCGCCTACAAGCGCGCGCACACGCGTCTCGGTGAGCTGCTGAAAAAACTGCGCGAACCGGTGGTCATTCCGCCGGCGAGTACTGCGCCGTCGGAAGCTGCAGTGTCGGGCTTTGGCCGGGAGGCGTATCACGCCGCCGTGGAGCGCGCGAAAAAATATATCTTCGAAGGCGACATCATGCAGGTGGTGCCGTCGCAGCGCATGTCCAAGCCGCTGCGCGCCACGCCGCTGGCGCTGTACCGCGCATTGCGCACGCTGAATCCGTCGCCGTACATGTTTTATTTTGACTTCGAGGATTTTCATGTGGTGGGTGCATCGCCGGAAATTCTCGCGCGGCTCGAAGGCGACACGGTGACGGTGCGGCCCATCGCCGGCACACGCAAGCGCGGCGTCACCGCCGCAGAAGACAAGGCGCTGGCGGAAGAACTGCTTGCCGACCCGAAGGAGCGCGCCGAGCACATCATGCTGATGGACCTGGGGCGCAACGACGCCGGGCGAGTGTCGCAGACCGGCAGCGTGCGCGTCACCGAGCAAATGGTGATCGAACGTTACTCGCACGTGATGCACATCGTTTCCAACGTCGAAGGCAAAATCAAACCCGGCTTGGGCGCGATTGACGTGCTGCGCGCGACTTTTCCCGCGGGCACGGTGTCGGGCGCGCCCAAGGTGCGCGCGATGGAAATCATCGACGAACTGGAACCGGTCAAACGCGGCATCTATGCCGGTGCGGTCGGTTACTTGGGGTTTGACGGCAACATGGATGTGGCGATTGCGTTACGCACCGGGGTGGTGAAAGACGGCATGCTATACGCGCAGGCCGGCGGCGGTGTGGTGGCCGATTCACAACCCGAAGCCGAATGGCAGGAAACGCAGAATAAAGCGCGCGCGCTATTGCGCGCGGCGGAGATTGCCGAAGCAGGACTCGACAGTAAAATTTAGCAATAAAATCATATAGTTACGTTACGAATAGCGCACTAGAGCGTCGGACTTTTGAAGTCCCCGCCCAGGGCAATCAGTCCCCACGGCGAAAGTTGCGCGTCGGTGCTGAAGCTGATGTGCCCCGCTGCAGCGTGCTGATCGCGATAGATGCGCTGCATGGCGCTGCTGTCGTAGATGCCTGCCGCGCCCGACATTTCGTACAGCGTGTCGACGGCTTCGGTCAGCAGCTTCATGCCCATGGCGCAATTGCGTTTGTAGCGCAGCTTGGTTTCCATATCGAGCGTGCCGCCCGCGCGATAAACGTTGTGCGCTTCGAGACAATCATTGCGCAGCCAGACGCGAACCGCGTCGATTTTCGCGCCTGCCGTAGCGATGCGTATTTGCACCGCCTGAAAGTCGCGCATCGTAGCCCCCGTGTAATGGGTGCTGCGCTGTTTCACCATGTCGGTGGTGATGTCGAGCGCGGCTTGCGCATTGCCGGTCATGGCGCCCGCGATGCAATGACCGCCGAGCGAAGCGGTGGGCACTTTGAACATCGAATTGGTGTGAACCCTCAATCCCGGATATTCGTGGGCGGGATCGGCCACGTGCATGGAGAGCGCGCGATGTTCCGGCACGAAAACATTCTTGCAGGTTACCGTGCGGCTGCCGGTGCCGCGCATGCCCAAGGTCTGCCAATCGTCGATAACTTCAAATTGCGGACGCGGCATCTGGCACATCATCCAGTCGATGGGTTTTCCGTCGGCATCCTTGACGATGCACGCGAGTTGTTCCCATTCCGAATGATCGACACCCGAAGAAAATCCCCATTTGCCGGAGAGTTCGATGCCGCCATCCACTTTGCGCCCTGCGCCCTGCATGAAGGCGATGCCGGAGGCAATCAACGTGTCCGGGCTGTTGCCCCAGATTTCTTCTTGTGTCTGCTTGGGCCACAGCGCGAGACCGCGATGATGCGACGCCAGATTGGCCACCACCCACGCGGTGGATGCATCACCGCGTCCAAGCATTTCGGGGACATCGAAGTACGCCACAAAATCCAGTTCCATGCCACCCCATACCTTGGGCTGGATGTAGCGCAGCAGGCCATTCTCGTGCAGCGCACCCATAACTTCGGCTACCAGCTTGGTAGCCTTGTCGTTGTTCGCACCGTGCTGGCGTAAAAAAGGAATCAGTGCGCGCGCGCGTTCGAGCGCCTCGTCGTAACCGACACCGGAAAAATCGCGTTGTTTCATTTCGGGAGCATTCATAAGGTCGGCATCATAACGGGCGCGCCGCGCGCGCTCAACCGGGTTGTTACATAAGGCCACGGATGTATTGGACCCATAGGCCGAAAAAGCGCTCAAAAAGCGCTCAAAATGAGCGCATCGAATAGCCGCTGGCCGTCGCAGCCGGGATCAGCCTGCGGCGGCGCCGGGTTCCCGGTCCCGTCGTGGTGCAGTACTTCGCCCGTTAGACTTTGAATTACAAGGCATTCTTGGTAGAATCTCCGGGTTTTCGATGCTAACCTAGTGAAACATTCGTGCATTCATTCGATTATCCACGATTACCCACGAATTTTTGTGAAAGCATAGTGCAATGACATCGTTATCCGCGCGCTCCATCTTCACCCCCATTTTCGCCCTCGCCCGCGCTGCCGGGTTGATCGTCGCCCTGTCCCTGTTGATGGCCGTTCCGGCGACCGCCCAGACCGACGAATTGCAGGACGTTAACCAGATGCTCAAGCTGGGTCAGTTCGACCAGGCCTTGACGCGCGTTAACGGCTACCTCGCCAGCCGCCCCAAAGATGCGCGCGGGCGTTTTCTCAAGGGCTTGATTCTTGCGGAGCAGAACAAACCCAACGACGCGATCAAGGTGTTTGCGGATCTGACGAAAGATTTTCCCGATCTGCCGGGCCCGTATAACAATCTGGCAGTGCTGTATGCGTCCCAGGGGCAGTACGACAAGGCGCGCGATTCGCTCGAACAGGCCATACGCACCCATCCGAGTTACGCTACCGCGCACGAAAATCTGGGCGACATCTACGCAAAAATGGCCAGCCAGGCTTACGACAAGGCGCTGCAACTCGACAAGAGCAATTCCACCGCCCAGTCCAAGTTGAATATGATTCGCGATTTATTCCCAGCCGACCCGCGCACCGCCAAGGCGGTTGCGGCGAAGTCGGAACCGCCGGCGAAAGTAGCGGCAGCGCCCGTGCCCGTCTATGACCCGACAAAAGTTGCGCCAACGGCACCGGTAGCGGCAGCCAAGCCGGCACCCGCCAAAGCGGCGGGCGCACCCAATGCGGATGAAGTGCTGGCGTCGGTCAACGCTTGGGCAAAATCGTGGTCAGATAATGATATTCCCGGCTACCTCGGCGCGTACGCGTCTGACTTTCGCACGCCCAAGGGCGAATCCCGCGCGGCGTGGGAAGCCGAGCGTAAATCGCGCATCGCCAAACCGCGCCAGATACAAGTTGCCATCGAATCACCCAAGGTGGAGTTTGATGACAACGGCCGTGCCACGGTGACGTTCCGCCAAAATTACCGGTCTGATGCGCTAAAGTCCACCAACGGCAAGACACTGGTGATGACAAAGTCCGGAGACAAATGGCTGATTCAGCAAGAACGAAGCGGCGGTTGACGGGACGCGCGTCGCTGCTGGCCGTCACTTTGCTGGTGATGGTCGCGGGCGCCGCCGTGGTTCTCATGAACGGCCGGCCGCAGCTCTCGGCTGCGTTCCTGCCGGTAAATTACGCGAAGAGCATTAGCAGCACCGGTTCCGCCCGGCAATCCGCAGGCGCACTTGAACCCGAAGCGGTGCTGCTCAAGACGCTGGCCGAAATCAGCAACCATCGAATGGATAACGCGCTGACCGAAATAGACAAGGTCATCGGCGCCTACCCCAACTTTCGTCTCGCGCACCTGATCAAGGGCGACCTGCTGCTGGCGCGGGCGCATCCGATCAGCATGGTGGGAAATATCACCGATGCGCCGCAGGAACAGCTCGACGATTTGCGCGACGAGGCGCGTGCGCGCGTGGGCCGCCTTCAGAATGGACGGCCCAAAGATCAGGTACCGCGTTATCTGGTGCAGATGCCCCCGGAACAACGCTACGCGCTGGTGGTGGACACGGCAAAATCCACGCTCTACGTGTTCGAAAACAAGGCAGGCGAAGCGCGCTATGTTGCCGACTACTACGTCACTATCGGCAAGAAGGGCATGGATAAATATCGCGAAGGCGACAACAAGACGCCGCTGGGGGTTTATCACGTTACCGGTAGCATCTCGCGCGAGCAGTTGAACAATAAATACGGCAGGCTTGCCGAGCAGTACGGCGTGGGTGCGTTGCCGATCAGCTATCCCAACGAGTGGGATAAACGCGATGGGCGTAACGGCAGCGGCATCTGGCTGCATGGCGTGCCGTTTGATACCTACAGCCGTCCGCCGCGCGCGAGCAACGGCTGCGTGGCGCTGACCAACGAAGATTTCATGACGATTTCCGCAAGCGCACAAGTGGGCGTGACGCCGGTGATTATCGCCAACGGTATCGAGTGGGCTAGCGCGGATGCCACGCGCACCGTAAGACTGGACCTTGGGCAAGCACTGGAAGGCTGGCGCCGCGATTGGGAAAGCCTCAATACCGACAACTACCTCAAGCATTACTCGGCCCAATTCTCAAACGGCAAACAGAAAGTCGACGCCTGGGCGGAGCACAAATACCGCGTGAACGCCGGCAAAACCTGGCTCAAAGTCAAAATCGAAAACGTCAGCATGTTTTACTATCCCGGCGCGAATGATCTGGCCGTGGTGAGCTTCGATCAGGATTACAACAGCAGCAACCTCGCCGGACAATCGCGCAAACGCCAATACTGGAAAAAAGAATCCAGCGGCTGGAAAATCGTCTATGAAGGTGCAGGCTGAGTTTATCCTGAGCCGGTGCGCGCGCGTAAATGCCGCCGGTTAATCAAAGCATTTAATTGTAATTAAATCAAACGATTTACGATTTAACGTTTCTGCCGCGTTTATTGTTACCCATGCTGCTGGTCATCGATAACTACGATTCGTTTACCTACAACCTCGTGCAGTATTTCGGCGAGTTGGGCGAAGACGTACAGGTATTTCGCAATGACGACATCACGCTTGAAGGTGTTACGCGGCTGAAGCCAGCGCGCATCGTGGTCTCGCCCGGCCCCTGTACGCCCAACGAGGCGGGCATATCTGTGCCGGCGATCACACACTTTGCGGGCAAGGTTCCGATACTCGGTGTGTGTCTCGGCCATCAAAGCATCGGCCAGGCGTTCGGCGGCAAAATCGTACACGCCAAGCAGTTGATGCATGGTAAAACCTCGGCGATTCACCACGGCAACAAGGGTGTGTTTAGCGGTTTGCCCGCCGATTTTCAGGCCACGCGCTATCACTCGCTGGTGATTGAGCGCGAGAGCCTGCCGGATTGCCTTGAAGTTACCGCGTGGACGGACGACGGCGAGATCATGGGCGTGCGCCACAAGACGCTGCCCATCGAAGGCGTGCAATTTCATCCGGAATCCATTCTCACCGAGCACGGTCACGCGCTGCTGAAAAATTTTCTGGAAGGCAAATAAACGTGAATGAAGCGATGAACGGAGTACCCGCATGACGCCGCAGGAAGCGCTCGCGCGCATTGTCGATCATCGTGAAATTTTCCACGAGGAAATGTTGTCGCTAATGCGCCAGATCATGAGCGGCGAAGTTTCCGCTACGCTGATTGCCGCTATCATCTCCGGCCTGCGCGTGAAAAAAGAAACCATCGGCGAAATTTCCGCTGCGGCGCAAGTGATGCGCGAATTCGCGACCCCGGTGCCGGTAGCCGATGCGCCGAACCTGATCGACACCTGCGGCACCGGCGGCGACGCGGCGCACACCTTCAACATTTCTACGGCGGCCATGTTCGTTGCGGCGGCGGCGGGCGCGAAAGTCGCCAAGCACGGTGGACGATCGGTATCGAGCAAATCCGGCAGCGCTGATGTGCTCGAAGCCCTCGGCGTCAATATCAATTTGCCGCCCGATCAGGTGGCGAAAGCTATCAATGAAGTCGGCGTCGGTTTCATGTTCGCGCCCAACCACCACAGCGCGATGAAATATGCCGCGCCGGTGCGCCGCGAACTCGGCGTCAAAACCCTATTCAACATCCTCGGCCCGCTCACTAATCCGGCGGGCGCCAGGCAACAGGTGATGGGCGTGTTTCATCCGGATTTGGTGGGCATCCAGGCGCGCGTGCTGCAACGGCTGGGCAGCCGGCGCGTGATGATCGTGCATGGGCGCGAAGGTCTCGATGAAATTTCCTTGTGCGGCCCGACGATGATCGGCGAACTCAAAGGCGGCGAGGTGCGCGAATACGAGGTGCAACCGTCGGACGTGGGCCTCAAAGCGTGCGACGCTGCGGCGCTGCGCGTTGATGGCATCGAAGCGTCGAAAGCGATGTTGCTCGCCGCGCTCGACAACAAGGAAGGCCCGGCACGCGACATTGTCGCGTTCAATGCCGGCGCAAGTATTTATGTCGCGGGTCTAGCCGAGTCGCTTGCGGATGGCGTTAAAAAAGCTCTGGCAACCATAACCAGCGGCGCGGCGCGCAAGAAACTCGATCAGTTCGTGGCACACACCCGCGCGATTAAGTAACCATCAAGTAATATAAGTATTTGTTTTCAAAATAAATTATGTCAGACATTTTGCGGCGCATCGTTGCGGTTAAAGAAACTGAAGTCGCTGCCGCCAAGCTTTCCGCGCCACCCGCCGAGATTGAACGATTGGCCAACAGCGCGTCGCCGCCGCGCGATTTTGCCGGCGCACTACGCGTGAAAATTGCTGCGGGCCAGTCTGCGGTCATCGCCGAAATCAAGAAGGCCAGTCCGAGCAAAGGCGTGTTGCGCGAGCATTTCGAGCCGGCGTTGATTGCGAAGAGTTATGAGCAGCACGGCGCTGCGTGTCTTTCGGTGTTAACGGATCAACAGTTTTTCCAAGGCAATATCACGCACATGCAGGCCGCACGTGCTGCATGCGCGTTGCCGGTGTTGCGCAAGGATTTCATGATAGATCCGTACCAAGTGTACGAATCGCGCGCGGCGGGCGCCGATTGCATCTTGTTGATCGTTGCGGCGTTGGATTTGCCGCGCATGCGTGAGCTGGAATCGGTAGCGATGAGCCTGGGGCTCGCGGTGCTGGTGGAAGCGCACGACGGCGATGAGCTGGATATCGCGTTAAAGCTGAACACGCCGCTGATCGGCATCAATAACCGTAACTTGCGCACGTTTGAAACCAGGCTCGGCACCACACTGGGTTTGCTCGAACGTGTGCCGGCCGGGCGTTTGGTGGTTACTGAGAGTGGAATCCTGAAGCGGGACGACGTAAACCTGATGCGTTCACGCAAAGTGGATTGTTTTCTGGTGGGTGAAGCCTTTATGCGCGCGCGTGAGCCGGGCGTCGAACTGCAACGTTTGTTCGCAATAGATGCATCGGCAGCATGATCGACTCATGTTCGATATAGACCGCTTCATCACGGGATTCGACAAAGGGCTGCGCACGCTGTTTGCGCCCGCGCAGACGCTGCGGCCTGTGCCGGGGGAGGCAATTCCTGATGCGTCGCTGGATGAATCGCAGCGCCAACGGTCTGCGTCGCTGATGCGCGTTAACCACAGCGGCGAAGTCTGTGCGCAGGCGTTGTATCAAGGGCAGGCATTGACCGCTCGCGATACCGCGGCGAAGCAGGCATTGGAACAGGCCGCGCAGGAAGAGACCGAGCATCTGGCGTGGACCGAACGCCGCATCGCCGAGCTGGGTGGCAGCAAGAGCGTTTTGAACCCCTTGTTTTATGCAGGTTCGTTCGCGATTGGCGCAATCTCCGGATTATTAGGCGACAAGTGGAATCTCGGTTTTCTGGCAGAAACCGAGCGCCAGGTGGTGCGACATCTCGAAGGCCATCTCGAACGATTGCCGGCGGAAGATCAAAAGAGCCGCGCGATTGTGGAACAGATGCGCGAAGATGAAGCGCGGCACGCAACCAGTGCCCTCGATCACGGCGCAGCGGAACTACCTGCGCCGGTTAAGGCGGCAATGAAGGCGTCGTCTAAAATGATGACCGAAACCGCTTACTGGTTGTAACGAGCGTCGAGCGGACTACGCTTCCCGTACTTCGAAATCGTGGGTGATAACGGCAGACTTGCCGAGCATGATGGAAGCCGAGCAATACTTGTCCGCTGATAGATGTACCGCGCGCTCGACTTGTTGCGGCTTGAGCGCCTTGCCCGTGACCACGAAGTGAAAGTGAATTTTGGTGAACACTTTCGGGTCCTCGGTTGCGCGCTCGGCGTCGATTTCCACTACGCAGTCGGTCACCGGCGCGCGTGATTTCTTGAGGATGTGAACCACGTCGTACGCCGTGCA
Organism: Betaproteobacteria bacterium; assembly: GCA_031381325.1. GTDB lineage: Bacteria > Pseudomonadota > Gammaproteobacteria > Burkholderiales > SG8-41 > UBA5216. The sequence goes on along the minus strand of JANMXV010000037.1, from coordinate 13,190 downwards.
GCCGCCAGCGCCCATCAGCAAGGTTTCCATCGGGCGCGGGCCGAGATTGCGACCGCCGCCTTCAGGCGCGCCGTCCATTACCAGTGCGTGACCGCTCTCCGATTCAGCAACGAAGGCCACGTTTTCCAGCCATTTGATACGAGCTTTCATGATCGATTCCTGTCAATGCAGCACAGATCTTAGCCGATACCACGCTAAGCCTATGATCTCGTGAAAGAAGTAGCTGCTGTCGTTCAGAGCGTGCGCGTTCGGCAAGAAGTCTAGCGGTGTCAGACCAAAATTCGTTGCGAATTTCGTGGGTGCGATAACCACCTCAAAGCCGGCTTTTGCGAATATCCATTGTGAGCGCGGCATGTGCCAAGCATGGGTCACTACATAAACGCGGTTAATGCCTAACGGCGCAAGTATGGCGCGGCTGGCGCGGGCATTTTCCAGGGTATTGTTTGATGTCTCTTCTACCCAAGTAACCGGGGTCTTGAATTCATTTTCGAGTACCGATTTCATGGTTTGCGCTTCGGTAATCGGGCGGCCTTCTGGCGCACCACCGCTTACCAAAATAGGTTTGCCGGTTAGCTGGTGCAAAAGGGCGGCGTAGCGCAGGCGCACCAATGTCGGTTCGCTGACCGTGTCCGCGCCGCCATACTCCGGCGCAGCGTAATACTTGCCGCCACCCAACACCACAATGGCCTGCGCAGGCGCCGCACGCAGCGGATCGACGGCTTCAGGCTCCAGCGCCTGCAGTAGCGTGCGCGAAACCCAAGGCATAGACAGTACCCATAGCGCCGCCAGCGCCAACGTGATCAGAGCTTTCCCCGAGCGGGGGTGTTTACGCATGTGCAGCAATCCCCACCCCGCCAGCAGCAACAGGCAGCCAGGCGGTATGAGCCACGCCGCAAGCGTATTCGTAATGATCCAGGATGACATTAACTTATTGTTTTTAAAAGAATTTATTCGGGACGCCCCAACGCGGCGAGATGCATCATCACAATTCTCAAGTTTGACACAATGCCCTGATTTCTAATACAATTCGCGGTTCCCTTCGGGTGGCTGTATTGCAACAGAAAGCAAAGAAACAGGATTTACGATGAAAACATGGAATGCCAAGGCAGAAACCGTACAGCACGATTGGTTTATCGTCGATGCCGCCGGCAAAGTGCTCGGACGACTAGCGTCTGAAATCGCGCACCGCTTGCGCGGCAAACACAAGCCTGAATTCACGCCGCATGTCGATACCGGCGATTATATCGTCGTGGTCAACGTGGACAAGCTGCGTGTCACCGGCAATAAGGCCAAGGGCAAGTTGTATCACCGCCACACCGGCTATCCCGGCGGTATACGCACGACCGATTTCGAGAGTATGCATGCGGATCATCCCGGACGCGTGCTTGAAAAAGCCGTCAAGGGCATGTTGCCTAAAGGCCCGCTGGGTTACGCCATGCTGCGCAAAATGAAAGCCTATGCCGGTGAAGCTCACCCGCATGTCGCGCAACAACCCAAACAACTGCAATTCTGATTCACATTATTTAGTAATCAAGCGAGGCGAATTTCACCATGGCAGTGCAAAGCAACTATGGAACGGGCCGCCGCAAAAGTGCGGTGGCGCGCGTTTACATCAAGCCGGGCAAGGGCGACATCATTGTCAACGGCAAACCGGTCGACCTGTTCTTCTCGCGCGAAACGGGCCGCATGATTGTGCGTCAACCGCTGGTGATCACGGATAACGTTGAGCGTTTCGATATCAGCGTCAACGTCATCGGTGGCGGTGAATCCGGTCAGGCTGGCGCCGTGCGTCACGGCATCACGCGCGCTCTGATTGATTTCGATGCGACGCTTAAGCCCCCGCTCAAAAAAGCGGGTTTGGTGACGCGCGACGCACGTGAAGTCGAGCGTAAGAAAGTGGGTTTGCGCAAGGCGCGCCGTCGCAAGCAATTCTCGAAGCGGTAACCGGTATAGCGAAACGCTTTACGCGACAAAGCCGCCTCAAGGGCGGCTTTGTTTTTGCCGCCCTCGTAAGACCGTGGCTTTGTTTTTGAGCCGTCCTGTCGTGGCGAAGCGGCTTTGTTTTTGCCGCCCTCGTAAGATCGCGGCTTTGTTGTTTATGGAAAAGAGCTTGACGCGGAGGCAACCATGACGCAAAAAATGATTAAGGTTGGCATTGTGGGCGGCACCGGTTACACCGGTGTGGAGCTGTTGCGGTTGCTGGTGCAGCATCCCAACGCCAAACTCGCGGCGATTACTTCGCGTTCGGAAGCGGACATGCCGGTGGCCGCCATGTTCCCCAATTTGCGCGGCTGGACCGATTTGAAGTTCGTGGAGCCGGCAGCCGCAGCGCTCGATCAGTGCGATTTGGTATTTTTCGCCACGCCCAACGGCATAGCGATGAAAGACACGCCCGCGCTGGTCAAGGCAGGTGTGCGCGTGATCGACGTGGCGGCGGATTTTCGCATCAAGGACGTGGCGCTGTGGGAGCACTGGTACAAAATGCCGCATGCCTGTCCGGATCTGGTGGCCGAGGCAGTTTACGGCCTGCCGGAAGTGAATCGCGCGAAAATCGCCGCTGCGCGCATCGTGGCGAATCCCGGCTGTTACCCCACTGCGGTGCAACTTGGCTTCCTGCCGCTGGTCGAAGCGGGTGTGGTGGACATCGAACATCTGATCGCAGACGCCAAATCGGGCGTATCCGGCGCCGGCCGCAAGGCCGAAGTAGCCACGCTGCTGGCCGAAGCCGCCGATAACTTCAAGGCCTATAGCGTGCCCGGACACCGGCATCTTCCTGAAATAATTCAAGGACTTACGCAGATGTCGGGCAAGGCAGTGAAACTCATTTTCACGCCCCATCTGACACCGATGATCCGCGGTATTCATGCGACCCTGTACGCGCGGCTCACACGCGAGATTGACCTTCAGGGTTTGTACGAAAAACGTTACGCAAACGAACCGTTTATCGATGTGATGCCCGCGGGATCGCATCCCGAAACGCGTTCAGTACGTGGCGTAAATCTTTGCCGCATCGCGGTACATAGGCCTCAGGGTGATACCGGCGGCGACACCGCTGTCGTGCTCTCGGTGATCGACAATCTGGTCAAGGGTGCTGCGGGTCAGGCGGTGCAAAACATGAACATCATGTTCGGCCTGCCCGAAGCCACGGGGCTGCAACAGGTCGCATTGCTGCCTTAGTTGCCTTGGCGCGGAACAGTGTGCTGAAAAACTGGCTTAAATCCCTTAAGAACCGCTTTGGCGTGAACGCGCCACGCATGGCCGTGCGTGCGCACATGCCGTGGTTCATGCGCTGGATCGTGGTCGGCTGCGTAGGCGTTGCGCTTGTCGGCGCGAGCTGGGCTACGTATCACTTCGGCAGCGAGTTCGCCGGATTTCGCAAGAGCGAAATCGACGTTGAGATGAAGCGGCTCAACGAGGTAACGGCTAAGCAGGCAGCGGAAATCGTGGACATGCGGCAAAAACTTGCGGCGTCCGAAAGTCAGCGCCAAATTGAGTCAGTGACCTATGGCGATCTCGCGAAACAGGTCAAGGGTTTGTCTACCGATAACGCTTCGCTCAAGGATGACCTTGCGTTCTTTCAGTCGTTGCTGCCCACTGCGGGGCGCGACGATTCCATAGCGCTGGGCCGTCTCAAAGTGGAGCCCGACACGGTGCCCGGAGAATTCAAATACCGCCTGTTGCTGGTGCAGGGGGGGCAACGGCCGGCGGATTTTCAGGGGCATGTGCAGATCGTCGTGAGTGCGCTTCAGGGCGTGGAAAAGGTCGTTTTGGCCCTGCCGCCGGTTGCTGACGGCAAAACCCGCGAATATCAGTTGAATTTCAAGTCTTTTCAGCGCATCGAGGGCGCCTTCAAAATTGCACCTGGCGCGCTTGTCAAGACGGTGCAAGTGCGGGTGTATCAAAATGGCGCGAGTGCGCCTAAACTTACACAAACCGTAAACATCTCTTAGTTGTGTATAAAGGAGCCACAGCATGTTTGGAAACAAGGGATCCACAAAACCACAGAATCGCATTGATTCGCTGATCGGCACTGGCACCACTGTCGACGGCAATATCAGTTTTTCGGGTGGCTTGCGCGTTGATGGCCGGGTACACGGCAGTGTGGTGTCGACGGGCGACCAACCGGGGATGTTGGTGATTTCCGAGCAGGCCGAAGTAGTGGGAGAAATCCGTGTCAATCATGTTATCGTGAACGGTCGCGTGAACGGCCCGATCCACGCCAGCGAAACGCTGGATTTGCAATCCAAAGCCCATGTCACCGGCGATGTGCATTACCGCCGGCTCGAAATACAGGGCGGCGCCGTGGTGCAGGGCACGATGGTTTGCGATGCCGAGACGCAGTCCGATAAAGTGGTGCAGTTCAAACCGCAATCGGTGGATTCAAGTTCTTGATTTTTGGTAACATTGTCCCAACATAAGCATCAACCAGGAGTAAGTCATGAATGCCGTTTCCGAATCTGTTGCTGAATCTTTTGCGGGAAAGATGCCCGATCCGCTGGTCTTCACCGACAACGCGGCGAACAAAGTCAAAAGCCTGATCGAGGAAGAAGGCAATCCCGATCTCAAATTGCGCGTGTTCGTCACCGGCGGCGGCTGCTCGGGATTCCAGTACGGTTTTACGTTCGAAGAAACCGTAAGCGACGATGATACGTCGCTTAGTAAAGCCGGCGTCACGCTGCTGGTTGATCCGATGAGCCTGCAATATCTGATGGGCGCGGAAATTGACTATCAAGAAAACATGGAAGGCGCGCAGTTCGTGATCAAAAATCCGAATGCGACTTCTACTTGTGGTTGCGGGTCGTCGTTCTCGGCGTAGCCTCCTCGCTACACGCTGAAGGAAAAAAAGCGGCGCGAGCCGCTTTTTTGTCGTCCGCTTACGCCTGCGCAATGCTCACGCCGCATAAATCGCGCCGAGAACGCGCGGCCCCTTTGCTCCGGTGACTTCCGGCAGATTGCCCGGCTCGCGCAGCAATGTTTGGCGTGCCAGCCAGGCAAACGCCAGCGCCTCCACCCAATCCGCATCCAGGCCCAGGGCGCTGGTGTCGGCCACGCGCTGCTGCGGCAATAATGCCGCAAGGCGCGTCATCAGTGCCCGGTTATGCGCGCCACCACCGCACACGAACACCGCTTGCACGCCCGCACAATATTTTTCAATTGCTTGTGTGATGGTCTGAGCGGTAAGTTCAAGCAACGTCGCCTGTACATCCTGCGGCCGCTCGTTGCCCGTCAACGCGCGCTTTACCCAAGCCAGATTAAAGCTATCGCGGCCCGTACTCTTGGGCGGCGGCAAGGAAAAATAATCATGTAACAACAAATGATCATATAATTTTCGCAGCAGGGCGCCCTTGGCCGCCCACGCGCCGTCGGCATCGTAGATGCGCCCCAGGCTGACGCTGATCCATTGATCCATCAGTGCATTGCCCGGTCCGCAATCAAAGCCGGTTACCAGCCCCGCCGGCGGCAAATTCGTGATGTTGGCGATGCCACCAATGTTGACGATCACACGATGTTCGCTCGCCGTGTGAAACAAGCGCCGGTGCAACACCGGCAGCAGCGGTGCGCCTTGCCCGCCGGCGGCGATATCGCGGCTGCGAAAATCATTGACCACGGTGATGCCCGTTAACTCGGCGAGCAGCGCTGCATTAACCAATTGCGTGGTGTAGCCCGCATCGGGACGATGGCGCACCGTCTGCCCGTGACAGCCGATGGCCGTGATGTCACGCCCAGCCAGCGCCGTTTTTACCAGCAGCGTGTTGATCGCTGATGCGTAGGCCCGCGCCAGTTGGTTGGCGGCGACGGCTGCGCGATGCAGTTCGTTGTCGCAGGGTGCTTGCAGTGCAAGCAGTTCATCGCGCAAACACGGCTCGAACGGTTGGTAGTGGCTGTGCAGCAGGCGCGGCGTGTTGCCGTCACGCGCGTCGAATGCTGCTATGGCCGCGTCTATGCCGTCAAGGCTGGTGCCGGACATGAGCCCGATAAACAATCCGGGCACTACGCGTTTACTCGAAAGAGGAAGGCGTTGCGCCGCGCAGCAAGTTCAGGGCGCGCGCCTGGGGCGCTGCGGCCTGCTGGAATTTAAGCTTCAGTTCCGGCGCAATGGGGAACGCGGTAGGCAGCGCGACCGACAGCGGATCCGTATGCACGTGGTTGACGCGAAACTCGTAATGCACATGCGGGCCGGTGGTAAGCCCCGTCATGCCGACCGCGCCGATGACATCACCCTGTTGCACGCGCGCACCTTTTTGCATGCCCGGCGCGAAGCCTGACATATGTGCGTAGAGCGTGGTGTATTTGTTTTGATGGCGCAATATCACCACGTTGCCGTAGCCGCCTTGCACGCCGGCGAAATCCACCACGCCGTCGGCGGTGGCCTTGATCCGCGCACCCATCGGTGCGACGTAATCCACGCCATTGTGCGCGCGCCAGGCGTTCAGTATGGGGTGATAACGCGCTGTGGAAAACCCGGAGCTGATGCGCGAAAATTCCAACGGCGAGCGCAAAAACGCTTTGCGGATGTTCTTGCCTTCGAGCGTGTAGTAAGCGCCCTCAGTGTTGTTCACTGTAGCGTTGGTCTCGAACCACACGGCGTTCAGCACACGCCCCTGATTGATAAATTCCGCCGACAACAAGCGTCCGGCACGCACGGGTTCGCCACGCTCATGCAGCACCTCGTAGACTGCCGAGAAGCGGTCATTCTTGCGTAAATCCTTGTGGAAGTCGATATCAGTCGAGAAAATTTCAACCATTTGCATTGCCACCGCGTCGGGGATGTTAAGTGCATCCGTCGCGGCAAACAGCGAGCTGCGGATTTCACCCGCAACGGAGATCACGCGTGTTTCGAGTCCTGCTGCTTGGTGCTCTGCGGTGAAGGTTTCGCCGTTGCGCGCAATGGTGAGCAAGCGCTCGCCATTCAGATAGTGGAGCATCAACAGCGTGCCGTCGGCAGTGGTTGCGGCACGTAGCGAGCGACCGGGAATCAACTGAAACAGGGCGCGCGCATCGGGCGCGGTGTTCAGAAATGCCATTACCGCGGCGTCATTCACCTGCAACCGTGCGAGCAGGCGCGCGAGCGTGTCGCCGCGCTGTATGCGTTCTTCGCGCCAGTAGCTTTGAGGCGCTGGCGGCGCCGTTGACCCGGCAGCGTCCAGCGGCAACGCAATGTCCTCGATAATCTGCGTGCGTTCGAGGGTATCGGTTATCGTATTCGGGGCGATACCAAAGGCCGTAACCCCGCCCACAAACGGCAACACCAGCGCCAGCACCCAGCGCCGAAAGCTCGCCGTGCGGATCAGCCGTAACACGATTTGCGCTACAATCTCAAAATGCGTTTGAGGCATGATTTGTTTGCGTTTATTTGTGTTTTTGAAGCGCGAAGCATAGCAGTACCACCCTCCCGGTCAACCCCGCTATTCCTGCGAAAAGCCTGATTTCCCATGCCGGATCTGGATTTACAGCTTGAAACCATACGCCGCGGTTGCGACGAACTGCTGATCGAGGCCGAACTCGTCGAAAAACTGAAGCGCGGCACGCCGTTGCGGGTGAAGGCCGGCTTCGATCCGACCGCGCCTGATTTGCACATCGGGCACACCGTGCTCATCAACAAACTGCGCCAGTTACAAGACCTCGGCCATCACATTTTGTTCCTGATCGGTGATTTCACCGGCATGATCGGCGATCCGTCCGGCAAAAACGCCACGCGTCCGCCGCTGTCGCGCGATGATGTCGCGAAAAACGCCGAATCCTATACCGGGCAGGTGTTTAAGATTCTGGATCGCACCAAGACCGAGGTGGTGTTCAACTCCACCTGGATGGACGCCATGAGTTCTGCGGACATGATCAAGCTTGCCGCCAGCCACACGGTGGCGCGCATGTTGGAGCGCGATGATTTTTCCAAGCGCTACAAGGGCAATCAGCCTATCGCGATACACGAGTTTTTATATCCGCTGGTGCAGGGCTACGACTCCGTGGTATTGAAAGCGGATTTGGAACTCGGCGGCACCGATCAAAAATTCAACCTGCTGATGGGCCGCGAACTGCAAAAGCATTACGGCCAATCGCCGCAGTGCATACTCACCATGCCGCTGCTTGAGGGGCTGGATGGCGTCAACAAAATGTCCAAGTCGCTGGGCAATTACGTCGGCATCAACGAGCCGCCGAACGAGATTTTCGGCAAGCTGATGTCGGTATCGGACGAACTGATGTGGCGTTACATCGAGTTACTGTCATTCGCGCCATTGTCGGAAATAAATAAATGGAAACAGATGGTTGTCGAAGGCGCTAATCCCCGCAATACTAAAGTGCGATTCGCGCAGGAGATCGTCACGCGCTTTCACAATGCCGAAGCGGCTGCAAATGCGCTCGCTGATTTTGAAGCGCGCTTCAAACGGGGTGGCGTGCCTGACGATATGTCGGAAATCAAACTCGCCGCACCCGGCGGGCTTTCCATCGCGCAAGTGCTGAAGCAAACGTCGCTTACCGCCAGCACCTCCGAGGCTACACGCATGATCGAGCAGGGCGGTGTCAAAATTGACGGCGAGAAAGTCAGCGACAAAGCCCTCAAACTCGTGTCGGGCACTTACGTATTGCAGGTCGGCAAGCGCAAGTTTGCGCGCGTGACCTTGAAATAACGCATTTGCAGGGCGTCAATAAGCCCGTCCTGAACCAGTCGATGGGTGTAGCGCTGCGCCGCACGCTACAGTGGTTTGATCCCAGCATTTTTTGCGAATTTTTCCGAATATGATAATCCCAGTCCGCGTTTAAACTGGTCGAACTCCCCATCAAAGAACTACCTATGTTCGTCGCGTCGTCGAGCTTAATCAGCCAAGCCAAGACTGCGCTCCACTTCATCCAGGGTATAGGTCTTGCTTTTCCCGGCGCGAATATCGATCAGACGCTGTTCAGCCAGATATAAATCTTCAAGGTCTTCTACGTGTTCGCAGATAGCTTCAACCATGTAATAGGTTTTGCTGCGCCCGGTGCGTTCAGCCAGACGCTCAAGGCGTTTTGAGACTTCATCGGGCAGGCGCAGGGAGACGGATGTCATGGATTTTCCAACTTTTCAAGTAAGGGAATACAAGTATCTCACACTCTCGCAAAATAATGCCGCGCGTTAAAACCACTGTTTTTACGAACGCTGCGAGAAACCCGGATATCGGTTGAGGGACGCAATCGTTGTTGCCGCAAGGCAGAGTGAAGATTGGTATTCGGTCTTCGTGGGTAAGTTGCCCTAACAGCCAAATGAACCGGAATAAGTTATAAAATTGTGTGAGTCAAACAATGGCATAACAACCGTTCCGCTCTAATTTCAAGGATAGATCATGGCCCAAGCAATCAGTCCCGGCACCAACGCATCGCAAACGCTTTCGTACAATTTCAAATTGCTGTCGCACAACACGCTGGATGGTTTCGGCGGCGTGGGCGAAGGCATGGGCATGCAAAAAACCAAAGAGGGCCGCCGCATCATGTGGCTGGGCCACGAAGCCGCACCGAAAAACTTTACTGCGGTGGATGTCACCGATCCGTTGAAGCCACGAGTCATCGTTCAAACCGAGTTGCCGCATCACAAGATGCGCTCCAATTCGCTCGAAGTGTGCGGCGATACGCTGTATGTCGCGCACCAGATACGCGGCGACCGCGGCATGACACCGGCGGGCTTTGATATCTGGGACATCAGCACGCCGGAAAACCCCAAAAAAATAACGCACTTTGACGCCTCCGGCCCGCATTCGCTGGGTGCGCATTGCGTGTGGTGCGTGGATAACGAGTTCGTGCATATGTCTTCCGGCGCGCCCGACTTCGAGCCGCGCAATCCGAACGATCATCAAATTTATCGCATCATCGACGTGCGTAATCCGTCCAAGCCTGTCGAGGCCGGGCGCTGGTGGTATCCGGGGCAAAGTGTCACTGACAAAGAGCCGCCGCTCAAGCGCCATCCCAAATTCGACAGTGGTTACCGGCCGCACAATATTCAGTGGTATCCAGAGCGCCCCAACCGTGCGTACGTGGGCTATCTCGATGGCGGCGTGGTGATTCTCGACATCAGCGACAAGGCGCACCCGAAAGAAATTTCGCGTTACAACTATTCGCCGCCGATGAACGGTTTTACCCACACGGCGATGCCGCTGTTCTCACGTGATTTGCTGATCGTCACCGACGAATGCACACAAGACGACGGCAAGGATTGGCCCAAGCTCACCTGGGTGGTCAACATGGCCGATGAGACCAATCTGGTGCCGATCTCCACGTTTCCGCTGCCGCCGGTCGAAGTGTTCAGCAAGCGCGGCGGCCGTTTCGGCTCGCACAATCTGTATGAAAATTATCCGCTGGATGTGGCATGGCGCTCGGACAACATTATCCTCGCTACCTTCTTCAACGGCGGCTTGCGTGTGTACGATTTAACCAACCCGTACCAACCGCAGGAAGTCGCCTACTTTGTACCGGGCGCGCCCGCGTTGTCACCCAAAGGCTCGGTGCAGATCAACGATGTTTACGTTGATGATCGCGGCTTGGTGTATACCGTGGATCGGTTTACCGGCGGCTTGTATATTTTGGAGATGAATCTCTAAAAGAAAGCGGTGGTTTGGCCGGCGAGTGGAGAGGACAGGGCGGTAACGGGCAGAATTGGATTGCACCCGTTACCTACTTGTTCTCTTTCTTTTTGTCAGAGTCAGGTATCACCAAATCCACCGCAGCTCCTACGGCTTTTGCGCCGATCTTTACCGCCGTTGCGCCCACGGTTACTACAGCGTCTGCCACGGCCACGACCGCGCACCCTGTCAACTGCATCGTCAAGCACGCCAGCGTTACCGCGATAATAGTTTTTTGTATGTTCATGATGTAGTCCTTGATTCAGTATATTGTACGCCACGGCGGGATGCAACTTGCGATTCGCGTCATCAACGGGGTCGTGGGACACGCAAGCCCCGCGCGAGTTCAGTTCGCGCGTATGCCCGTCTTGCGCACCACCTCGGCCCATTTGTCGAGATCGGCGCGTATCGACGCCGCTGCCTGCTCCGGCGTGTTGGCGATGATTTCCGCGCCTTCGGCTTCCAACCGCGATTTCACTTCCGGCGATTGCACGGCGTGCACCATTTCCTGATGCAGGCGCGCGACGATGTCTTTGTTCACGCCAGAGGGCAGCCACATCGCATGGCCGCCAACATCTTCGAGGCCGCTAACGCCAACCTCCGAGAAGGTGGGCAAATCGGGTAGCCGCGCGGCGCGTTTGGCGCCGCTCACGGCGAGTCCGCGCAACCGCCCCGACTGCACGACTTGCATGGCCGCGATCAGATTGAACAGCCCCACCTGTACTTGCCCCGCAATTTGTTCGGTCATGGCGGGGCCCGTTCCCTTGTACGGAATATGCACGATGTCCATGCCGGTGCGCAGCTTCATCAGTTCAAACGCCATCTGCGGGCCGGTGCCGGTGCCGCCGGAGCCGTAATTGAGTTGTCCGGGCCGCGCTTTCGCCAGTGCCATGAATTCCTTGAACGATTTCACCGGTAGCGCGGGATGCACGCACAATACATAGGGCGCCGCCGCCAGTATCGACACCGGAAACAAATCCTTGCGCGGATCGTACGGCAGCTTGGAATAAATATTCGCGTTGATGGTGTAGGTGGCCGCTGCGACAAGCAACATTGTGTAGCCGTCGGGCGGCGATTTGGCGGCAATGTCGGTGCCGATGGTGCCGCCAGCGCCGGTGCGGTTATCGACGACGACCGTTTGCTTCAAACCTTCCGTCATCTTTTGCGCCATGGTGCGTGCGAGGATGTCGCTGGGGCCGCCGGGCGCAAGCGGCACGATCAGGCGAATGGGTTTGGCGGGATACGCCTGTCCTGAGCCTGTCGAAGGCGCTTGTGCGAGCACGTTGTTGCCGCCTGCGATAGCAGCGATGAGTGACAGCGCGAACAAGGTAACAGGGGTCAGGGTAACAATTCGCATCGGGGTCTCCTCGCGCGGGACGCTTGTGATGCCTATGATTCAGAGTTCGCGCCCGCGTGTTTGCCAGTAACTTTACGCGAACGTCGTCAGCGCGACAATGTGCTTGATGGCACGCCGACGCACGTGCGTGCGCCAGCGTATGATTGCGCCCACACGCGGGCGTGCTTGCGTCACCTACAGGCGCAACATAAAATGAGACATTAAATAATAATGATTAAAAACAAATACTTAGCATATATCGCTTTGATGCTGCCCGGCATTGCCGCAGCGCAGACGGATAATTTTCCCAGCAAGACGCTGCGTATCATCGTGCCCTTCGCGCCCGGCGGCAGCGTCGATCTGATCTCGCGGCTGATCGCGCCGAAGATGGGCGAACTGCTCGGTCAGCAGATCATCGTCGATAACCGTACCGGTGCGTCCGGCAACATCGGCAGCGAGATGGTCGCGCGCGCCGCGCCCGACGGCTACACGCTGCTGATGAACACGCTGCCGTTCGTGGTGAATCCGAATATTTTTCCGCGCGTGCCGTATCACCCGATCAATGATTTCGCGCCGGTGGGACTGGTGTCGTCGTCGCCGTCAGTGGTGACGGTGCATCCGTCGGTGCCGGTGCATAACATTAAGGATCTGCTGGCGCTGGCGAAAGCACGGCCCGGACAGATCAACTACGCCTCGGCAGGCATCGGCACCAATCCGCACATCGCCGGCGAGCTGTTTAATTTTCTGGGTAAAACCAGTTTGGTGGCCGTGCATTTCAAAGGCGGCGGGCCGGGCCTGATCGCAGCGATGAGCGGTGAAGTGAGCGCGACCTTTACCAACATCGCCGAAACCTCTGCTTTCGTGCGTGCAAACAAACTGCGCGCGTTGGCCGTTACCAGTCCCACGCGCTCACCGGCGTTTCCGGCGATTCCGACGGTAGCCGAGAGCGGCTTGCCGGGCTATGACTTTGTGACCTGGTTTGCACTGGTAGCGCCCGTGAAAACCCCGCGCGCCATCGTCACCCAACTCAACGAACAAATGAAAAAAACACTCGCCACGCCCGAGCAGGCAAAGCTGTTCGCCGATCGCGGCCTGGACATCGTTGCCAGTTCGCCTGAAGCGCTGGGTGCGCATCTAAAAAAAGAAGTGGAGCGCTGGGCGCGTGTGGTGAAAGAGCGGGGGATGCGGGCGGAGTAATGCAACAGTAATAGATGCTCCGCATGGTTAAACGAACTGATAGGGGTAGAGAAGGGCGCTCGCCCTCCCCT
>JANMXV010000026.1:0-1327 GCA_031381325.1 Betaproteobacteria bacterium | reverse complement strand
GATCCATTTGGCGCGGCCGAAGCGCGACTGGAAGCAGATCTGGTATTGATGCTCGCCAAGGTTGAGCGCGGCGGCCAGAAGTTGGCCGGTTTTCAGGCAATGTTGCTGATACGGCTCGCCGCGATCGACGGTGTATTGCGGCACGCCGTGAAAACTCATCACCAGTTTGTCGGGACGGCCTGCGGTGCGCGTGCGGTATTCACGCACGCTGTTCGCCAGTGCTGCGATGTAAGCAGGATGGTCGTGGAAGTCTTCGATTCTGCGAACTTCGGGGTGGTAGTCGAGCTGCTTCAACGCCGCTGTTGCAGCATCCATTGCGGTGGCGGTGCTGCTGCGCGCGTATTGCGGGTAGAGGGGCAGTAGCAGAATGCGCGACACATTTTTCTCTTTAAAAACAGAAAGTTGCGATTTTATGGACGGTTCGCCGTAACGCATGGCGTAGTCGACGATGACGTCGCCACGGCCGCGCTCGCCGAGGTAGCCGCGTAAGAGCTTCATTTGTTTTTCAGTATGAAAGCGTAGCGGCGACCCTTCTTTGGTCCAGACCGAGGCGTAGCGCGCAGCAGAATCTTTGCCGCGCCTGGGCAGGATGAAAAAATTGAGGATCACCCACCACACCAACCGGGGAATTTCGACCACATAAGGGTCGGACAAAAATTCCTTCAGGTACTTGCGCACCGCGTTGGGCGTGGGCTCGGTGGGCGTGCCGAGGTTGATTAGGAGGATGGCGGTTGTGGACATGCTGTGAAGGCGTGAAGGCGTGAAGGCGTGAAGGCGTGAAGGGGGTACCCCATTCACATCTTCACGCCTTCATCCATTCACGGTTCTTCCTCAATGCTGCGACAACGCACTACTCAGCAACTTCGCCGTGATATCCACAATCGGAATTACGCGCTCGTAAGCCATGCGCGTGGGACCGATGACGCCGACGGTGCCGACGATTTTGCCATCGACTTCGTACGGCGCGGTGACGACGCTGCATTCGTCGAGCGGTGATAAGCCCGCTTCGCCGCCGATGAAAAGTTGCACGCCATGGGCGCGGCTGGAAATCTCCAGCAGTTGCAGCAGCCCCGTCTTGTGCTCGAACAGATCGAACAGCTTGCGCAATCGCCCCATGTTCGACGACAGGTCTTCGATATTGAGCAGCTTGTTTTCGCCGGAAATCAACACTTCGGTTTCGGTTTCGGTCTCGACCTGGCTGCCGGCGTCGAGCGCGACCGTCATCAGCTTGGTCATGTCCTCACGCAACTGCCTGAGCTCCTGCTGCATGCGGCTGCGAATTTCTAGGAAGGTTAACCCCGCGTAATTCTGGTTGAGAAAATTGGCG
>JANMXV010000018.1:0-4840 GCA_031381325.1 Betaproteobacteria bacterium | reverse complement strand
GGTGGGACACAGGTTTTCCCTGGAGCGATCTTGCACCGCCCCCATCGATTCCTGCAACGACGCGTCCTGCATGCCGATGCCTTCGATGCCGGAATAATGCACGCCGGCTTTTTGCGCGGCGCGGTCCATCAAATAATCGTTGGTCTTGTTGGCCAGCGGAATAAACGTGCCGGGCACGTATTTGACGTGGATGCCCTTGCCGTCTTTCATGGCATTGATTTCGGATTCCTTCAAATCGCGCTTCGGATGATAGTTGATGCTCCACGCCCAGCAGTTTTCATCATCGATCGGCACCCACACGTGTCCGCCGAGCGGATGCCCCGCGCGCGGCGGAATGATCGAGTGCGAGGGCATGATGAACGGCGTGATGCGCCAGTAGTATTGATCGCTATCGTCACCGGCGTTGCGGCGCGCGCCGATCAGCAAGCCGCCGGGAAAGTCGGCGACTTCAAAAAACGGCATGCGGTCGCGGTCGTTGTATTCATTGCCCTTGCTGCCGACAAACAAAGGGTCGGTTTTCAGCGCGCCCGAATGCAGAAAACTCACATGTGAAGAATCGATGCCGCCCTCGATGGCCTGCAGATAGTTGGATTCCTGCAAGCGCTTGGAAACATAACGCTGGCGCGGCGACACCTGCGTCCACTCCAGCGCGGGCGGCGCGGGTTTCATCTCCGGCGGGCCCATGTAGGTCCAGATCACGCCGCCGGCTTCAATGCACGGATACGATTTCAGCTTCATGCGTTTGCACATCGGGCCATCTTCGCCTTCCGAAGGCAGTTCGACGCACTGGCCGGTGACATCGTATTTCCAGCCGTGATACGGGCAACGCAGGCCGGATTGTTCATTGCGACCGAACCACAGCGACACGCCGCGATGCGCGCAGAATTCGTCGATCAGCCCCAGCCGGTTTTGCGTGTCGCGAAACGCCACCAGCCGTTCGCCCAAAAGCTTCACGCGCACCGGCGGGCAGTCGGGCTCCGGTAACTCGCTATCGTGCAGCGCGGGCAGCCAGTAGCGACGGAACAAGTCGCCCATCAGTGTTCCTGTACCGGTTTTCGTCAATTCATCGTTTTGTTCATGGGTGAGCATGGTGCTTCTCCTGTCAATCATGACGCGCGCCGGAAGCGCGCGCGAGCGGCCCCCAGCGGCGGACTTCGGTGGCGACAAAATCCGTGAAGCCCCTGGGATCAAGGTTATTGGATTCGATACCTTCGGGGCGCAGCCGTTCGCGCACCTCCGCGAGGTGCAGTATGCGCCGAACATCGGCGTTGAGGCGGGTTACGATTTCCGCCGGCGTTGCGGGTGGCGCGGATAAAGAAAACCACACGGCGGCAACAAGGTCTGGATAACCGGACTCGCTAAATGTCGGCACTTCGGGGAAGTCCGCTAGCCGCGCCGCCGAACTGATGGCGAGCGCACGCACGCGCCCCGAACGCATCGCCACGCTGGTGGTGGTGAGCGTGGTGGATACGGCCTGTATGTGTCCGGCAATGACATCAACCACCGCGCCGCTCGCGCCTTTGTAAGCGATATGCTGCATGTGGGCGCCGGATTTCTGCTTGAACAACTCGGCCAGCAACTGGCCGGTGCTGCCGTTGCCTGCGGTGCCGTAATTGATCGGATGGCGGTGTGATTTTGCGAGTGCGATGAATTGTTTTATATCTTTGGCGGGCAGGGAGGGATGTACGGCTAGCACGGAAGGCGGCCCGCCAAACAGTGCAATATGCGCAAAGTCCTTCACCGGATCGTACGGTGGTTTGGCGACGATAGAAGTGGCAATCGGCAGCGGCCCAAGGCCGGTGACGCCCAGGGTGTAGCCGTCGGGTGCGCTTTTGCTGACGAACTCGGCGCCGATCAGTCCGCCTGCGCCGCCGCGGTTTTCGACCACGTACGACTGGCCGTGCATCTCGGAGAGTTTCGCGCTGACGATACGGCCCAGCGTATCCGCCGTGCCTCCCGCGACAAAGGGCACGATAACTCGTACCGGCCGCGCCGGCCACGCCTGTCCTGAGCCTGTCGAAGTGGGCTGTGCTGCCACAGTAGCGGCGAACAAGAACGTCGTCGCGCACAGCATTGTCAATAGTGCATTCATTTGAAACACGTGGATTCTCCGCCGCGCAGTTTACCGCAGCGCCAGAGGCAATCAAAGC
Organism: Betaproteobacteria bacterium; assembly: GCA_031381325.1. GTDB lineage: Bacteria > Pseudomonadota > Gammaproteobacteria > Burkholderiales > SG8-41 > UBA5216. Next base: position 2,690 of record JANMXV010000018.1, on the reverse strand, counting down.
AATCTCATTTGCGCGACCCGCCCGGTATAATGCGGCGAACCTTCAAGGGAGCAACTCATGTCCGTCACTGAAGCCACCATCCAGAACGATTTGCGCGAATTTATCGCTGCGGTTGAGCAGCGCGGCGAACTTGCGCAGATCAAAAACGCGCATTGGGATCGCGAACTCGGTGCTGTCACCGAAGTGCTCTACCGCCAGAAAGTCGAGAAATCGCCGATGCTGTTGTTCGATGACATTCCCGATTATCCGAAAGGCTACCGCTGCGCGTACGGCATGTTCGGTTCGCCGTACCGCTTGTCGCTGGTGCTGGGCATGGAGCCGTCGCTGTCAGATAACCGCAAGGAAATGCTCGACCATTTCCGCAAGCAGATCAAAAAAACCTTCAAGCGCATTCCACCCAAAATGGTGAAGGAAGGCCCGGTGCTGGAAAACATTTTCCGCGACGGCGACATCGACATGCTGCGGCTGCCGGTGCCGGTGCATCACGAAGACGACGGCGGGCGTTATATCGGCACCGCCTGCGGCGTGGTGACGCGCGACCCCGACAGCGGGCGTATCAACGTCGGCACCTACCGCGTGCAGGTGAAAGGGCCGAACACCTGTTCCTCGTACATCTCCAACGGCAAGCAGGGGCGCATTCATCGCGACAAATATCTGAAAGCCGGCAAGCCGTGTCCGGTGGTCATCATCGTCGGCTGCGACCCGGTGACTTATCTCGCGGCCGGTTACACCATGCCCGACACCATGCCCGAATACGAATGGGCGGGCGGCCTGATGGATCGTCCGATGGAATTAATCGAAGGCGAACTCACCGGACTGCCATTTCCCGCGCGCTCGGAAATCGTGCTCGAAGGCGAAATCTCGATGAACGAGACCACGCTCGAAGGCCCGTTCGGCGAATGGCACGGCTACTATGCAGGAGAGGCGAAGGAAGAGCCGCTGATTCATATCAAGCGCATTTACCACCGTAACAATCCGATACTCACCTGTGCTGCAAGCCAAAAACCGCCGCACTCGCATCTGTTCGAGCGCTGCTTTTTGCGCTCGGCGGCGCTGCTCGATGCACTCGAAGGCGCGGGCATACCCGATGTGCGCGGCGCGTGGCTGCATCAGGCCGGCGCCGGACGCACGTTTTGTGTGGTGTCGGTGAAGCAGCGCTACTTCGGTCATTCGACGCAGGTCGGACTGGTGGCCTCGCAGGTGGCCTCGGTCGGCTATATCAGCCGCTGGATCGTGGTGGTGGACGACGACATCGATCCCACCGACATACACGATGTCATCTGGGCCATGGGCACACGCTGCGATCCGAAGTCACGCACCACGGTGCTCGACCACTGCTGGTCGTCGCGGCTCGATACGCTGGTGAATGATTATTCGAAGCTCTACAACTCGCGCATGGTGATCGACGCCTGCCGCCCTTACGAAACCATCGATACCTTTCCCAAAGTGTGCGAAAGCTCGCCCGAACTCGCGGCCAAGGTGCGCGCGAAGTATCCGGAGTTGTATCGCTGAGGAAAGTAGGATGCCGGTGACGAAGGAGCCGCATCAATCGCGAACGTGGCATCGTGGTGAATACGCCTCGACCGATGCGGTTCCTTCGTCACCAGCATCCTACGGGCTGATAAAAACGAATGCGCGCGACAGAGTGATGATCAGGTAACGTCAAGATAACCATCATTATTACGAGAGAGACAACCATGGAAAAAGTACTCGCAGCCGTGAGAGTCGGCCCCAGCAAGACCGAAGTCCGCGAATACCCCATGCCGGATATTCCCGCCGACAGCGCGCTGCTGAAGATGGAGGTCGCCGGCATCTGCGGTACCGACGTAAAACTTTACGCGCATCCGCCTAACGACAAGCCCACTATCATGGGTCACGAGAACATCGGCACCATTGCCAAGGCGGGGCGCGAATTCACGCGCCGCAAGGGCTTCAAGGAAGGCGACCTGGTGTTCGTCGAGCACTATGTGTCGTGCGGCCAATGCGAGTGGTGCCATGCCGGGCAGTACCGGCATTGCGAGAACACCAACTGGCGCACCAATCCCGATGCCATCCGCTACGGCTACACCTCGGCGGAAAAGGCGCCGCATTTGTGGGGCGGCTTCGCGCAGTATGTCTACCTGCCGTGGAATGCCGTGGTGCATCACGTGCCTAAAGGCGTCACGCCCGAATTGGCGGGGCTGGTCACGCCCATGGCCAACGGCGTCGAATGGTCGCTGTTCGATGGCGGTGTCGGTTACAACTCCACGGTGCTGATCCAGGGGCCGGGACAACAAGGATTGTCACAGACCGTCATCTGCAAACAGGCAGGCGCCTCGCTCGTCATCGTCACCGGCACCGACAAGGATGCTGCACGCCTAGAAGTCGCCAAAGCTCTCGGCGCCGATTACGTGATCAATGTCGATGAGGAAAATGTGCTGGGGCGCATCATGGAAATCACCCACGACCGCGGCGTGGATGTCGCGCTCGACTGCACCGCCGGCGCGGGCACGAAACCAATGCTGCTCGCCATCGACGCGTTAAAGCGCAAGGGCGGCATCATGGTGGCGCAGGGCGAAATGGCGACATTTCCGAATTTCCCGCTGGAAAAATTCACCGTGAAATTCATCACCATGCACAGCGCGCGCGGTCACAGTTACAAATCGTGCGAGCTGGCGCTGCAGCAGATTGCTTCGCGGCGCTTCCCGCTG
>JANMXV010000853.1:0-2087 GCA_031381325.1 Betaproteobacteria bacterium | reverse complement strand
TCCAGCCTGAGTTCATGCAGGCCAGCCGAACTGAAACTGAGCGTTTCCTGCTCGTGCGTGCGCAGGTGCTGGATCAACAGATCGCGATCGACGGGTTGGTAACGGATACCCGATAAATCCAGCGTAAACGGCGCATAGCTCACTGGCCACACGTCAGTGCCGTCTGGCGCTTTTATCGAATACCACATCGAAGGACGATCTTCGCGTCTCGACTCAGATCCCTCCTTGCGGAGCGAACGTCGCCTGTAGTGCTTCCTGGTGTTCTCGTCAAGAAATCCAAACTGCGCCGAGTTTTGGTCCTTGAACAACTGTATAGGCTCAAAGCGCTCGGACTTGCGATATACGAGAACATGATCGTGCGAAACGCTAAATCCACGCGCGTCCATTCGCTCTGAATACACCTTTTGCCACAAACAATTAGCAGCGAAGTTCTTCCGTCCAAACACCTCATCGCACATCACTTTAAGGTAGTGCGCCTCATTGTCGTCGATGGTAATCCACAGGGAACCGTCCTCTGTCAGCAAGCGCCGAATGATCTCCAGCCGATCGCGCATCAGCGACAGCCAGATCGAATGCTCCAGCCCGTCGTCGTAATGCGTAAACGCGCTGCCGGTGTTGTACGGCGGATCGATGAACACGCACTTCACCTTGCCCGTGAACTCCTGCTCCAGCGCCTTCAGCGCCAGCAGGTTATCTCCAAAAATCAAACGATTGTCGAAGATATCCTTGTCCGTCACCCGATGCTTCGAGTGATACGACTTCGCCGGGTCCTCCAGCAAAATGCGCGGCTCCAGCTTTGGCCGGTTCTCCTTGCCGATCCAGGTGAGTTCAAGTTTTTGTTTTTTCACTCCGTATGTCCTTTGGCACTTCGGATTGCGCGCGCATCTATACGTCACATCCCCATCGGTTTAGCCCGAGCAGCAATTTCCACGATCGCGTCAAGCTTTTCGACCACCTCTTGATCGATGTGCTGTTTCTGTACGATGTAGAAGATGACTGCGGAGCTATGCCTCATGATGCGCCACCTAAAGCAGTGCCGTATTTTCGGGATTTCTGAGCTGAAGGCAATGCCATATACGCCAAGTAGCAAAAACGACAGTCATAAAGCATGGATGCCTTTCACCTAGTTATCGACACTAGCGTACTGCGTAAGACGCATTTTCAGCACCCAGATTTTGAAAAGCTTTTGCTGCGCGCCAGAAAAGGAACGCTAAAAATATACATTCCGCACATTGTCCTCGAAGAGGAGCGGACGCATATGGTCGAAGAAATCATGAAGGACGTGGTGAAAGTTAATACCGCCTACGCAGGTCTCGCACAGCGCGCGTATAACCAGATGTTTGTTAAGAGTCTCCCGCCGCCCCACTTGATGTTATGGGAAAGAGCGGAAATTATTCGGCACTCCTGGCTCGCTTTCGAGAGGTTCTTGACTGACAACAAGATCGAAAAACTTCCCATGACAGAACAGCACGGCATTAATGCTTGGGGAAGGTACTTCGATATTGCCCCGCCGTTCGATGAAAATCAGAAGCGCGAAAAACGACGTGAGCATATCCCAGACTCATGGATTCTTGAGGCGGCACTTGCAGTTAAGCAAAGGGAAGGTCGGCATTGCGCTTTGGTGGACGATAATAGGCTTGAGGAGGCATTCAAGGGAGAGGGCTTTGACGTTTACAAAAACGTAGAAAGCCTCGACGCTGAAATTGAGAAGGCGACCGCAGTCACCTCGGGCCGATCTCATATACCAGCAAGCAGCGCGACACCACTGGACCAACTTCGAAGCGATGCATTCAAGGATGTTGCCCTTATTGTCTTGGGCATTAATGAGGGCCTTAATACACCCGAAAAAAACGAACTTTTTACACAGTTAGAGCGCGCCGGCATAGATCGAAGAATCGCCGAGCATGAAGCACAGACTCTCGTACTGTCCGGGAGGCTTAATGATGTCGGCAATCATTACATTCCTACGGATCGAGCATTGGCAAGCAATGCAGCGAAAGACCCCGCTGTGACTGCCATCCTACTGAAGATTTCGAGCCTATGACTCTAGATATGCGTTTGGCGGGTAACCGGTCCCCCCCATGCGG
>JANMXV010000833.1:0-1175 GCA_031381325.1 Betaproteobacteria bacterium | reverse complement strand
TTGCCCGTGTGTCTTCTGAGGCCATATTCATATGGTAACCATTTGTTTTTAATAGGTTATTTGTATGCTAAGCGCGGTGCAAATCAGCGTGCGTACTTCGATCATCAGCGCCTGCCCTGTCAAATCTTCGGCGATCACCACGTCATTACGGCGTTCGGCGCGATGCCTGGCAATCAACGCATAGCGCGGCGTTGAACTGAACAGGTTCTGGTAGCGTGCGCCGATACGGGGCTCGACCCCGGCCACATCAGCAACTGCGATTGTACGCAATTGCGTGACGCGTCCAAACACGCGCCGCTCGGTGCGCACACCTGCGGCGTTGATTTCAACGCGCAATGAATTGGCCAACAAATAAATCGCCAGCAGTGCGAACACGATACTCGCCACTATAAACGGCGCGGCGAATCCGCCTATCAGCGCCAGCGATAACAGGGCCGACGCATTGGCGCTTTCCAGTGGCAGCAGCGCCGATAGGCCCAGCGCGGGCATTAATCCGCACAGCACGGCAAATGCACCGAGGCCCAACGCAGCGCCTGGCGCGCGCAGCACCGGGAACTCCAGCGTAATCCCCGTTGCGGTGCGTCGCGCGCGCAAGCCGTCGCTGTGCGCCAGCGCCGCTGAATCAGTCGAGCCGGATATTGGCAAACTTCGCAACCTTCGCCCACTTTTCCATTTCGCGTTTCATAAAAGCCACAAACTCGTCCGGGGGCATGCCCGAGGATATCGCGCCTTGCGCGAGAAAGCGATCACGCACCTCCGGTGATTTAAGCATCGTCGAAAGTTCCTGATACGCCTTGGCGACTATCTCGCGCGGCGTATTCGCGGGCATCACCACCGATTGCCACGAACTGCCGTCAAAGCCCTTGATGCCGCCTTCTTCCACCGTCGATAAGTTTGGCATGGGCGGAAAACGTTCGCGCGTCGAAATCGCTATCGCTTTTAACTTGCCGGCTTGCACGTAGGGCAGCACTGTCGCCGCGGTGTTAAACGCCAGTTGAATCTGCCCGGCGATTTGATCGACCACAGCGGGCGCCTGGCCTTTGTACGGCACATGCACCATTTTCACGCCGCTCATTGCGCTGAACATTTCCATCAGCATGTGCGGACTGGTGCCGTTGCCGGTGGAGGCATACGTCAATTGACCGGGACTCGTTTTTGCGAGCGCGATCACCTCC
>JANMXV010000797.1:0-5630 GCA_031381325.1 Betaproteobacteria bacterium | reverse complement strand
CGATCGGCCATGCGGAAAAGTTTGGTCTGGGCGCGATCATTAGATAGATCGGTAGAATCCACACGATTAGGCCCGCCGATAGATACGACGCTTGCTCGCGCGCGGATACTTCTCCAGCGCTGAGGAGCTTGCTCAGACGCTCAGCGCTAAGTAGGTGAAGAGCCATTTTTATCAGCTAACGATCCCGATTACCGGTCCGACACGAGCGGGCGCATCGAAGGGGTCAAGTCTTGTTTATTGCTAAGGCGAGTGCTATTGCTATGAGTCGATTGGCGCCAAACGTCCCTGAAATTCGTCGTATCATTGTTCGCCCCCTTGCAATTTCTGAAAACTGCTTTGCGATCCTGATGCGCTCGGTGCGGGAGAAACTCTTTATCGCACCAACACGATGAGGTCCGTGCCCAAGCTTATTTATTTTGCATTCTTTATCCGAGGCTACGTCCTGTCAAGAACAATCGTCAGAATCCAACTCTACCAAAATGACATTTTTATATCCCGTTGAATTTACGCATTTATTACAGCAGTTTCGCGCGGAGTCGTTGACTTACTTGCCCACAGCGGGCTTTGGCACAACCGGCGCACCTGTCGTCGGAACATACAAAAACTGCCATTCCGTGTAGCGTGTAGACTTTAGCTGTTTTGATAGTGAGGGATGCCGCCACGGATTTGCTTAACGCCGGGGCAAGGCATACGATAGTTGCAAAGATGCCCACGCAAAGGCGTCGGAATGAAAACATTTTGTCCAAAGGGGGAGTTATGAAGTTCAAAATTTTGCCGTTGTTGTTGCTGGTGTTTGCGTTCACGCCGTTCATGGCGTCGGCGCAATCTGCATTGTGGGGTGTGGTGTCGTCCGCCGAAGAAGACAACATGGAAGGCGTGCTGGTCAACGCCAGACGCGCCGGCTCCAACATGACGGTGACGGTGGTCACCGACGATAAGGGGCGCTATCAGTTTCCGTCCAACAAACTCGAACCCGGCAAATACGCGCTGTCGATACGCGCGGTGGGCTACGATCTTGCGCGCCGGGCGATTGTTGAGGTTGCCGCTAGTGGTACACAGGGCGCCGCGCAGGCAGACTTGAAGTTGATACGCGCACGCGATATGGCTGCGCAACTCACCAACGCCGAATGGCTGAACAGCATGCCGGGCGACGATCAGCAAAAGCGCGCGCTGCTAGGCTGCGTAACGTGCCACACGCTGGAGCGCATCGTGCGCTCGAAGTACGACACCGACGGTTTCCTGCAGACCATCGCGCGCATGGGCACTTACGCCAATCAGAGCACCCCGCTGATGCCACAGCGCCGCTTGACCGGGCGCGACACCGATGTGGTGGGCGAAGACCGTGCGCGTATACAGCGTTCGCAAGCGGCGTTTTTTGCGTCGGTGAATCTGAACGCGCATACCACTTGGGAATACGATTTCAAACCGTTCCCGCGTCCCAAAGGCCGCGCCACGCGCGTGGTGATCACCGAGTGGGATTTGCCGCGCCCGACCATCGAGCCGCACGACGTGGTAGTCGATTCCAAAGGCATGGCGTGGTTCTCCAACTTTGGCGAGCAGACCATCGGCAAGTTTGATCCGAAGACCGGCAAGCTCACGGAAATCCCCGTGCCGACACTGAAAAAAGGCTCGCCGCTGGGCGCGCTGTCGATACGCATGGATCGCGATGAAAACATGTGGCTGGGCGGCATGTATCAGGCGGCGATACACAAGTACAACACCAAAACCGAGAAGCTTGAACACTGGGAAGCGCCGCCCGAATGGAACCGTCCCAACACGCAGATCAATATGACCAGCCCGATGAACATCGGCGTTGACGGCAAAGTGTGGGCGCAGAACAACGGTTTTGCCGGTGTGCATCGCATCGATCTCAAGACCGGCAAGTGGGAAACCTGGGAACCGTACAAGGCTACGCCGCAAGGACACAATATCTATGACGTGGTTTCCGATTCCAAGAACAACGGCTGGTTTACCGACATCGGTCGCGACCAGATCGGCCGCATCGATGCCAAGACCGGCGAGGTGCAGATATTCCTCTTCGAGAAGGATACGAGGATTGCCGGGCCGCGCCGCGGCTCGATGGACGCGCAGGATCGCCTGTGGTTTGGCCAATATCGCGGCAACCGCATCGGCATGCTCGATACCAAGACTATGGAGATGAAGGAATGGCTGGTGCCGACGCCGTGGGCAGCACCTTACGATGTGACTACAGACAAGAACGGCGATGCGTGGACCGGCTCGATGTTGAACGACCGTGTGGCGCGCCTCAACACCAAGACCGGCGAGTTCGTCGAATACCTGTTGCCGCGTACCACCAATATCCGCCGCGTGTTCGTCGAAAACCAATCCGGGCCGCGCACCACCTTCTGGGTGGGCAGCAACCATGGCGCGTCGATCATCAAGCTGGAGCCGCTGGACTAGCCGCAGTTGTTTGAAGCTTCACGATTGAAGGAAATCCGGCTGGTGGTGTCCGATATGGCGGGCACCACCGTCAAGGATCGCGGCGAAGTAGCGCGTGCGTTTTCGGCGGCACTCGCCGAGCACGGCGTGGAGGCTTCGGCGGAACAGATCAATGCCATTCGCGGCGCATCCAAGCGCGAGGCGATTGCAAGCCTGGTCGCGCCAAAATATGGCGGTGATCCCGCGCGCGTGGAAGCGGTTTATGCATCGTTTAAAAACCACTTGCAGCGCGTGTTCACGCGCGAAGCCGAGCCGGTTGCCGGTGCCATGGAAACCTTTGCGTGGCTGCGCGAGCGTGGCATCAAGCTCGCGCTTAACACCGGTTTCGACCGCGATATCACCGGCATTCTTCTCGATGCCTTAAGGTGGCGTGATATTGCCGATGCCGTGATCTGCGGCGACGATGTGCCGCTGGGGCGGCCCGCACCTTACATGATCTTTCGGGCGATGGAAGCAACGGGCACATTGGATGTGCGCCACGTGCTTAACGTCGGTGACACGGTTTCTGATTTACAGGCCGCGCGTAATGCAGGTGTAGCGGTGAGCGTGGGTGTGCTCTCCGGCGCACATAAACGTGAACAACTCAAGCGTGAGCCGCATACTTGCCTGATTGAAAGCATTGCGGTGTTGCCGGGGTTGTGGCGTTAAAGGGGTTTGGCGATTCCGCAATACATCAGATTACTATGGCGGCCAGACCCCACGAATAGCATCTCAAATAATCTTAAGCGGGAGTGCAAATGAAAAGGCAGGTAACGATATTGTTCGGATTATTGATGACAGCCGCCGCTCTAACGTCACCACAAACCGCATCTGCGCAATCCCCGCCGCTTTCCGCAGGTCCGGTAGAACCCTCGCTCATCGAGGATTTGATCGCCGCCAACCGCATACTCGTGGACAAGGGCGTGATCGATATACGCGGCCACCTCAGTGTGCGGCATCCGCGCGATGCCAATCGTTTTTTGATGTCGCGCGCGATTGCGCCGGAATTGGTTACCGCGAATGACGTCATCGAGTACGATCTTGAGGGGCGCGCGGTGGATGCGAAGGGTCGCGAATCATTTTCCGAGCGCTTCATCCACAGCGAGATTTATCGCGCGCGGCCCGATGTGATGTCGGTGGTGCATGCGCATACGCCGTCGGTGGTGGCGTTTTCGGTGAGCGACGTTGTATTGCGGCCGGTGATTATTTCCGCCAACTTTCTGGGCGAGGGCGTGCCGGCGCATCAAAACGGTGAATTCGGGGGTGGCATCGGCCGCGCGGAGTTGGGCCGCGCGCTCGCCGTGACGCTCGGCAAAGGCCCGGCGGTGCTGATGCGCGGGCATGGCATGGTGACCGTCGGCTACTCAATTCCGTCGGCTGTAGGGCGTAGTGTTTATCTCGATGTCAATGCGCAGATTCAGTCGCGAGCGATTGCCCTCGGCGGCAAGATGATGCATAACCGCCCGCCCGCTGCGGCCTCCATGACAAACAATCCATTTGATCGCGAATGGGAAGCGTGGCGCAAGAAGGCGCTGGCGCGATGATGGCGCTGCAGCGGATGAAAATCGCGCTACTGCATCGGATCGCCGTGGGTGTGGTAATGGCCGCCTGTGCCATGCCGTACTCCGCAGCCGCGCAACAATTCCCGCAGCGCGCACTGCGCCTGGTCGTGCCCTTCGCGCCCGGCGGGTCGACCGATACGCTGGCGCGCATCGTCGGCCAGCGGTTGACCGAAAGCCTCGGTCAACCGGTGGTGGTGGATAACCGTCCGGCGGCGGGCGGTATTGTCGGCGCCGATCTCGTGGCGAAATCACAGCCGGACGGCTACACCTCGCTCGTTGGCGCGATTTCCACCATGGCGATAGCGCCCGCACTTTATGCGAAGCTGCCGTATAACCCGTTGCATGACTTCGCGCATGCGGGGCTGTGGGTGACGTTTCCACTGGTGTTGATCGTGCCTGCCGGCTCACCGTTCAGCGGATTGAAAGGGCTGATTGACCACGCGCGCGCCAAGCCGGGCGCCTTGCGCTTCGGCGCACAGGGTATCGGCACGTCGTCGCATATTTTCGCCGAATGGATGAATAGCCTCGCGAAAATCAAAGTGGTCATCGTGCCCTACAAAGGCGGCGGCCCCGCGTTGACGGGCGTACTCGCGGGCGAGGTCGATTACTCGATGGTCGCGGTTTCCACCGCGCTGGCGCAGGTGCAGGCGGGCAAGGTGCGCGCGCTGGGCGTGACCAGCGCGCAAACCACGCCGCATCTGCCCAATGTGCCGTCGATTGCCAGTGTGCTGCCCGGCTACGATGCGCTGAATTTTCACGGGCTGCATTTGCCGGCCAACACGCCGGCAGCCGTCGTCGCGCGGCTCAACGGCGAATCGACAAAAATATTGAAACGCGCGGATGTCGCCGAAAGGCTCAACGCTTTTGCCATGGATATTGCTGCCAGTTCGCCTGAGCAATACCGCATGTTTATCAAGGCGCAGATTGAGCAATGGGGGCCGGTGGTGAAGTTGTCGGGCGCGCGGGCGGAGTGAGCGCCGATTGGGCGACGGCGTTGAACGGAGACATGGTATGAGCTTGCAAGTGGCAGTGATCGGCGGCGGCATCGGCGGGCTTTCCGCTGCGCTCGCGATGTTGAAGGCCGGTTGCGATGTGCATGTCTACGAGCAGGCGGCGAAATTCGGCGAGATCGGCGCCGGCCTGCAGATCAGTCCCAACGCGTCGCGGCTGCTGCATCAGCTCGGCCTCAAAGACGTGATGGATGCGTGGGGTGTGCGGCCAATCGGCGTGCATCAACGGCGCTGGGACGATGGCCGTACCCTGCAGCGCGCGCCGCTGGGGCTGGAGGTCGAGGCTGCGTTCGGCGCGCCGTACTATCATTTTCATCGCGGCGACCTCGCGGCGCTGTTGGCCGCTGCGCTGCCCAAAGCGCGCGCGCATGCCGGCCACCGTCTGGCCGGCATCGAAGACAAAGGCGAGCGCGTGGTTGCGCGTTTTGACAACGGCGCCTCGATAGAGGCCGACGTGCTGGTGGGCGCCGACGGCATACACAGCCGCGTGCGCGATCTCACCTTCGGTCCCGAGACGCCGCGCTTCACCGGTTGCGTGGCATGGCGCGGGCTGGTGCCGGCCGAGCGCATCGCCCATCTCGATATTCCGCTGCTCTCGCACAACTGGATGGGGCCGGGC
>JANMXV010000756.1:0-10641 GCA_031381325.1 Betaproteobacteria bacterium | reverse complement strand
GCCGAAAATTAGCGGGCGCTCTTAACTAATGATTCACGCTGCGTTGGCGCGCGCGCCGAACTTGCGGCGCAGGTACTCAATAATGCCCGGCAGTACGGACAACACAACAATGCCGATGATCACCAGTGACAGATTGTTTTTCACCCACGGAATGTTGCCGAAAAAATATCCGGCGTAAACCAGCGAGCCGATCCACAGCACTGCACCACCGAACGCAAACATGGCAAAGCGCGGATATAGCATGCGTCCGAGGCCGGCCACAAAGGGCGCATAGGTGCGCACAATGGGCACAAAACGGGCGATGACGATGGTCTTGCCGCCGTGCCGGTCGTAGAAGCCTTGCGTTTGTTCAAGGTATTTGGGATTGAACAATAGAGAGCCTTCCCTTGAAAACACCCTGGGGCCGAAGAAACGGCCGATCCAGTAGTTGGTGTTGTCGCCGAGGAACGACGCCGCTACCAGAATCATGAACAGCGTATGCACGTGCATATTGCCCGTGGCCGCCAGCGCGCCGGAGACAAACAACAATGAATCGCCCGGCAGAAACGGCATCACCACCAGGCCCGTCTCGCAAAAGATGATCAGAAACAGGATCGCGTAGATCCACACACCGTAGTTCTGGATCAGCACCTGCAGATGTCTATCCAGATGCAGAACGATATCGATGAAGCCGGCGAGAAATTCCACGTAAGCCCTGTGTGCGCCGCGTTAAACAGTCGCGTCGGCGGGCTTGCGTTCAGTGCGGGCGAGGTCTTCGCGCCGCAAACCCAGCCACATCAGCAAAGGGCTGCCGACAAACACCGAGGAATAGATGCCGAAGCAGATGCCGATGGTCAGCGCCAGCGCAAAGTAATGCAGCGTCTCGCCGCCGAAGATCAGCATCGAGAACACCATCAACTGCGTGCAGCCGTGGGTAATGATGGTGCGTGACATGGTGACCGTTATCGCGTTGTCGATCACCTGCGGCACGGGCGTACTACGGAACTTGCGGTTGCGGAAATTCTCGCGCACCCGGTCCATCACCACCACCGACTCGTTCACCGAGTAGCCCAGAATCGCCAGCACCGCCGCCAGCACCGGCAGCGAAAATTCCCATTGAAATATCGAGAAAAAGCCGAGAATAATCACCACGTCGTGCAGGTTGGCAATGATCGCCGACACGCCGAATTTCCATTCGAAACGTACCCATAGGTAGAGCACAATGCCTATCGACACAAACAGCAACGCCAGCGCGCCGTTTTCGAGCAATTCCTTGCCGACTTGCGGGCCGACAAACTCGACGCGCTTGAGATTGACGGTGCTGTCGATCTGTTTCAACTCCACCAGTACTTGCTCGGACAGTTTCGCACTGGTAACGCCCTGCTTCACCGGCAAGCGGATCAGCACATCGCGCGTGGTGCCGAAATTCTGCACGCTGGCCTCGGTAAAACCGAGCTTGGCCATCGAATCACGTATCTTGTTGAGATCAGCCGGCTGGCTGTAACTGGCTTCCATCACCGTGCCGCCGGTGAAATCCACGCCCAGATGCAGACCCTTGGTCGATAGCGCAATCACCGCGATCACAAATGTAATCAGCGAGATTACATTGAAGATCAGCGCGTGGCGCATGAACGGGATATCGCGTTTGATTCTGAAGAATTCCATTTTCGTCTCCGCAGGCTACGAGGCACGATGCCTTAAGCCTTGCCCTCCGTCGGCTTCCACACCTGCCCAATCGATATGCTATCCAGTTTGCGCCGCGTGCCGTACCACAGATTCACCAGCGCGCGCGACAACATCACCGCGCTGAACATGGACGTCAGTATGCCGAGGCAATGCACCACCGCGAATCCCTTGACCGGCCCAGAGCCGAAAGCAAACAGCGCGATACCGGCAATCAAGGTGGTGACGTTGGAATCCAGAATGGTGCCCCATGCGCGATCATAGCCGGCGTAGATCGCGGCCTGCGGCGTATTGCCGCTGCGCAATTCTTCGCGTATGCGCTCGTTGATCAGTACGTTGGCGTCGATCGCCATACCCAGCGCCAGTGCAATCGCAGCAATTCCCGGCAGCGTCAACGTCGCTTGCAGCATGGATAATAATGCTATTAAAAACAATAAGTTACATGACAGCGCGATGATGGAAATCGCACCGAACAGCATGTAGTACAGCACCATGAACACCGCAATCGCCGCGAAGCCATACCACATCGAATGAAAACCAATTTTGATGTTCTCGGCGCCCAGCGACGGGCCAACGGTACGTTCTTCAACAATGTCCATCGGCGCCGCCAACGCACCCGCGCGCAGCAGCAGCGACAAATCCTTGGTCTCGGAGGTGGTGCCGAAACCGGTAATCTGGAAGCGTGCGCCCAACTCGGACTGAATCACCGGCGCGGTCAGCACTTCGGGTTTGCCGCGGTCGATCAGCACGATGGCCATGCGGCGTTTGACGCCCTCGCGCGTGACCTGCTGCATGACGCGCGCGCCCTGCCCGTCCAGGGTTACGCTCACTATCGGCCGGTGGTCGGTGGAATCAAAGCCTGGCGACGCATCGGTCAAACGCTCACCGGTAATCACCACCTGCTTGCTCAGCAGCAGAGCTTCTTTGCCGCGTTCACGCTGCGAATAGTGCAACTCGGTGCCGAACGGCACCTGCCCTTTGATCGCTTGTTCGAGTTTTTGCGGGTCGTAGTTGCGGCCGCTGGGATCGCTGGCGTGCGCTTCAACCATGCGAATTTCCAGCGTGGCGGTGCGGCCCAGAATTTCTTTGGCGCGTGTGGTGTCCTGCACACCCGGCAACTGCACCACGATACGGTCCGCGCCTTGCTGCTGAATAATCGGCTCGGCCACGCCCAGTTCGTTCACGCGATTGCGCAGCGTGGTAATGTTTTGCTGCAGCGCGAATTCCTGCGTGCGCGTTACGGACTCCAGCTTGAGTTTGGCAATGACCTTGAATTCGGCGCCGTCCTCCTGCGTTTTCAATTCCAGATCGGGCAACGCTTTTTCAATTTCGGCAAGCCCTTTGGTTTGCGCATCTTTGTCGCGGAATCGCACGATCACGTCATCCCGGTCACGGGTGACGCCGGAATATTGAATACGCTTGTCGCGCAACGCGCCGCGTATATCCCCCACCGTGGTGTCAATTTTCTTGTTGAGCGCGGCCCTCATGTCCACCTGCAACAGAAAATGCACGCCGCCGCGCAAATCCAGCCCCAGATACATCGGCAGCGCGCCGATGGAGGTCAACCATTGCGGGCTGCGTGACAGCAGGTTAAGCGCGACCACGTAATCGTCGCCCAGTTGCGTTTGCAGCAACTCCTTGGCTTTCAACTGCGTATCGGTGTCGCCAAAGCGCGCCTTGATGCCGGTGGCGTCCTGCATCAGCCCTTCGGGCTTGAAGCCCCCTTTGCTCAGCGCCTCTTCGACGCGTCCGAGCAGCGCGGCATCGATCTTCGCCGTGGGTTTTTTAAGCGAGACCTGAACCGCGGGCGACTCGCCATAGAAATTCGGCGCGGTGAAGAAGAAGCCCACCGCCAGAACAACGGCGATCAGAATGTATTTCCAGAGAGGGTAGCGGTTCATTGTTTTTTTCGTGAAGGAGTGAAGGAGTAAAGTTGTGAATGGGGTACCCCCTTCACCCTTTCACCCATTCACTCCTTCACTAGATGTTCTTAATCGTGCCCTTAGGCAGCACGACTTGTATGGCAGAGCGTTGCAGCACCATCTCCACGCCCTGAGCCACTTCGAGCGTGATATAGCTCTCGCTGATTTTGGTGATACGACCGAGGATGCCGCCGCCGCTGACCACCTCATCGCCCTTTTGCAGCGCCTCGAGCATGACCTTATGCTCCTTGGCGCGCTTCATTTGCGGGCGGATCATCATGAAATAAAGCACGCCGAACATCAACACGATCAGCAGCATGCTCTCGATGCCGCCTCCTTGCGTCACGCCGCTCTGGGCCCACGCCTGACTGATAAACATAGCTGACACTCTCCGGGGAAACTGCTTTGGATCACTGTGTGGCGCCGGCCCGCGAATTCAAGCCGCATGCGCAAAACCCTTGTATTTTAACCTATTTTGTCACTTTCCGGCTCACCGCTGTCGTGCCTGTCGCCCAACGCCGCAGCCATGGACGCCAGCGTCCCGGCGGTAATGGCCGCGCGCAGGCGCTGCATCAGCCGTTGATAAAAATGCAGATTGTGCAAAGTATTGAGCCGCGCGCCGAGTATCTCATTCACCTTTTGCAAATGGTGCAGATAGGCGCGCGTGAAGTTGCCGCAGGTGTAGCAAGCACATTGCGGGTCCAGCGGTTTTAAGTCGTTGCGGTATTGCGCATTGCGCAGCTTGATCACGCCCTCGCTGGTATATAGCCAGCCGTTGCGCGCGTTGCGCGTGGGCAACACGCAATCAAACATGTCCACGCCCGCAGTCACAGCCGCAACGATGTCCGCGGGCGTGCCCACGCCCATCAGGTAACGCGGCTTGCCGGCGGGCAATTGCGGCGCGGTGTGGCGCAGAATGCGCAGCATTTCTGCTTTGGTTTCGCCCACCGACAGACCGCCTATCGCGTAGCCGTCGAAGCCGATGCCAGTAAGGCCGGCGAGCGATTCATCGCGCAGCGGCTCATACACGCCGCCCTGCACGATCCCAAACAAGGCGTTGGCATTGCCAGCGTGAGCTTCTTTTGAACGTGCGGCCCAACGCATCGAAAGCTGCATCGAGGCACGCGCCTCATCCACCGTCGCGGGATACGGCGTGCATTCATCGAACACCATCACGATATCCGAATTGAGCACGCGCTGAATGCGCATCGATTCCTCGGGCGACAGAAAGCACGCATCCCCATTCACCGGCGACTGAAACTTGACGCCTTCTTCAGTGATCTTGCGCAGCGCGCCCAGGCTGAACACCTGAAACCCGCCCGAATCGGTGAGTATCGGCCCATCCCAGCCCATAAAGCGGTGCAGCCCGCCGTGCGCGCCGATGACTTCCAACCCCGGCCGCAGCCACAGGTGAAAGGTATTGCCAAGCACGATTTGCGCGCCCAGTTCTCGTAACTCGACCGGGCTCATTGCCTTCACCGTGCCATAAGTGCCCACCGGCATGAAAGCTGGCGTATCGATGTCGCCATGCGCAGTGCGCAAAACGCCGCGCCGTGCGCGCCCCTCTGTGTGTGTGACTGTGAATTCCATCTCGGCCTATTTCAATTGTTGAGAATTGCATATCCACGTGATATTTTTTCCCGCCTTCGGCCCCCTCGCTACGCTCTCCCCACCCTTCTGCTCCGCTGCAAGTGTTCCCTTGTCCCGAGAGGAGAAGGGCTTTTCTTCCCTCTACCATCGGGAGAGCGACCGAGGGTGAGGGAAGGAAGTATCGTTGCTCAGTTGTAACAGTGTTTGCAATTCTCAATACGCGGCACGCAGCGCCTCCAGCGCACGGCGCATGTCTTCGGGCATCGACACCGGACGCTGCGTCAGGCGGTCACACGCCACATGCACAAAATGGCCTTGCGCTGCCGCCAGCGGTTCATCATTACGAAAAATGCCGATCTCGAAACGCACACTGCTGTTGCCCAGATGCGCCACGCGCAGACCGCAATGCACCGCATCCGGAAACGCGACAGGGCTGAAAAACTGGCAGCCGCTATCCACCACCAGACACACCACCGGCGAACCTTCCAGATCGAGCACGCCCTGGCGTATCATATATTCGTTCACCGCGGTATCGAAAAACGAATAATAAACAACGTTGTTCACATGGCGGTAAACATCGTTATCCATCCAGCGCGTGGTAATGGTGATGAAGTGGCGATAGGCTAGCCGGCTATGGGGTTGTGGCCGTGTCACGAAAGGTTTCTTTCAATCAGCATGGCGTCGCCATAGCTGAAAAATCGGTAACGCTGTTCTATCGCATGCCGGTAAGCGCGGCGCACATTATCCACGCCGGCGAACGCCGACACCAGCATCAGCAGCGTCGATTTCGGCAAATGAAAATTGGTGAGCAGCCGGTCAACCACCTTGAATGCGTAACCCGGCGTGATGAACAGGCGCGTATCGCCCGTGCCCGCTTTCAGTACGCCGCTGCGTTCTCCACTCGCCGCCGACTCCAGCGCGCGCAGGCTGGTGGTGCCCACCGCCATGACACGCGAACCGCGCGTGCGCGCTGCGTGTATCGCATCAACTGTGGCCTTTGGCACGTCATACCACTCACTGTGCATTTGATGCTCGCGCAAATCCGCTACGCGCACCGGCTGAAAAGTGCCCGCGCCCACATGCAGCGTGACGTGCGCGAGGGTCACGCCTTGTTGCTTCAGCGCATCAAGCATCGCCGTATCAAAATGCAAGCCCGCTGTAGGTGCAGCGACAGCGCCGGGGGCGCGTGCGTAAACCGTTTGATAACGTGATTCGTCCACCGCATCGGCAGCATGCGTGATATACGGCGGCAGCGGCACGGCGCCGTGCAGTTCAAGCAGCGTATGGATGTCTGCGCAATTCTCGAATCGCAATTCAAAAAATTCGCCTTGCCTGCCCAGCATGGTTGCAACCACCCCGCCAGCAAGCGTGAGCCGGCTTCCGCTGCGCGGCGATTTGCTCGCGCGAATCTGCGCCAGCGCTGTGTCACTTGATAACATACGCTCGATCAGCACTTCGACTTTTCCGCCGCTGTCCTTGACGCCAGTGAGACGCGCCTTGATCACGCGCGTGTCGTTGAAGACCATCACATCACCGCGCGCCACGTGTTGAAGCAACTGCATGAAGCGGCCATCCGATAACGCGCCGCTTGCGCCATCGAGATGCAGCAAGCGGCTCGCGGTGCGCTCAGCAGCCGGCAACTGCGCAATCAAATCCGGCGGCAACTCAAAATCAAAGTCTTCAAGACGCATCGCGCGGATTATACGCGGCGGAAAATGCCGATATCGCGCAAGGGCATTTACGGCGCTATAATCGCGCCCTCCAGTTGGCTTCCTTTGCCGGGATGGCGGAATTGGTAGACGCACGGGACTCAAAATCCCGCGCTGGCAACAGCGTGCCGGTTCGATTCCGGCTCCCGGCACCAGACCCGTGTTACCAGCAAGCATTACGCCCGCCTTGCCGACTAGACGCTGGCAGCCGCGGTGACCAAGCTGCCGAACTTTGGCGCGACGGCGCCTGCCAAGGTAAGGTCGATTCAGTATCATGAGTCAGGCCCGCACGCAGGTTCGCGATCTGGGCGTGGGTCTATGCCGCCCGGGAACGCATTCAGTGGCAGCAGTTCGATGTCCGCGAAATCCTGCTTTAGCAGATCGGTGGTACGAACCGTCCTGATTACCTCTTGGTGCAGTTTCTCGATATTCGGGCCGGGTGAGCCAGCGGGCGCGAGGATTCCATACCAGTTAACGGCCTCGCAGCCCGGGAGCCCTGATTTTGAATGAAGCGCTTGGCTTGCTTAATAGCACCTGTGGTGATGATCCGAACAGCGTGACCGGTGCGAACGAATTTACCGGATGGAAGTTCACGTCCTTGTAGAGCGCTACGTTCGCTGCATGGCTGCTTAAAACCAAAAGCAACGTATACCCATCTGCCGGGGCTTTGGCTTCCAGCTCTGCCCCGATATTTCCGGCCGCGCCTGGACGATTGTCCACTACCACCTGCTGGCCGAGATTATGCCTTCTTCGCGCATGGCAGCGATGTCCGTTGAGTCATAACCAAGACCTCGAGCCTTCAAACGGCTTCATTCCTAATCCCATAGCCACGCGCCAGCGCCCATGTCGCGAAGTGATCGCATCTCGGCAATGACGTGGCCAAGCTATTGACGATCCACCGTAATACGTGTTGCAGCAACACCCGGCGGTGGGGAATGGCGAATGGCGCCACGGCCCAGCACCGCCTCTTTGCCGCCAAGACGATGGATCATGTTCGCTTGATCGGCTTTGGCTAAACGGTCGATGGCTTCGGGGTCCAGCGTTGCGCGCAGCCGTGCCACGCACGCTGCCAGATCAGCTTTGAACGAAGGATCGCCCGCGAGGTCGCGCCGTTCGTAGGGATCGTTCTGCAGATCAAACAGCATGGGCGCATAGCCGCAGTAGTGAATATATTTGAATTTACCGTGCCGGATCATGAACGATCCTGAGGGTGATCCACTGGCGTGATACTCAGAGAGCACGGTGCGATCCGGCATTGCGCCCTTGGCCGCGCCTGTCAGCAGTGACGCACCCGGCAGGTTTGCATCTTCGTTCGCCGGCTTGGCTCCCACACATTCCAGCACGGTCGGGAATACATCGACCAGACTGACGGGATCGGTAACCACGCGTCCTTCAGGCACTCCGGGCCCTGCAAGAATCAGCGGAATACCCGCCGAATCTTCATACAGCGTGTTCTTTGCCCACAGGCCGCGCGCGCCGAGATTTTCGCCGTGGTCAGAACTGTATATCACGCGCGTTGAATCGTTGAGCCCCGCTTGCTCCAGTGACGCCAGCACCTTGCCAACGTTGTGATCCATAAAGCTTACCGATCCCATGTAGGCTGCAATCGCGCGCTTGACCATCGCCGGGCCGGTAAAGCCGGCATCAAACGGCCGGCTGCGGCGCAGAAAATCAATATGCGGGTGGCGCGGCCGTTCCGCTTCAGCGTACATGTCCGGCATGGGTATGTCGCAGTGCGCATACATCTCGAAGAACTCTGGCGGCGCGATCAGCGGCGGATGCGGGCACACAAAGCCGACATACAGCACCCAGGGTTTATCGGTGAGCGTTGGCGCTTTGCTTTCCAGCCATTGGCAGGCGTGCCCGGCAATGCTGCGATCGTAACGGGTGTAGTCGGATTCACCGGGGCCTGCTTCAGGGCCGAGTTTCGCAGACCCCTTACGCACAATGAGTTCATCACGTATCAGCCCTACAACGTCACCATCGCCGTCGGCCAGGTGCATAGGCAGAATTTCTTCCGTGAAGCCGTTGCGGGCGGGATCGGAACTCACATAGTGAAGCTTGCCGATAGAGATGGCCCGATGTCCTTGCGCCATCAGCCGGTGTCCCCAACTGGGCACACTGCCATCATAGGCAATCGCGTTATCCCAGAAGCGGATCTGGTGGACGTAGCGCCCGGTGGCAAGGCTTGCGCGCGCCGGTACGCAAATCGGACAATTCGTATAAGCCGATGAGAAACGGGTGCCGCGCGCGGCGAGCCGGTCGATATTCGGCGTTTTCACCAGCGGATGACCCGCGCAACCCATCAAACGGGGATGGTGTTGATCGGACAGAATGATGACTAAATTGGTCGGTCGCATCAGATGCCTTTGTTTTATGGAATTGCTGCCCCGGATTGCCGAATGATCTTGCGCCACTTGGGCACTTCCCGCGCGAGATGTTTGCTGAATTCCTCACGGCTTGCCGCGACCACTTCGGTCGCATCAACGGCCAGACTTTGTTTGAGTGCGGGTTGTTGCAGTATTGCGGCAATCTCGCGATTGAGCCAATCGAGAATCGGCGCGGGAGTACGGGCCGGCGCGACAATGCCGTACCAGGTGTTGATCTCATAGCCCGGCACGGTTTCGGCGATGGCGGGAATATTCGGTAACGCAGGTGCGCGTTTGGCGGTGGTCACCGCAAGCGAACGTAGCCGTCCTGATTCAGTGTGCGGCTTGGTCACCGGATAGACGGTGAACGACATCTGAATCTGCCCACCCAGCAGATCGTTGACAACTTGCGCACCGCCTTTGTAGGGCACATGGAAAAATTTCGCACCGGACAGCACACTCAGCGACACGCCGGCAAGGTGCTGCGTGCCGCCGGTGCCGGTTGAGCCGTAGTTAATCGCGCCCGGCTTTGCCTTCGCCAGTGCTATCAACTCGGCGACGTTTTTGGCGGACACCGTCGGGTGAACGTTCAGCAGGTAAGGCGAATTCGTCACCCAAATGACCGGCGCGAAATCTTTCAGGATATCGACAGATTGTTTGCCTGGCAGTGTGCTGGTTGCCAGATGCGTAAGCGTGAACATGACCACGGTGTAGCCGTCGGGGGCGGCGCGCGCACCAATTTCCATACCGATGGCGCCGCCTGCGCCGGCGCGGTTATCAACCACAAAGGACTTGCCGGATTTCTCTGTAAGCTTTTGCGCAACAAGGCGCGTCAGCGAATCCAGACCCGCGCCGGCGATGGTGGGTACGATAATACGCACGGGCTTGGCCGGGTAGTCAGCAGCATGGATGTTATTACCTATCACCGCAACCATGACAATAAGAGTAGTCCCGCTAACGAGAAAAAAGCGGCAGGGAAAACAAGATGTGTGCATATTTCTTTTTGCTCTGAGCGGGTGTTGGCGTCTGCAACCTTCGCACTGATGTTCAGGCGAAGAGCGCAAAGGAATCAACGCTCGCCTTTACATATACTTCCCGCCCGCGCAGAGTATACGATCACCCGTCACATACGACGCTTGATCCGAGGCGAGAAACACGGCAACGTTTGCTACCTCCTGCGGCTTGCCGGTGCGCCGTAACGGTATGCCGGCGATATCTGCATCGCTGTAACCGCCCCCGCCTCGCTCGGGATACCACTCCGGATTTGCGTGAACGTTTTCTATGGTCGACAGCGCGATCAGGTTCGCACGTATATTGTATGGGCCAAGTTCCAGCGCCAGCGCTTTGATCAGCCCGTAGAGCCCGGTCTTCGAGGCGATGACGTGCGCA
>JANMXV010000076.1:0-5524 GCA_031381325.1 Betaproteobacteria bacterium | reverse complement strand
GCACAGAACACGCGCGAATCCACTGCGGGTCACTCATGATGCCGATGAAGACCTGCTTGCCACCCTTGCACTTGAACAGATCATAGATCGCGGTGCGTCCGCCCTTGGCGGTTCGCGCGGTCGACATGGGCACAGGTTCCTCGCCGGAGAGTTGTGCGTTGGACATGTGCTGTCCCACAAAAAACAACGCAGTCTCGAACAGCCCGCCGGTGATATGTTGCCCTTTTCCTGTGGTTTGCCGTTCCAGCAAGGCAGCCATCACGCCGATTACGGCGTAGGTAGCGGCCCCGATATCCACCACCGACGCGCCGGCGCGCAGTGGCTGGCCGGGAAGACCCGTCATGTACGCAAGGCCCGACGCCATTTGTCCCGGCTCATCCATCAGCGTTCGCAACTGGTAGGGACCGGTGAGATAGCCCTTGATGCTGCAGTAGACGAGGCGCGGATTATGTTCACGCATTTTGGCATAGCCCAGCCCCAATCGATCCATCGTGCCTGGCGCCATATTCTCGATCAGTATGTCCGCGCGCTTGATCAGCCGCAGCGCCACCTCGAGTCCCTCGGGCGTGGCAATGTTCACCGCGACTCCGCGTTTGTTGCGATTGAAGTAAAAGAAGGAACCATTTCGCAGGTTGTTAGGCCGGCTCGGCATCCCCGCATCTATCGGCTCCACTTTAACGACGTCGGCCCCCATGTCGCCAAAAATCAGGCCCGCCGTCGGCCCCGAGATGATCTGCCCAAATTCGACGACGCGCATCCCCTCCAGCGGCAGCCGGCTCATAGCGTAACCTCGACATAGAACTTCATACGGCTGACACGTATACCCCTTTGCTTCATAACCCCTCTCCTTCGGAAAATTCATTGAGCGGACTGACCCACGCGCGCAGTTCGGCGAATGTACGACTTGTGTGCATAGGATGCAACGTCAGTTCAAGCCGCAGCAACGCTCGCATTGCGGAATTTCGTTCGCTGCGTTATGGCCATGATCCACACAATCATGGGCGAAACTTTCCTCTCGCAGTCAGTCCACGTATCATGCGCATACTGACCTTACGAAACCGTGCGAGGAGCACACTATGGAAGCTGCCATCCCCTTTCGACACCGCTCATTCCCCTTGAGCATCCACTCCGGCAAAGGCGCTCTGAATGAACTGCGCGGCGAGGTGGATCGAACCAAAGCTAAAAGGGCTTTCGTGGTGTGTGGCAAATCGGTCGCGAACAAAACCGATCTGATTGCCCGCGTCAAGGCGAACCTCGGTGACAAGTTTGCGGGTGTCTTCGATGGCGTAGAAGTATCGTCACCGCTGCCGTCGGTGCGTGATGGCACTGCTGCTGCGCGTGAAGCGGGGGCCGATCTCATCGTAGCCGTCGGTGGCGGCAGCGCCATGGTGACTGCCCGCGCGATCATCATCTTGCTCGCCGAGAAGGGTGATATCCACGAGATTTGTACGCAATACCCGCCCGGTCAGGCGCCGGTGAGCCCGAAGCTGATGGCGCCCAAGATTCCGAACATCCTGGTGCTGACGACGCCGAGCACGGCGATGACGCGGGCGGGCACCGCGGTCAAGGATACCGAGAGCCACCACCGCCTGGAGTTGTTCGACCCCAAGACGCGCCCCTCGGCGATGATCTGGGATGATGATGCCCTGCTGACGGCTCCGGCTGATCTTTATCTGAGCACGGCGGCATCGGCGCTCAGCGGCATAGTGGCAGGCGCGGCCACGCCCCGGACCAATCCCGTTTCCCACGGAGATTTTCTGCACGCCCTGCGGCTATCGCTGGAGAGCCTGCCGCTCATCCGCACCGACCCGAACAACACGACCGCACGCGTCAATCTGGTCGCGGCATCGTTTCTGAGCAACCGGGCGCTGGACGGCATGCGCGGGCGTGCATTCGGTATTATTTCGTCGTTGGGACATGTCATCGACACGCTATACGCAAACCTCAGCCACGGCGATTCCAGTTCGCTGACCACCGCGTGGGGCATGCGCTTCAATCTTGAGCAGACCACTGTTGGGTTGGCCCGGCTAGCGCAAGCGCTGGCTGTCGGCAACGGGCTGCCCGAGAAAGAGGCGGCAAAGCGCGCTCCGGATTTCATCGAGGACTTCTATCGGCGCCTGGGCATGCCGGTGCGTCTGCGCGATGCCGGCATTCCGCAGCAGGACATCGAGCGCATTGCACACGATGCGATGGGAGACTTCTACCTGCACCAGAATGCGCGCAAAGTGAAGAGCCAGTCCGAACTGTCGGAACTTCTCGCACAAATGTGGTGACTCGCGCTGTCCACGGCGGGTGCTAGAAAAACTTCAGGTTGAGTTGCTTCACCTGCTGCTCGATTTCAACATATTCGCGCGCATTTGATACCTTGAGTTCGTCAGGCGTCATGCGATCACCGGGTTGCGCGCCTTCGGACGCGAGCCGCTTCGCCATCTGCGGTGCATGCATCCCATCACCCACGACACGATGGATCGCGGCAACAATCGGGCGTGGGGTCCCCGCCGGCGCAAACAGGCTGTAGCGATTCGTGATCTTGAAGCCGGGCACGCCCTGCTCGGCGATTGTCGGCAGATCAGGCAGGGCCGGTATGCGCGTGAGGCCCATTGCAGCCAGCGCGCGCACCTTGCCGGTCTTGATCGCGGCGGTCGCCGCGATCGAACTTCCGGCAACCATATGAATCTCCCCTCCCATGACTGCAACAATGGAGGGCGCTGTGCCTTTATAGGGAACGTGCCTTAACTTCGCGCCGGTGAGTAACGCCAGCCGTTCCATCCCCAGATGTACCGTGCCACCGATGCCCGAGCTTCCATACGTCAGCGGTTGCTTTGCCGAGTAGGCAACAAGGTCCTTCAGCGACTCGACGGGTAGGGTCAAGCCGACGATGAGGATGTAGGGCTGAGCGGTCATCATAACTATGGGATCGAACGCCGTGAGAACGTCGAACGGCACGCGCTTGGTCGCGCCGAGAAACAACAGGCTGTCCGCGTAGCTAAGAATCGTGTAACCATCAGGCGCCGCCCTTGCAACCAACTCCGTGGCTATTACGCCACTACCGCCGGCCCGGTTGTCGACCACGACGGTTTGGCCCCAACGCTCGGTCAACATCTGCGCTGCGGCGCGCGCGATCGCATCGGCGCCGGCGCCAGGGGAAACGGTAACAACGATGCGGATAGGTCGAACCGGATAGCCGCCCGGTTTCTCCTGCGCCAGCGCCGCCGTGTTGTACGCGAGCACAGCGGGAGCCAGCCAACAAGACAATCTTCGGATCACGGCATTCATGGGGAATCCTCCTTGGATCCTGGACGCATCAGTCTTCACCTTAGCGCAACGCTAAGGGTCGCAAACGTAATGATTTGCAATCCGGCAATGCGCCAATACAGTTCGGCCACCATGTGAGAACAAATTTTTCGTGACCAGTTCTGCACAGGGCGCGGAATAGATTACTATTGTAATATCTACTAGCAGGGAAAGCTTACGGTGTTCCTTGTTTGACTTGTTGCACATAGTCAGGAAAAAGGAAAATCGGCGAAATCGGCATTAAGGCCACTCAAAGAAAGGGAGTCAGCATGGCGCAGACGCAGGAAGAACACAAAACCAAGCTGCTGGATTGGGAGGCGCTTGAGATCGGCGAGAAACTGCCTACTTTGTCCTACGTTTTAACTCAGGAGATGGTCGACGAATTCCGCAAGGGGGTCATGGATCCCGAGGCGGCCTTCCCCACCATCTCACAAAAGGTGGATGTACGCCCGTATCACCTGGTTTATCACGACGACGGCTCGGTGAATGCGCGTTGCGCGTTTCACTGCTACAACCCGCCCATCCCCGGCAAGCGTATCACCGTCCAGGCATGGATTGCCGACAAGTATGCGCGTCGCGGCAAAAACTACATCGTCACCCAAGCGGTCTCGGTTGACGAAGATGGCCGTCTGCTGGATCGCGTCATCACCCATGAGCTCAAGCAACCCTCGGAGGTAGGCAAGAAATGGCAATAGTTCGCAGCTACAAAGTGGGCGACGAGTTACCGCCGCTGACCAAGACGATGACACAAGAAGCAATCAATGCCTTCGAGAAGAGCGGCGGCGCAAAGGGCCCGAGCCAATTTACCGATTTGGAGACTGCCCGTAGCACGCTGGGCACGGCCAGCACGGTGGCTTCCGGGCGCATGTCGCTGACATTTACCATAGAGATGTTGCGGCGCTACTTTGGCGCAGACGTGTATAACGGCGGGGGCATGGTGGACATGCGATTTCTGCGTCCAGTGCGTCCGGGAGACGCCGTCACCTTTACCGGCAAGGTCACCGGCGCCACCAAGGAGGCCGATGGCACCCGTGTCACGGTAGAGGTGAGCGCCGCCAACCAGAAGGGCGCTGTCACTGCGGCAGGCATGGGCGCGTGCATCGTTCCCAGCGGGTACTTGCCGGCGGAAGAATAGAAAGC
Organism: Betaproteobacteria bacterium; assembly: GCA_031381325.1. GTDB lineage: Bacteria > Pseudomonadota > Gammaproteobacteria > Burkholderiales > SG8-41 > UBA5216. The sequence continues at coordinate 1,090 of JANMXV010000076.1, read as the reverse complement.
TGGAGCGGCAGCCCGCCGCTACGCGGGCTACCTGCATTTGCAACAAAAACGCTCAGATATCCCGAAGCCGGATCCCCGCTACTTCATCACCTGCAGCAATCATGCGCAACAATGCTGCCGGGAATTCCCTAGCGGACTGCATCGTAATTTCCACCGCCCCGCCCGCCATACTCCGCCTGCGCTATCGCGCGCTGTAGCGCAACGGAAAGTTCCTTTGCCGCATCGAGCGAAATCTCCAGCGCAATTCGCGAACCCGGCCCCAGGGCCGAGTTCACGAAGTCCAACGTGATGGCGTCTTCGAACATAGCGTGGTGCGGATGGTCGTAGGACACCACGGCATGCGTGAGGTCTATCCATCCTTCACCGCCCTTGCCCATGCCATCGGTCTTGACGATCTCAAGGATAGAAGTACACATCGCTTACTGACGCCTATTTCGGGAGATATTTCTCGAAGAACGCATACACCTTTTTCCATCCGTCCAACGCCTGTTCTACACGATACATCGGCCGGTCGTAGTAGAAAAATCCGTGGCCTGCACCGTCATAGCGATGGAACTCGTAGTTCTTGCCGTGCTTCTTCAACTCCGCCTCATGCTGGTTAACCTGGTCCGGCGTGGGCGCCTTGTCATCGTTGCCGAAGAGGCCCAACAACGGGCACGACAAACCGCTGGTGAGATCGATGGGTGCGACGGGCATCTTTGGATTCAAGTCTTCCTTGGCCATCACCACGCGACCGCCCCACAGCTCGACTGCGCAGTCGATGTCCTTGTGCGTGCACGCGTAGAGGAACGTTTGCCGTCCTGCCGAGCAGGAACCGAACATGCCGACCTTGCCATTCAGCCACGGCTGGGCACGCAGCCACTTCACCGCGCCTTGGGTGTCGCCCATGGCCTGCGCGTCGGGAATGCCGCCCTCGGCGCGCACCTTGGCTGCAATGTCGTCCGCTTTGCCCTCGCCCGCGCGGTGAAACATATTATGACAGATCACCGCATAGCCGTGGTGTGCAAACCGGCGCGCGGTTTCGAAATTCCACTCGTCCCAGCCGGGAATGTGATGGACCATCACAACGCCGGGGAACGGCCCGGCACCC
>JANMXV010000558.1:0-1039 GCA_031381325.1 Betaproteobacteria bacterium | reverse complement strand
AGATCGGTGAGATAGACGGTGAAACGCACGACGTCGTTGAGCGCGCCGCCCGCCGCTTCAGCCACGGCTTTAAGGTTGTCGAACACGCGGCGTATTTGCGCATCGATGCCGTCAACCATTTGCATGGTTTTCGGATCGAGGCCGATCTGGCCGGCGAAATAGACGGTGTTGCCTGCATGCACGGCTTGCGAATAGGTGCCTATGGCTTTGGGGGCTTGGTCGGTGTGGATGAATTTTTTTGTCATGATATTTGTGCTCGTGGCGTGTAAATCCCTTCCCTCATCCCCGACCCTTCTGCTCCGCTTCAAGTGTGCCCTTGCCCCGGAGGGGGAAGGGAGATTATGGGCGCTGATGCGCTTTGATCTTACGAGGGCAACTGCAACACGTATTTCGACAGGATGTTGCGCTGTATCTCATTCGAGCCGCCATAAATCGTGCCGGGGCGAGAAGTATAAAACGGGGTCATCAGGTCGATTTTTTCGTCGCCCAGCGTAATCTCATCAGCGAATGCGCCGTACTCGGCGCCCGCTTCAAGCAGCAACTCGGCAAGTTTTTGATAGGTGTCCATGGCAAACACCTTGAGCATGGAAATGTCCGGGCCGAGCGCTATACCTTGCCGCGCTTTTTCGACGTAGCGCTGATACAACGAACCGAGATCGTTCAGGTCCATTTTCAGCGCGGTGTAGCGATCGACAAAACCCGGATCGATAAACAGCCCTTGCGCGCGCGCCAGCGGGTCAAGTTGCTCGAATGCCTGCAGCGGACGGCGCGGGCTGCCGATGTTCAGGCGCTCGAACGTGAGCAGGCCCTTGGCGATGGTCCAGCCTTCGTTGATCTTGCCGACGAGGTTGTCTTTGTGCGTGCGCACGTTGTCGAAAAACACCTGGCAGAATTCTTCGTGCCCGGCGATGTTGCGTATGGTACGCAGGGTGATGCCCGGCGTTTTCATGTCCACCAGCAGGAAGCTGATGCCGCTTTGCTGCTTCACCTTTTTGTCGGTGCGCACCAGCACATAAATGTTGGTGGCGTTGTGCGCCAT
>JANMXV010000533.1:0-1043 GCA_031381325.1 Betaproteobacteria bacterium | reverse complement strand
CCGATCAGGTGCAGGCGTTTTTGCCGTCGCCGATGGCCACCGCTACCGCGATGTATCATTCCGGCAAGAATCCGCTGCGCAAGGTTACGCGTACCAGCGAAGACGTGATCATTCCCAAGGGCTTGCGTGTGCGCCGGCTGCACAAGGCATTCCTGCGTTACCACGACGCCGAAAACTGGCCGGTCATACGAGAGGCGCTCAAACGTATGGGCCGTGCGGAGTTGATCGGCAACAGCAAGCGCCATCTCGTGCCCGCCTACCAGCCGGTGGGCACCGGTAAGCAACCCGAAGGCGCACGGCGGCCCAACAAGTATCAAACGTTGCGCACGCAGCACACCGGTTTGCCGCCCGCGCCCGTGCAAACTGATAAAAAAATTCAGCGGCCTCTGGCAAAATCTCCACGCGCGGGTCGGTGATCAAACCCCCTGCACCGCCATCCCAACCCCGCGCGTGCGATACCGCTGCAGCGTAGTCATCACCAGAAAATCCAGCAGGCAGTAAAACACCCCCGCCGCCAACGGCGGATTGGTGGTGGTGAGCTCTAGCCATGGCACCACCGGGCGCCACGCCCAGTTGCCAATCCACGTGCCATAGATTTCCATCGCCAGCGACAGCACGAACATCACGGCGTAGAGCTTGCGCGAGCGGCTGAAAATCATGCACAGGATCAGTATCGCGAATAGCAGCACGCCGAAGGTGTCGATGCCGGTGACGGCCAGCAGCAGCACGAACGGCGCCGCAGCCAGCGGCACGACCCAGTTGATCCAGTCGCGCAGGCGTGCGGCGATGATGACGCCGAGCATCAGCAGCAACGCGTGGCCCGGCGGCACGAAAGCGGGAATATTGCCGAGCCGGTAATCGTACAAGCCCCATACCAGCGACAAGAAGCACTCGCCCAGTGTGGCATAAACCACGCACGCAATGAGCATGATTTGCTGCTCGCGTGCGGCTTGGCGCATCCAGTGCAACAGCAGCAGCCAAAGTCCCGCGCTGGTCAGCGTTTGCCCCCAGAATGGCACGAACTGGTCTAAGGCCAAACCGAG
>JANMXV010000502.1:0-2817 GCA_031381325.1 Betaproteobacteria bacterium | reverse complement strand
ACGGCAGCGACCAAGGCATCGATGGTTTCTTCGACCTGTTCGGTGTTGAATACTGCCAGCACGATTTTGTGGCAGCTCTGCGCGATTTCGGCGACGGATTGCGCCGGATTGCCGCCCAGCTTGACGAACGCTTCGATTTTTTTGCTGTCAACATCGTATCCCAACAATTCAAGCCCCGCCGCGCGCATGCGTTTGGCGCAGGCCATGCCCATCAATCCGATGCCGATGACGCCGACTGGTGTTGCCTGATTCATTGTTTTCCCCATCACAAAAAGACAAAAACGAACGCGGATTATAGATGCGCCCGCAGTGACTCTCGCTGACTACTCCGGCAAGCGCGCAGGTATAATGCGCGCCGACGCCGGTATAGCTCAGTGGTAGAGCAATCGCCTTGTAAGCGATAGGTCGTCTGTTCAATCCAGACTACCGGCACCAGCCCGCTGAGTGATTGATAAAAAAGAGATAATAAAAACATATAGTTACGTTAATAGGGTAGCATGCGCGCTGCTCTTGAAAATGCGTGATGCAAGCACGATGTTGCTGGATGAACCAAAAACAGTGGTGTAGGTCTTCACCCTAGACAAGAAAGTAGTTCTGAGGAGAAATCGAAGTGATCAAGGTTGAAAACCTGTGTAAGAGCTTCGGCGCCAAGATCGCCGTTAACGACGTGTCTTTCACGGTCGAACGCGGCGAGGTGCTCGGATTTCTCGGGCCTAACGGCGCGGGAAAATCTACCACGATGCGCATGATTACCGGCTATTATCCGCCGACATCCGGCAAGGTTACGGTCGGTGGGTTCGATATCATGGAAAAGCCCATCGAGGCCAAGCGCCTGATTGGTTACCTGCCGGAGAATGCACCGGGCTATGCCGATATGACGGTGCGCGGTTTTTTGAGTTTTGCGGCAGAACTGCGCGGCTTGCACGGCGATGCGCGCAAAAAAGCCGTGAATCACGCGGTGGAAATGTGTTCTCTAGGAAACGTGCTTCATCAGACTATTGATACCTTGTCCAAGGGATACAAACACCGCACGTGCCTTGCGCAGTCGTTGGTTCATGACCCGGAAGTACTGATCATGGACGAGCCTACCGACGGGCTGGACCCTAACCAGAAGCACGAAGTGCGCAGCCTGATCCGGCGCATGGCCTCGACTAAGGCCATCATCTTTTCGACGCATATTCTGGAAGAGGTCGAAGAGACCTGCTCGCGCGCCATCATTATTGACCGCGGCATCATCGTGGCGAACGGCACACCGGCGGAATTGAAGGCGCGCTCCGACATGGCGGGTGCGGTGCATGTGCAGACAGCCGGTGTTACCGGTGCGGCCCTGCTGGAGCAGTTGAACCAAGTGGCGGGTGTGGTGCGCACGGAAGTAATTTCCGACGCCAACGGCCGCGTAGAGGCACGCGCTTATCCGGATAAGAACAATCGCAACGTTAATTTGACACGTGCTATCGCAGAGTTAGCTGCACAACAACACTGGCAACTTGACGAAATTCATACTGAAACCGGGCGCCTCGACGAAGTGTTCCGCGCGATTACGCTCCCCGATACCGTGAAGGCGCACTGATTATGAATGCCTGGAATAACATCAAAGCCATCATGAAGCGCGAGCTCGGCGGCTACTTTACTTCGCCTATTGCTTACGTGTTTCTCATCATCTTTTTGCTGCTGACGGGGTTTTTCACCTTCACCATCGGTAATTTCTTTGAACGCGGCGAAGCCTCGCTGGTGTCGTTCTTCACCTGGCATCCGTGGCTGTATTTGTTTCTGGTGCCCGCCGTGGGCATGCGTCTGTGGTCGGAAGAACGCCGCCTCGGCACCATGGAATTGCTGCTCACCATGCCGCTGACTACGTGGCAGGCGATTGTCGGAAAATTTCTGGCGTCGTGGGTGTTTCTCGCGCTGGCGCTGGCGCTGACGTTCCCGGTGTGGATTACCGTCAACTGGCTGGGCGCGCCGGACAACGGCATTATTCTGGCGGGCTATGCCGGCAGTCTGTTCCTCGCGGGCTCGTATCTGGCGATCAGTTGCATGACCTCCGCGCTGACGCGTAATCAGGTGATCAGCTTCATCCTGTCGGTGATGATCTGCCTGTTCCTGATCCTCGCGGGTTATACGCCGGTGACGGATTTGCTGACGCGTTTCGCAAACCCTGTGGTGGTGGAGATCGTGGCGTCGTTTTCAGTGATGACGCACTTTGAGGGCTTCCAGCGCGGCGTGATTGATCTGCGTGATTTCGTATTTTTCGCTTCGGTGATCGGCTTCGCGCTGTTTACCACCGGCGTGATTATTCGCAGCCAGCGAGCAGGGTAGGGGGTAAACCATGAAAAAAAGTAATCTCGATTCCTTGTTTTATTCCGCCGGCGGCCTGGTGTTGCTGGCCGTTATTTTGATTGCGGCGAACTTTCTATTGAGTGCATTCAAGGCGCGCGTCGATTTGACCCAGGGCAGCGTGTATACGTTGTCGCCCGGCACGCGCGCGATTTTGAGCAAGCTCGAAGCGCCGGTGAAGATTCGTTACTACTACACGCAGGGTGGCAACACGGTGCCGGTGGCGTTGAAGACTTTCGCCAAGCGGGTTGAAGACCTGCTCGCCGAATATAAGGCGGTGTCGGGCGGCAAGGTGATTATTGAGAAATTCAATCCGGAACCGGATTCGGATGCTGAAGAATCTGCGCAACTCGATAACGTCGAAGGCCAGCAGACCAACACCGGCGAGAAATTTTATCTGGGTCTCGCGGTTTCGTTTCTCGACAAGAAAGAGGCTATACCTGTGCTGTCGGCGGATCGCGAACAATTGCTGGAATACGATCT
>JANMXV010000501.1:0-2454 GCA_031381325.1 Betaproteobacteria bacterium | reverse complement strand
CGGCTGCACCCCGAAGCCGGAAGCGAAAAAGCGGGGTCAGCTTGCGGTACGCGTTTCCGCACGCGTTCCGTCGCAGTGCGCCCCCGCTTGTTGTTGCTGGATGAGCCACTGCAGAATCTCGATTTACGCTACCAGATTCAGATGCTGGATCTACTGGCGGCACGAGCGCGTGATAAAAATAAAAATCACGGTATCGTCATGGTGTTGCACGATGTATTGTGGCCCACGCGGGTATGCACGCACGCGCTGCTGCTCGACGGCGCGGGCGGCGTGCGCGCAGGCCTGGCGCGCGAGGTGCTGACGCAGGCCAACCTGGAAGCGTTGTTCGGCTGCGCCTTGCAGCCCGCGGGCGATAAACCGCAGGCAGGCTTTGTGCCCGCGCTATAATCCCCGCTCATGATTAAAAAACTGATACGCAGGGTGTTTTCCGGAAAGATGTTCAAGGCGCGCGGCAAGTCCGGCGCGCATGTGATTGCGTTCAAGGAGCACGGCGTTGCGCGCAGCCAGATCAGCGCCTGCGCGTTGAGCGTAACCGACACCCTGCAGGCCAAGGGTTTTGCCGCGTTTGTGGTGGGCGGCGCGGTGCGCGATTTGCTGCTCAGGCGCGCGCCGAAGGATTTTGACGTGGCTACCAGCGCCACGCCGGAACAGGTGCGCGGGCTGTTTCGGCGCTCACGCATCATCGGCCGGCGTTTCCAGATTGTGCACGTGATGTGCGGGCGCGAGACGGTGGAAGTGTCCACCTTTCGCGCGGGCCACGACACCAGCGATAACGATGGAGACGACGGCAGCGCAAGTGGCGGCGGAAAGGGCAAGACCGACGAGCACGGGCGCATCCTGCGCGATAACGTGTTCGGCAATCAGCAGCAGGACGCGACGCGGCGCGATCTCTCGATCAATGCGCTGTTCTACGATCCGGCCACGCAGCAGGTACACGATTACCACGGCGGCGTGGCGGATCTGCGTGAGCGGCGTCTGCGCATGATCGGCGATCCGACGCAGCGCTATCGTGAAGATCCGGTGCGCATGCTGCGCGCGGTGCGTTTTGCCGCGGCGCTCGATTTCGAGATCGATGCGGCCACGCGCAAGCCGATACGCGAACTCGCGGATTTGTTGTCGAGTGTGCCGCCTGCGCGATTGTTCGACGAAATGTTGAAGCTGCTGCTGTCAGGGCATGCGGTTGAGACCGTGAAGCGGCTGCGCAAGGACGGGCTGCACGGCGGCTTGCTGCCGTTGCTCGATGTGATACTCGAGCAACCGTTGGGCGAGCGTTTCGTGATGCTGGCGTTAAAGAATACCGATGCGCGCATTCGCGCCGAAAAGGGCGTGTCCCCGGCGTTTTTGTTTGCTACGCTGTTATGGCATGAGGTGTTGGCGGCGTGGAAATCCATTGAGGCGGGCGGGGTGCCGGTGATTCCTGCGTTGTTCAAGGCGATGGATCAGGTAATGCAAATGCAGGCCGAAAAACTGGCGATACCGCGCCGCTTCGGCGGCGATATGAAAGACATCTGGGCGATGCAGCCGCGCTTTGAGCAGCGCGCCGGACGGCGTCCGTATCGCTTGCTGGAATTGCCGCGCTTTCGCGCGGGTTACGATTTTCTGTTATTGCGTTGCGAGAGCGGCGAACTCGATGCGGAAATCGGCGAGTGGTGGACCCAGTTTCAGGATGCCGATGCTAGCGGGCGCGAACGCCTGTTGATGCCCGACAGCGGGCCCAAGAAGCGCCGCCGGCGCAGGAAACCCAAATTGCATGCCGACGCTGCGTCTGCACCTGAAGCCCCCGACGTGTGAGCGCCACGGTGGAAGCGGCTTACATCGCGCTCGGCAGCAATCTCGAACAACCGCAGCACCAGTTGCAGGCAGGCTTTGCCGCACTCGCGCGCTTGCCGGATACGCAACTCATCGCGCAATCATCGTTGTACCGCAGCGCGCCGGTGGGTTATGCGAATCAACCCGATTTCGTAAACGCGGTTGCGGCGATACGCACGGTACTTTCACCGCGCGCGTTGCTCGATGCGCTGCTTGCCATTGAGCGTGAACACGGACGGGTGCGTGAGTTTCCCAATGCCCCGCGCACGCTCGATCTCGACATTGCACTTTACGCTGAGTGCGTGATCGACGAGCCGGGTCTGTCGCTGCCGCATCCGCGCATGCACGAGCGCGCGTTTGTGCTGGTGCCGCTGGCGGAAATCGCGCCTGACGTGCTGGTGCCGGGCCATGGCCGCGTGCGCGAGCTGTTGCACGGCGTGGATATCAAGAGTGTCACCGTGTTGCGGGAAAGCGCCGTATGAAACTGCCCGCGTTACCCGAGCGTCTGCGCTACGTGGTGATCGAAGGCCCCATCGGCGCGGGCAAGACCAGTCTCGCGCACTTGATGGCCGAGCGTTGCGGCGGCGCCACCCTGCTGGAAGACCCCGCTGCGAATCCTTTCCTGGCGAGTTTTTATCGCGAGCC
>JANMXV010000500.1:0-2830 GCA_031381325.1 Betaproteobacteria bacterium | reverse complement strand
GAATTTAGAGGAATAAAATGAGCAGGCAGCGTATCGGATTTATCGGTGTGGGTTTGATGGGCAGCAGCCTGTCCAGACATTTGATGGAGGCCGGGTTCCCGGTGATTGTTCACGACACTGATCCGGCGCGCGTTGATGCGGCAATCAAGCTCGGCGCGAAAACGGTAACGTCGCCGCATCAGATTCCGGGACAGGTGGATGTGTTGATGTTTTCCCTGCCGACGTCCGATATCGTAAAAGACGTGGTGCATAACCAGCTCAAATTGTTCGAGACCGGCAGGCCGGGGCTGATCGTGCTCGACGCAACAACAGCCGACCCGGACAAATCGGCGGCGATTGCTGATGATCTGGCAAAGATCGGCATACGCTTTCTCGATTGCACGGTGAGCGGCACCAGTGAAATGTGCGCGGTGAAAGATATTATTTTCATGGCCGGCGGCAGTCAGGATGCATTTACCGAGTGCGAACCGATGTTCGCCGCGATGGGGCGCGAGTGGATGCACATGGGCGCCAATGGCTCCGGCGCGATCATGAAGCTGTGCGTGAACCTTGTGCTGGGGTTGAATCGCATGGCGCTCGCCGAGGGCCTCACGCTCGCGCGCAAGGCGGGCATCGAGCCGCTGCAGGCGCTGGAAGTGCTGAAAAAATCCGCGGCGTTTTCGAAGATCATGGATCAGAAAGGTTATCGCATGGTCGAGAAGCGCTTTCACCCGCCGGCGGGCAAGCTGCGCATTTATCTCAAGGACGTGCGTGCCATGCTAGCGCTCGGTGAGCGCCTGAATTGCCCGTTGCCGCTGATCGGGTTGCATGCGCAGGCATTGGCATCGGAGGTTGCCAAGGGACGCGGTGAGTGGGACAGCGCGGACATCATTTCGTTTTATGATGAGCTGGCGGGATATCCGGCGCCTAAAGTGCCCGCTGCTGAAAAATAGAGTCACACCTATGCGTCCAATGGCACTATTTTAAGGAAGCCAGGGCGCCTTCCTACCATGGGTTGCCTAAAACATGGAACGTAGGATGCCGGTGAGCACAGCGAACCGCATCAATCGGGGTTACCGTTGTTGCGCACGGTACGCCACTCGACCGATGCGGTTCCTTCGTCACCGGCATCCTACGGGCGCGTCCCAGAAAATCGTGATGCGGCTCAATTCGGAAGTCGCAAATGCCTTGCGCGAACCGGACGCGCGTGCGCGGCTTTACTCGATCGGTGCTGAGCCGATGAGCAATACACCAGAAGAATTCGCGAGCTTTATCCACAGTGAAATGGCGAAGCGGGCGAAGGTGGTTAAGGTGGCGGGGATACGGGTGGAGTAGGCCCAGCACACTCGAGTGCGTGGACGGAAATCGACACCGGTACCTGTCGTCGCATGCGTATGGAATTAATCCATTGACGTTTGCGGCGATTACCGATAAATTGTCGTCGCGGCAATAATGCCGTTTGAATTCTTATACCCCATCAAAAGAGAAATCATGAAATTCCGTGCCTTAGCAGTATTTGCCTCAGCTATATTGTTGTTTCACAGCAGTCTAACCTTGGCCGTTGACCCCTCCGATGTCCGGCAGCCTATAACCCTGACCCCGACAGAGTACAGTTGGTTGCTCAATGAAATGCGCGGCCATCTGAATGCCATCGGGGCTGCCCAGGAGGCGCTTTCGACAGGTGATGTGGAGACAGCCCGCCAGGCCATGCTTGAGCGTGGCACCGCTCGCCTGAAGGCACCGGGGCGGCTCAGCTTCCCGCAAAAGGTAACCGATGCCTGGAGGGCCATGGCAATAGGCATGCATCAGTCGTACGACGCGGTGGCCGAAGGGATTGCGAACAAGGAGACTGCATCGCAAATCATGGGGCGCACGGCCAAGTTGATGCAGTACTGTGCGGGCTGTCATGTCTCATACCGCCTGGTTGCAACGCCCTGAGCATTGCCGCTACGCATCCGGCACTTCAAGACATCAGATACCTACGCGGCAGACTCGCGTAGCCCGCAGAACTTGCTATAACCTCGTGAGGTGACAATGATGGATCGTTCCCACTGCAATCGCCTGTGGTCGCTTGCAATTGCTATTGGCATGACCACAGGAATGCCGAGCGAAGTAGCGGCGCAAACCTTTCCATCCAAGGCTTTGCGCATTATTGTGCCATTTCCACCGGGCGGTGCAGCCGACGTCTTGTGCCGCGTGCTTGCGGAAAATATGTCGAAGGGATTGGGGCAACCCTTCATCATCGAGAATCGGCCAGGAGCACAAGGAATAATAGGGTATGAATATGGCGCACGAGCCCCCGCTGATGGACACACGATGGTAAATGTGTTTTCGAGTTTTCTAATCAGCCCGCTAGTCCGCGACAAGGTGCCCTATGATCCCTTCAAGGACTTCAAAGCGGTAGGCGAAATGATGGTGACGCCTATGGCAATCGCAGTTCACCCATCGGTACCTGCAAAATCGCTCAAAGAACTCATTGCACTCGCGCGGGCACGGCCAGGTGAACTTAGCTTTGCCGCTCTGGGCGGAGGCGGCTTGCATAATATCTACGGCGAATTACTCAAGGCTGCCGCGGACATCAAGATCACAAATATACCGTTTCAGGGCGGCATTCTCGCGTCCCAGGCAGTGGCCGGGGGCCATGTTCCCATTGTTGTGGCCAATGTGAGCGAAATGGCATCTTTCGCGAAATCCGGGAGGATACGTGTGCTTGTCGTTTCTACTGCTGTACGTGCGGATGCTTTTCACGATGTGCCTACAATGCGCGAGATTGGGTATCCGCAGCTTGAGGCCGGCAATTGGGCCGGACTAATGGTTCCCGCCGCTACGCCATCTGCCGCTATCGCGAGCC
>JANMXV010000495.1:0-2038 GCA_031381325.1 Betaproteobacteria bacterium | reverse complement strand
TTGCCGACGTTGTCGTCCATGAACGACACCAACCCGAAATACGCGGTGATCGCGCGGCGCACCATAGCCGCGTCGAACGATTCATCGAAGCACAGGCACTTGCGCATGGCGTCGATGAACGGATGGCGCGGGCGTTTATCGGCTTCGTACATATCGGGCCACGGCACCTCGTTTTCGCGGTACAGATTGTAAAACTCGGGCGGCGCGATCAACGGAAAATGCGGCGCGACAAAGCCCACGTACATCGCCCACGGTTTGTCGCGGTGTTTCGGCGCATCGTTGTTGAGCCAGTTGATCGTGGCTTCCGCAATGGCGCGGTCGTAGCGCGTGTAATCGGATTCGCCCGGTCCCGCTTCCGGGCCGAGGTTGGCGGAGCCCGACCGGCGCGGCAGCTCGTCGCGAATCAAGCCAAGCAAATCACCAACGCCATTGACAATATGCATCGGCAGAATTTCTTCGTCAAAGCCGTTGCGCTTCGCGTCGCCGCTGGCGTAATGCAATTTGCCGATGGAGGTAACGTGATGTCCCTGCGCCATCAAGCGGTGGCCCCACGAGGGAATTTTTCCGTCGTACGCAATCGCGTTGTCCCAGCAGCGATGCTCATGCACGTAACGCCCGGTGGCGAATGATGCGCGCGCCGGGACGCAGATCGGGCAGTTGGTGTACGCATTGGTGAAGCGCGTGCCGCGCGCGGCGAGTGCATCAAGATTCGGCGTCTTGATCATCGGATGGCCGGCGCATCCGAGCACACGCTTGTTGTGTTCGTCGGAGAGGATGAATATTACGTTGGTGGGTTTCATGGTAAGTATTTGCTTTTATTTGTATTTCTTGGACCATAAATCCGATATCCCTACACCCTTATCGATATCCGCTTTGCGCTTGGTGTCGCCCGCGTCGATCTTTTGCGAGTGTTCAAGCACCGCCGCAATTTTATCCTGCGGAATAATCGCGATGCCCGCTTCGTCGGCGCAAACCAGATCACCGGGTTTGCACGGTACGCTGCGAATTTCCACCGTGCCATTCACTTCAACCGTTTGCATGCGCCACTTGCCGGTGATCGGCGTGAAGCCGCGGCACCATACCGGCCAATCCATTTCGCGGTATCCGTCCGGGTCGCGCACCGTGGCATCGACGATGGCGCCGATGAAGCCCTGCCGTTTTGCGATGGATGCCGACTGTCCGCCCATATTGGAGCAGCCCATCACGCCCTGTATCACCAGCACGTCGCCCGGTTCAGCGAGATTGTGCGCCTCGGTTTCACCTTGCGTGTTGATTTTCTCCTGCGCGGCTTTGTGAATTTGCACGTCGCGCGCGATGTTGCGCAAGGTCATCGCCGGACCGACAATGCGTTTGGTGAAGTACACCGGCGGCAACTGATACGCGGGTATTACCGCGACGATGCCGAGCTCGTCGCAAGCGTCGGATAGCGTGCCGGTCAGATCGACCAGCGCCATGAAGGCATCGATGGTGGCTTTGGCGGGGCGCGGGATATCGAGCATGCGGATGGCTTCGCGCGGCATGCGGCCTAGAGTGGTTTTGGGCTGGGGCATGGACTTCTCCGATAGAGGGAGGGCTGATTCTAACGAATTCAGCCGTTGTTGGCGCGAAGCTTTCGATTGCGAGTAGCCGGAACAGGATATATACTATTGGAAACTGTATATACGAACTTATACGAACTTTTTCCTACTCGGCAGCCATGCCCATCAGCATTCGCACTGTCAAAGTCGAAGCGCTTGCTCGCGATATCGCAGGGCGCACCGGCGAAACCATGACCAAGGCCATTGTTATCGCCCTCGAGGAGCGGCTCGCCAAGCTGCGTTCGCCGCGCGAAGCTCACGCGGCAGCGCGCCAGCTTCTAACCGTGGCAAGACGCATCAATCGCCGGCGTACGCGTGATGCGCGCACGCCGGAGGCCATACTGGGCTATGACGAGCACGGGCTGCCACGGTAATGGTGGTCGATACCTCCGCGCTTTTGGCGGTCATTTTCGAGGAAGCCGAGGCTGCCGCATTCGCGGAAATTCTGGCAACCAGCGACA
>JANMXV010000057.1:0-2835 GCA_031381325.1 Betaproteobacteria bacterium | reverse complement strand
CGCCGCGTTTGCGGCCAGCGCCGATCTGCAGCTTTCGCTGACGCGCCGCGCGTTAGCGCGTAGCGTGTTGTTCGCCACCCCGCGCGAAGCTGAGGGCAGCCGTTCGAATACCTGGGCCAAAGCTGCCGCCGGCGCCGATACGGTTGTGCTTTACATGGCTGCCGGCGCAGCGCAAGAGGTTAGCGATGCACTGATAGCCAATGGCGTGCCTGCATCACGTCCGGTGGTAATTATCGAAAACGCTTCCACGGATGAACGCAAAGTCATCCCTACGGATGTAGGCCATCTGCCTGCCGCCGCGCAACGTGTCGGCAGCGGCCCTGCGCTGGTTATGGTGGGTGAGGTTTACGCTGATGTGCGGGCTGCCATTGCTGGAGATGCCATGTCTCCAGCGCTTCCTTCAGTCTGTAGAACGGCGTGACGTCGTCCGCTGACGCGGACCCGCAGACACGCCTTACAAATTCAACCGCAGCAAATAATTGCGGGGAAAATTTGGCCAGGAATGAGGCATTGCAGCCACAAACTAAAATCGCGAGGGCGCTTCTGTAAAGTATATAAATCCAGGCGAAATAGCTTCGCCCATTACCGTTGCGAATCTACCAAGCGAGCGGTGTCCGGGGCATAGACCACATTGGTAATCGACCCATCACGAATGCGTTGAACTGCTTCGTCAATCACATGCAGCGGCACGAGAAACCATTCCCTCGGTTTGACCGGATGTCCGAAGCGGTCTTCGATGGTCAAATCGAGTTGTGCTGCCCCGAACAGTCGGTGGAAAATATTTTCCAGTCTGATGCGATTCACATTGTGCAATTTGTAGGTGGCGACCACCTCCACATCGGCCAACAGATAGGTTGCATCCTTTTCTGCGCCTGCGATGCGGGTCTCCACCTTGCCGCCGGTCACGCCGATCTTGTGGATGAGTTCGCGGTGTGCGGCGACGTAGGGATGGCTGGACAGGCTGCGCAGCACGTAGATGGTGCCTGTTTCGATGTCATCAGGTTCCGCCGCGCTGCCGAACAGCGGACCATCGTCCTTCCTGATGAGGCGGCGACCTACGGGGGTGTTTCCATCAGGATAGAGCGAACGCGAAAGTGAGCGCAGCAACAGGTTGCTCTCGGTATGGTTGTCAAAAATGACTCGCAGCCGCGGGTTGTCGCGGCCATCGCTGGTTTTAGTGCCTTCAAACATTTCGGCCACGTAAGCGATCTGGCCGCCAGTGATGAAAAAATCCCCTAACGCGATACTGGCGTTTTTGACGAAGGGCTTGGTCATCCAGGTGCCGGCCTTGAGACCGGCGCCAGCGTCCTCAAACAAAGGCTTGAAGCGATCAAAATCCGCGCATGGCGTGCGTGCGGCGATTTCCTCCGTGGCACGTTTGTCAGCACTGGAACGCACGTGGCGCAAAACGGTGATGTCGTTTCGCTCGGCAGAGCCGTCACCCGCGTCGGCGCCGATCCCCAACTCAGCCAGCAAAGCATCTTCGTCCAACGCATCGACATCTGTTGTGACCGATGCGGCGCTAGACATCAATCCAGGGCCATCCAGCGGGGCCAGCAGAGCTTGTGCTTCCGGCAGCTTGCGAAGCTGATCCAGACGCACTGCATACAGACGCTCAAAGATGTCACGGCCATCGCCATGCAGTGGGGCACGTCCATGAGCCTGATGGAACCGAAGGATGTCCTCGAAGCCCGCGATGATGCGTTCCTCGCGCGGGGTTCGACTGGATGCTTTTAGCGGGGCGACTTCCACACCCAGCGCATCCAGCAGTTCGTCATCGTCCATCTCAGCCATTACTGGATTCCCCATGCGCTTGCGTTGCCCTGGCCTGCGCCCGGTAGCGTGTCAGCGCGGCCACGCCTTCAGCCATGCGCTTTTCCCATGCATCGGCGGAATTAATGTCCGGCAGGCGGCCACGTTCGTTCTTGAACTGTAAGGCGCGTTTGGCCAGCTCGCGGGCTTCATCTTCGGGAATGCTGACCTTCTTGGCAGCGATGCTGGCCTGCACCTGGCGCAGTGATTTTTCATCCATCGCTTTCGCCAACACCGCATAGGCAGCCTCGAAGGGATTGATGCGGTCGATCAGGTCGATGTCCAGGTCACGCACGTTGACGAACTTGCGCACTCCATCCAGCAAAGCGGTGTTGCCTTGCGCCGCGCCGTTACCTGAACTGTCACCGCCGGCATCGGCCTGCGCCAGGGCCAGCTTGGCCTGCTGCGTAATGTTCATGGCGGCGATGGCATGCTGGCGAATGGCCTCCTGGTCGATCTCGCTCAACTCCGGATAGCGCTCGCGCACAATCTTGCCCATGCGCAACTGCGTCAGCTCTTCCGGCAACGTATTCTCCTTGTCGAACAATCCGCGCTCGAGCACGGTCTTGTCCTGCAGAAAACTCGTGACCACTTCGTTCAGGTCTTCTTTGCAGATGCGCGTGGCTTCGGGAGTCTCCGGCGTCACCAGACCGTTAATCTCTACGTGGTACTGGCCGGTTGCTTCATTCACACCCATGTTGGTACGGCCCTCCTGATAGCCGTCCGGCCCGTAGTTAAAACCCGGCTGAGGCCCGGCGTTCTTGGGAGTGAACTCATAACGCGGCGCCAGCACCTGTTCCATCAGCAGACTGGCGGAAATGGCCTTGAGCATATCGTTCACCGCCTCGGCCACCTCAGACTGGTCTGCTGCGGGTTCGGCAATCAGATTCGTAAAACGCGCCCGTTCCTTGCCCTCGGCGTCACGGGTGGCGCGGCAAATGATCTGCACGATTTCAGTCAGGCTGCTGCGGTAGCCAATGGTCAGCGCGTGCTCGCACCAAATCCAGTCAAAGCCCTCCTTCG
>JANMXV010000055.1:0-4240 GCA_031381325.1 Betaproteobacteria bacterium | reverse complement strand
GTCGACTACATCCAGGTCGCGCGCGAGACCATCAAGCGCATCGGCTACGACAACACCGACTACGGCATCGATTACCGCGGCTGCGCGGTGATGGTGTGCTACGACAAGCAGAGCCCCGACATCGCGCAGGGCGTGGACAAGGCGTCCGACGACAACCTCGACCAGGGCGCCGGCGACCAGGGCCTCATGTTCGGCTACGCGTGCGACGAGACGCCGGTCCTCATGCCCGCGCCGATCTATTACTCGCACCGGCTGGTCGAGCGCCAGGCGATGCTGCGCAAGGACGGGCGCCTGCCGTGGCTGCGTCCCGACGCGAAGAGCCAGGTGACCTTCAAGTACGTCGACGGCAAGCCCTCGGAGATCGACACGGTGGTGCTCTCCACGCAGCACGCGCCGGAGATGTCGGAAGGCACGCGCATGAAGCAGGAGGCCATCGACGCGGTGATCGAGATGATCATCAAGCCGGTGCTTCCGAAGGAGTGGCTCAAGAACACCAAGTACCTGGTGAACCCCACCGGCCGCTTCGTCGTGGGAGGCCCCCAGGGCGATTGCGGCCTTACGGGCCGCAAGATCATCGTCGACACCTATGGCGGCGCATGCCCCCACGGCGGCGGCGCGTTTTCCGGCAAGGATCCCTCGAAGGTCGACCGATCGGCCGCGTACGCCACTCGCTACGTGGCGAAGAACATCGTCGCCGCCGGCCTCGCCAGCAAATGCGAAATTCAGGTGGCTTACGCCATCGGTGTTGCGCGTCCAGTTAGTGTGCTGGTTGAAACCTTCGGCACCGGCAAAATTTCGGACGAAAAAATCGCCGCATTGGTGGAGAAGCATTTCGATCTGCGTCCGAAAGGCATCATCCACTCGCTCAACCTGCTGCGTCCGATCTACGAGAAGACCGCCGCGCACGGCCACTTTGGCCGCGACGAGCCTGAATTTACGTGGGAAGCGACTGATAAGGTTGAAGCGTTGAAGGCAGACGCCAAGTAGCGACCCGCTGTTTTTGATTATGAAAGGCCGCCCTTGGGCGGCTTTTTGTTTCGTAACTACTTGTTTTTAAACAAATAAATAATTTTGCGCTTGGCGCAGCATGCGCTATAATGCCGCTCCTCGCCGAGGAGCGTTGCGATGGGTTCAGTGTGTTTTCAAGCACATACCCGCCAGGCTCGGCGTATTCACCCCCGCAACGGCGCTCACGAACTTTTTTCGAACATGAAAGGAGCGCGTGATGAACGCCGCATCTAAAGATTTTAAAGACTATTTCGTAGCAGACATCAAGCTGGCCGACTTCGGCCGCAAAGAGATCGCCATTGCCGAGACCGAAATGCCCGGTCTGATGGCGTTGCGCGAAGAATACAAAGGCAAGCAGCCGCTCAAGGGCGCGCGCATCGCGGGATCGCTGCACATGACGATCCAGACCGCGGTGCTGATCGAAACGCTCGCCGCACTCGGCGCGGATATTCGCTGGGCCTCGTGCAATATTTTCTCGACGCAGGATCATGCCGCAGCCGCCATCGCCGCCAGCGGCATTCCGGTTTTCGCTTATAAAGGTGAAACGCTGGAAGACTACTGGGATTACACCCACCGCATCCTTCAGTGGAACGACGGCGGCTCCCCTAACATGATTCTCGACGATGGCGGCGACGCGACGCTACTGGTCACGCTGGGCGCGCAGCACGAGCGTAACAAAACGCAGCCGCCCGAAGGCAGTAATGAAGAAGAAGTCGTGCTGTTCGCGGCGATGCGCAACACGCTGAAAGAAAAGCCCGGCTTCTACTCGAAGATCGAGGCCGGCATCAAAGGCGTGACCGAAGAAACCACCACCGGCGTGCATCGTTTGTATCAGATGCAAAAAGAAGGCCGGCTGCCGTTCCCCGCGATTAACGTCAATGACTCGGTAACCAAATCGAAGTTCGACAATCTGTATGGCTGCCGCGAATCACTGGTGGACGCGATCAAGCGCGCCACCGACGTAATGGTCGCCGGCAAAGTCGCGCTGGTGTGCGGCTTTGGCGACGTGGGCAAAGGCAGTGCCCAAGCGCTGCGCGCGCTGTCGGCGCAAGTGTGGGTGACGGAAATCGATCCCATCTGCGCGCTGCAAGCCGCAATGGAAGGCTTCCGCGTGGTGACCATGGATTACGCCGCCGACAAAGCGGACATTTTCGTCACCGCCACCGGCAACCTGGGCGTGATTAACCACGACCATATGAAGCGCATGAAGCACAACGCCATCGTGTGCAACATCGGCCACTTCGATTCCGAAATAGAAATCGCCAGCCTCAAGCAATACCAATGGGAGAACATCAAACCGCAGGTCGATCACGTGATATTCCCCGACGGCAAACGGCTGATCATTCTCGCCGAAGGGCGTTTGGTTAACCTCGGCTGCGGCACCGGGCACCCGTCGTTCGTGATGTCGAATTCGTTCACCAATCAAACGCTGGCGCAAATCGAGCTGTTCACGCAGGGCGGCAAATACAAGAACGAAGTCTACGTGCTGCCCAAGCACCTCGACGAGAAAGTCGCGCGCCTGCATCTGAAAAAACTCGGCGTGCAGTTGACGACACTCAACGAGAAGCAGGCCGAATACCTGCACCTTGCAGTCGATGGCCCGTTCAAAGCGGATCACTACCGCTATTGATGCGGGGGAGCCATGCAATCACAGCGCAAGCATCCCCGCACTTTCAGCTTCGAGTTCTTCCCGCCCAACACCGATGAAGGTGCGCAGAAGCTCGCGCTTACCGCCGTCGAACTTGCGCAATTGAAGCCGAAGTTTTTTTCGGTGACCTACGGTGCGGGCGGCTCGACACAGGCGCGCACCTTGAAAGCCGTGCTCGATTTGCGCGCGGCCGGGCACGCCGCGGCGCCGCACATCTCGTGCATCGGCTCCACGCGCGTGGGCCTGCGCGAAACGCTACAGCGATACAAGGATAACAGCATTCAGCACGTGGTGGCGCTACGCGGCGAT
Organism: Betaproteobacteria bacterium; assembly: GCA_031381325.1. Classification (GTDB taxonomy): domain Bacteria; phylum Pseudomonadota; class Gammaproteobacteria; order Burkholderiales; family SG8-41; genus UBA5216. The sequence continues at coordinate 1,275 of JANMXV010000055.1, read as the reverse complement.
CTGCCCTCGGGCACGGCGGCGGCGGGCGAGTTTCAATATGCCAACGAACTGGTGGCCTTCATACGCAAGGAATTCGGCAGTCATTTTCTCATCGAGGTCGCGGCCTACCCCGAATACCATCCGCAGGCGAAAAGCACGCGCGACGATCTCAACAATTTCAAGCGCAAGATTGATGCCGGCGCAGATTCGGCGATTACGCAATATTTTTACAACGCCGACGGTTATTTCCACTTTATCGAACAATGCGAAAAGATGGGCATCACCCTTCCGGTAGTGCCCGGTATCATGCCCATCGGACGCTTCTCGCAACTCGCGCGCTTCTCCGATGCCTGCGGCGCCGAAATCCCGCGCTGGATACGCAAGAAACTCGAAGGCTATGGCGACGACACCGATTCCATACGCGCGTTCGGCCTCGATGTGGTCACCAAGCTCTGCGAAGACTTGCTCAAAGCGGGTGCGCCGGGGCTGCATTTTTACACCATGAATCAAGCTGCGTTGACTACGGCGATCTGGAAGCGGCTAAAGCTTTAGCACTACGCTCCGTCAAACCGCGCTTACTTTCCAACCGGCGGGTGCGCAACAGCTTCTTCGAGCGATTTCGCACCGCGCCATTCATGGGGCGGACGTGAAACGCCATCTGCGCCGATCTGATCGATGTCCCAATAGAACTCGATGTTGTAGCCGTCGGGATCGAGAAACTCTATCGCCAATTGCGCACCGGCACGCCGGCGCCCCTCAAAAACGATGGTGACCCCGTGTTCGCGCAAGTGGTCGCGAGCACGAAAAACGTCGTCAAGCGAGCCCGCCTCAAACGCGACGTGGTGCAACTCCTGCTGATCGGCAGGCCCCGGCGCACCACCCACCAGCGCAATGCCGTGATGATCAGGATTACAACGCAGGAAGATCATGCCTCCCGGCATTCTGTCCTCGCCGATGATGTCGGAAACGTTGAAGCCCAGCACGCCCGCGTAAAACGCCAGTGATCGCTGCAAGTCCGTTACCTTGATCACCACATGGCCGAGCTTTTTGAGTGCAAATGGCGTCCGTGTATTGGGTATGGCGGCACGTAGGGCGTTGACATCGATAGTCATCCTGAACTTTCCTCGGGCAGCGAGTTAAGTCAATCGAGTCGAATATTCGCGGCGCGAATCACGCCATCCCACTTGGCCCTGTCTTTCTTCAGGAACTCGGCGAATTCTTCGGGATTGCTGCCTATCGGGCGCACACCAAATTCTACCAACCGTTGCTGGGCATCTGGTTCGCGCAGCGCTTTGG
>JANMXV010000472.1:0-1636 GCA_031381325.1 Betaproteobacteria bacterium | reverse complement strand
GCAGAACCGTGACACTGAATAGGCGAAAGAGCAGAGATTCACATGAATAGCCCTTCTGAAACTAATGCTAGCCTCGCACCTCAAGTGGACGCCGATGACCTCATCGAGTGGTATTACCAGCAAGGCTATTCCGATGGCCTGCCGCTGGCGCCGCCCACACCCGCGAAGATTGATGCGATGGTCCATGCACTCGGCGGCGACGCATCATTCAAAGAATGTCGTGTGCCGCCGCGCTGGGGCGGCCTCACGCGTGAAGTGCTGGCGATCAATATGGTGATGGCGGGCTGCCTGCCGGAGTACGCGCCCATCGTGCGCGCCGCGATGCATGCGCTGTGCGATCCGGCGTTTAACTTGAACGGCGTGCAGGCGACCACGCACATGGCAAGCCCGTTGCTCATCGTCAACGGCCCTGCACGCACGTGCGCGGGCATGAACGCAGGCTGCAATGTATTCGGTTCGGGCAATCGCGCGAACGCCACCATCGGCCGCGCGATCCGCCTGATCCTGCTCAATGTCGGCGGCGGCTGGCCTGGTGAACTCGACAAGAGCACGCTCGGTCATCCGGGTAAATATACCTACTGCATTGCGGAAAACGAGGAGACCAGTCCCTTCGTGCCCTATCACGTCGAGCACGGCTACAAGGCCGAAGACTCTACGGTGTTCGTGCTTGCCGCTGAGCCGCCGCACAGCGTGACCAATCACGTTGCCAACGATCCGCAGGGGATACTCGACAGCATCTGTTCGGCGATGAGCACCATCTGTTCGAACAACGCGGTGATGGGCGGGCACTGCGCGGTGGTGATCGGTCCCGAACACGCGCGCACCATCGCCAAGCACGGCTGGAAGCGCCACGATATTCGTCATTACCTGTGGAAGAATTCCGGCAACCTGTGGAAAGACCTGTATTTCAACGAGCGCTATGGCAAGGTCTACAACCGCAGTTTTCCCGCGTGGTACAAGCGCGAGCCTGATGCGATGACGCCGATAGTGCCGACACCGGACAATATTCATGTATTTGTTGCGGGCGGCGAAGCGGGGCGTTTCTCGGCGTTGATTCCCGGATGGGGGCGGGTGTCCTCGCCGGTGCTGCGTGCGATTGATCCGGGGGCGGAGCCGGCGGGTGGGCCCGTTTGTCTTGATGGAACTTGCTATTTATGATCGGGCAAAATAGTAACTCCGTCATACTGGCGTACGCCAGTATCCAGTGTGTAACAAGCGGCGCTTTGCGCCGGTAATTAACACTCTGGATTCTGGCTTTCGCCAGAATGACGGGGTGTGTATGATTATTCTGTTTTGATTTGCATCACGGAGAGCAGGCCATGACCCAACACCATTACGACCCACGCGGCATAGTCGAAGCCGGCGTAATTGCAGCGGCTGCACGCGTGGCATCGCTAAAAGGCAAACGCCTTGCGATACTCGACAATACCAAATGGAACGCCGGCAAGCTCCTGCGCGGCATACAAGAAGGTCTCGCAACAGAAGCGGGACTAAGCGCGATCAACTACTACCGCAAGCACAGTTTCTCGATGAATGCCGCGCCGGAGTTGTTGGACGAAATCGCCGCAAACAACGATCTTGTCATTACCGCGATAGGCGACTGAGGCTCCTGCACGTCGTGCTGTATGCACGACAC
>JANMXV010000401.1:0-1621 GCA_031381325.1 Betaproteobacteria bacterium | reverse complement strand
GAACGAACCGTTATGGCTACATCGCAGCGCGCGCTGATTACGGAACCCGGCGCATGGCTCGGGCCGCAAATCCAGAACGATGCGTCGTGGATCTATCAATTTGACGCCGCTGCGCTCGCGGAACTGGATGCAGCGCTGGCGTACGTCAAGCGTGTGGGCGCGCGCATTCCCTTCGGCCCGGAGGCGTTTCCGCTGCCGCGCTTTTCGGGGGAAATTGCAAAGATACTCAACGATGTCGAGCATGGTCCAGGTTTCAAGTTGCTGCGAGGCATTCCGCGCGGACGCTATCCGGATGAAGATTGCGGACTGTTGTACTGGGGACTCTGTGTGCATCTGGGCAAGCCCATCTCGCAGAACGCACGCGGCCATCTGCTGGGCCACGTGCGTGACGAAGGCCGCACGCAAGCCGACCCCAATGCGCGCGCCTATCAAACCAGCCAGCGCATGGATTTTCATACCGACATGCTGCCGATGGATTTGCTGGGGCTTTTTTGTCTGCGCTCGGCCAAGCGCGGTGGCGCGAGCAAAATCACCAGTGCGCTGACCATACACAATGTGTTGCGCGAGGAACGCCCTGATCTGCTGGAAACACTCTACGGCCAGTTTCATATCGATTGGCGCGGCGAAGAACCCGATGGTGAAAAAGGGTTCTTCACCTTGCCGATGTTCAGCGAGCGCGACGGCAAAATAACGGCGCGAATAAACAGTCTGCCGTATTATGAATCCGCAGCGCGTCATGGCGCACACTATGCGCCGACCGCCGTTCAGCGCGAGGCGCTGGTGATGGTGCAGGAAATCGCCAACCGGCCCGAGCTGATGCTCACCATGGATTTTCAGGAAGGCGATATTCAGCTCGTCAATAATCACACCTTGCTGCACGCGCGCGAAGCGTATGAAGATTTTCCAGAGCCGGGACGTGAGCGCCACTTGCTGCGCATGTGGATCGCGGTGGATGACGCGCAGCGCCGTCCGCTCGCCGATGCGCTGGCGGATCGTTATCGTTGGGTGCAATGCGGTGGCATACCTATCAAGGATGCGCAAGCGGCGTAGTTATGTAACTATTTGTTTTTAAAGTATTTTATTTGCCTTATAGGAGTCCAATTATGACCGTAACGATACGCAAGCTGCACCCGCATGTGGGCGGCGAGGTCAGTCCCATCGATCTGCGGCAGGTGGCTGACCGGGACACGCTGGAACAACTGCGCACGGGCATGGATGACCACGGCGTGCTGGTGTTTCGCAATCAGCCGTTCACCGATGCGGAACAACTGGCGTTCGCCGAGCGCTTCGACGGCACTTTGCATGTAAAGCCAGGCGCCGCTGCGCTGGGGGCCAATCGATTTGGCAATGACGCGGTCGCCGACATCTCAAATGTGGATAACAGCGGCAAAATCCTCAAAGCGGATGACCGCAAGCGCATCTACAGCCTCGGCAACCGGCTGTGGCATACCGATGCCTCGTTTCAGGATCCGGCAGGGCGCTACTCCACGTTGTCCGCGCGGGTGATTCCGAAGGTTAACGCCAACACCGAATTTGCCGACATGCGCGCGGCGTACGACGCGCTGGATGACGCGATGAAACAAAAACTCGAAGGCCTGCGCGTGCATCACACGATTACGCG
>JANMXV010000038.1:0-2583 GCA_031381325.1 Betaproteobacteria bacterium | reverse complement strand
TCGAGTCCCTTCGACGCACTTACCCGGCTCTGTGTCCGGCATGCGGGGTTCCCTCCGGCCTTCCCTGCGGCTATCCCCCTTCCCTCCATCACCTCCGCCGGGCAGCATGCACCCTTTGTTCGGTAACTTCTTCGGTACTATGGGGATATCCGACTTCTCATCGGCGTAGATGACGGGATTACGGTTTCCCTTCCCCGCCCCGCCCAACGATGTTCCGGTGGGCACCGATGAGACCTCCCAGCTCCTGTTCAAGTAGCTTCCCGGCATGCTCAGGGTCTACGACCGCGTGGGACTGATTCATGGCTTGCGATTTGCGTCATGTCTCATTTTGCTTTCCGCTTGTCAGAACAGCGTCAGCGTCCCAGATTATTGATTTCGCGGCTCGATGGCTGGCCTACCGGTTTCCCCTGTCAACGCTTCGCATCTCACCTCGCGATGAGAGTACGCATGACTCGGGGCCAAGGTGATTCGCCATTTCTTCCTCGTATTGGACTTCCACCAACTACCACTTGCCAGTTTGTGCTGGCGCACTCTGACCCAAGCACCGGTCTTCTCATGCAGTTCCCGAATTGAGATGGTTTTCATGTGTCGCAGCGTGTCACTTTTACCGCCAACCTGCAATCCACCGATACGAGACGCGATAACGGCTCAGGATATTGATAAAAAATGGAACCAGTGTCATCGGTAAGTATTTGTTTTAATTAATAAAAACTACATTTCAGAGTGCGCGCATTATTCCGCACGTGCACCACTCACCTTAACCACTTTGGTCCATTTTTCGATTTCTTGCCGGATGTAGACGGTGAACTGTTCTGGTGTGTTGCCGACAACGTCCAGCCCCTGCGCGTGCAGTTTGCCTTTCAATTCCGGCGTACGCAGACCGGCAGTGATCTGCTGATTCAGTTTCAGAACAATCGCACGCGGTGTTGCGGCAGGCGCAACGATGCCCTGCCACAGCGAAATCTCGAAGCCCTTGAGACCTGCCGCTTCCTCGACGGTAGGCAGGTTCGGCAACGTCGAAGAGCGTGCGAGCAAGGTAACCGCCAGCGCGCGCAGCCGGCCTGACTTGATGTGGGGCAGTGCAGTCGGCACCGATGAAAATGCGAGTTGCAATTGCCCGGAAAGCAGGTCGGTAAGCATCGGCCCGCTGCCCTTGTATGGCACGTGCGTCATTTCCACGCCCGCCATCGAAGCGAACATCGCGCCGCCCAGATGCGATGTGGTGCCGCTGCCCGACGAGCCGTAGTTGAGCTTGCCCGGATTGGCTTTTGCGTAGCCGATCAGTTCCTTGACGGATGTAGCGGGAACCGACGGGTGCAATACCAGCACGTTCTCGCTGGTGGTTATCAGCGTAATGGGCGCGAAGTCCCGCAAAGGAGCGTAGCCCAGCCGTGGATTCAACGCTGGTGCAATGGCGAGCGTGCTGACGTTGCCGAGCAGCAGTGTGTAGCCGTCGGGATTCGCTTTTGCCACCAACTCGCCCGCGATAGTGCCACCCGCGCCGGGACGATTGTCCACAACGACGGGTTGCTTCCATGCTTCGTTAATCGAGTACGCAACCGCTCGACCGACGATGTCGGTACCGGCGCCCGGCGTAAAGGGAACGATGATACGTATCGGCCGTGCCGGATAGTCTTGCGCCGCGACGCTGCACGTGAGCAACACCAGCCATACCAGCAATATCAGCCACGGCGCTCGACTCGCGGAAACACGGCCTGCCACACTTGCAACTTCAAGCATTGAGAAAACGCTCGGCTCTGAACGGCGTGACATCGATGGCGGGCTTGTTGCCCGCAACGATTTCAGCGATCACCTTACCCATGACGGGACCAGCAGTCATGCCGAAATGCGAATTGCCGAAGGCGAAGAATGCGTTTTCGAATTTGGGGGCCGCGCCCAGCACCGGCAGCCCGTCGGGCAGGCTCGGACGGTTGCCCGTCACCGCGTCACGTTGTCGAGTCGCACGCCGGGAAACATGCGCCGCGCCTGTTGTATCAGCAATTCCGCGCGTTTCCAGTTCGGCGGCGTATCAATGCCTGCGAATTCCGCCGTCCCCGCCAGTCGCAAGCCGACATTCATCGGCGAACACGCGAACTTGGCATCGGTATGCGTCACCGGCAGGCGCAGTGCGACGTCCGAATCTGCAATCGTGATGTGATAGCCCCGCTCCGCCTCCACCGGCAGCGCCGTGCCGAGTCTCGCACTCAATGCACCCGATGCCGCGCCGGCTGCTATTACGACCCGCTCGACGGGCCTAAGCTCGCCATCGATAAGAATGCCCTGCACCTGATTGCCATGGGTCTGGAAGCCCGTTACCTTGCCGCGCAGGATGGTTGCGCCATTGCGTTCAGCTTCTGCCGCGAGCGCCTTCACCATTTGAAGGGGATTCTTGCAGCGCCCGTTATCGGGTAGCAGCATACCGCTCTTGAAGATCGGTGCCAGCGTAGGTTCCAGCTCGCGTATCTCCATCCAGTCCAGTACCACGGTTTTGACACCCGCCTCGGCACGCATGCGTTGCGCCAGCGCGGAGCCTTGAGCGGCGTTGGACTTTTCAGAAACATAAAGCTGCCCGGAAAGCTCAAT
>JANMXV010000345.1:0-7088 GCA_031381325.1 Betaproteobacteria bacterium | reverse complement strand
GCGCCGATGATGCCGTTGGCGCCCGCGCGATTATCGATCACTATAGGCTGCCCCAACTGGCGTTCGAGTTGCGCGCTGATGCCGCGCAGATTAACGTCAGTGGCGCCACCGGCAGGGAACGGTATGACGACGCGGATCGGGCGTGAAGGGAATGCCTGCGCTACGCCCGTCGAAGTGGTCTGTGCCTGTGCAGTCGCGACAAGCAGCCCCGCCACCAGGAGCCCAACGCCATTGCGCGGAGCATATATGACCATTTGTTTTTATTGAGGTTTTATACCCGCCGCACGCACAATCCTGACATGCGTTTTTTTGGGGTGCTGCATGGACTTCTTTGGATTCGGCTTTTTTGTAGTTCATACGACATCCGCCCAACATCTACTTGATTGCCAACGGATTCACCGGCGAACCCACCGCCCCCGTAATCGGCAGCGCAGGCGCGACAAACAGGAATTCGTAACGCTTGTCCGCAGCACAATCCTTTGCCAGCTCGGTGAGGTGAAAAATCTCCCCCACGGTCAGGCCCATGATCGGGATGGTAATCCAATGCCACGGCTGATTGGTGTCTTCGGTCTGGTTCGGACGCACTTCCGCACCCCAGGTGTCGGTTGCGACACCGGCGATTTCTTTCTTGTGTATCCACGACACCGTCTCGAACGCAAAGCCCGGCGCGTCGCCGCCGGAGTAACCGTCCCAGCTCTTGCTGTCGAGACAACGTTGCACATGGCCGGTATGCACCAGCAGGTAATCGCCACGGCCGACTTTCACACCCTGCTTTTTTTCGGTGAAATCGAGAATTTCATTGGTAATCGCAAAACCGTCGGGTAGATATTTCTTGCCCATCGCGCGCGCTACATCGAGCAGTACGCCGCGCCCGACCATTTTCTCGATGGTCTTCTCAATGCCGGCCTTGGCTGCGCCGGCGCTGGATACATTGCGGCAGTCGTAACCGTTCCACATGGTATCTTCATACAGGATGTGGCCGAGGCCATCCCACTGCGTGCCGCACTGCAAGGGCATGATGATGATATCGTCGGTGCCGCGAATGCCGCGGTGATCGAGTATGCCCGCATATGCATCCGTGCCGGTACGCGTCATTAGGTGGATCGGGTTAAAGCGGCCGAGCGCCGGATACTTGCTCTTGGCGCCTTGCGGCCCCTGTTGATCGAACTTTAGGGCCAGCGACATCACCTTGCCTTTTTTCACCAGCTTTGCCGCCGCGACGATGTGATCGGCAGTGGTGAAGTTCAGTGTGCCGATTTCGTCGTCCTTGCCCCAGCGGCCCCAGTTCTTGTATTTCTTCGCCGCCGCGTGTACATCCTTGCGCGTGAGTTTGCGGTTTTTCTTGTCGCGCGTGTCTATGGTTTTGGGTGCTTTCGTTACCATGGCTGATATGTCCATTATTGAAGTTGAAAAACTTCCCTCACCCCAACCCCTCCACCCCTCCCGGTGCTGTACCGAGTCCCGGAAGGCGAGGGGCTTTTCACCCTTCCCCCTCCGGGGGAAGGGCCGGGGAGAGCGCAGCGAGGGGCGCGAAGCGGGGAAAGGAAGCACCGTAGTGCATCTACTTTAGTTCCAACAGCTTTACTGGTTTCGACGCTTAAACAGTCTAGCCGCCGCGCCGTCGATGGTCAACGCGGCATGTTGTCACGACCGGCACTCACGCGGCACATTCGCCATGGTTCGTTCATAATCCGGTTATTAGCCGCCCTCGCGCGCATCCACGAGAAGCCCAACCATGAGCCAAGACAACACCTACGACGCCGTTCCCTATGAATCATTCCCGTTCGCGCAGTCGCACCCTGCGCGCATGAGCGGCATGGCCAGGCTGTTTGGGCTGTCCGCACCGGATATCGCAACCGCACGCGTGCTGGAACTGGGCTGCTCTTTCGGCGGCAATCTGCTGCCGATGGCCATGCAGTATCCCTCGGCACGGTTCACCGGCGCCGATTTATCGCAGGTGCAAATCGCCTACGCCAACACGATCAGCGCCGAGTTGGGCGTCAAAAATATCACCTTTCGCCAGGCCAATATTCTGGACCTGGCAAAGGAATCGGAGCAATACGATTACATCATCACCCACGGCGTATACAGTTGGATTCCGCCGGCAGTGCAGAATGCGATGCTGGAACTCTACGGCAAACAGCTTGCGGCTGACGGCGTGGGCTATATCAGCTACAACGTCTACCCCGGCTGGAAAATGCGCGAGGTGGTGCGCGAAATGATGTTGTTTCACGTCGGCCATCTCACGGATCACAAAACCAAACTGGCCCAGGCGCGCGCCATTCTGCAATACGCCGGCAAACTGCACGCCAACAATCAGGCTGCGTTTGGACGGTTGATGGCCGAAGAAGCCAACCTGTTGATGCGCTGCTCCGACAGCTACATCTATCACGAGCATCTCGAACCGAATAACCGGCCGTGTTACTTCCATGAGTTCGTGGCGGCCTCGGCGAAACACGGACTGTCGTATCTGGGCGAATCCGCGCTGTCGGACATGCTGCCCGACCGGCATGGCGCCGATCTGGCGAATACCGCGCGGCAGATTTCGGACGGCAATATCATCGCCTGCGAGCAATACGTTGATCTGCTCACCAATCGCGCGTTCCGGCAGACCCTGCTGGTGCGAGCGGATCGCGCGCCTTCGGTGCAACGCGCATTGTCGGCCACGAGTTTTTTCCATCTGCATATCAGCGCGCAACTCAAGGCGACCAATCCGGAACCCGTGTTGCAAACCACCAAAACACCGCAAGCCGCTGTTCATGCGGTGTATACCGATGTGCATGGCCGGCAAATCAACGCCAATCAGGCGCACGCCAAAGTGATGATCGACACACTGGTCGCGGCCAGCCCGTATAGCGTGCCGTTTGCGCAAATCGTTGACGCGGTAGCCGCGTTCGCAAGCGCAGCGGGCATTCAACTGGATGCCGCTCAGTACGTGGCATCGGAACTGGCGGTGCTGCTGGGCCAAGGTGTGGCCACACTGTACGGCGAGCCTATGGCGCGGCCCACAATCGAAAACGCACGCGTGGCGCCCTATGCGCGCTGGCATGCGGCACGCGGCAACGTTGTCACCAATGCACTGCACGGCCTGGTGCAATTAACGCCGGAACAGGCGCAAGCCGTCAAATCCGAGGCGAAGCCCGGCGCGAGCCAAGTGGCGGAGTTGATGGGTTTGGGCTTGCTGGTTTAGCCTATTTTTACAGACAACAGAAAGGCGCCACAATGACCGCATCACACAGCGCCCCACCGCAAACCCTCGACCGCGACCTCGAAATCGGCCCCGCCGACTGGAAAGCGCAGGAGTTTTATCACCTGATGACCGCACTGGTTATCCCGCGTCCCATCGGCTGGATTTCGACAATCTCCGCCAAGGGCGTCAGCAACGTCGCGCCGTATTCTTATTTCAACATGATGGGCAATGACCCGCCCTATGTCGCGTTTGCTTCGACCGGCATCAAGGACAGCCTGCGCAATCTGCACGAAGTGCCGCAGTTTGTCGCCAACATTGTCACCATGCACGTGCTGGAAAAAATGAATTTCACATCCACCGATTTTCCGCACGATGAAAGCGAGTTCGGCTGGGCCGGCCTCACCGCCGCGCCATCGGTGAAAGTAAAACCATTCCGCGTGCTCGAAGCCAGGGCGCATATCGAATGCGAAGTGAAACAAATCATCACCGATCACAACACCAACATCGTGCTCGGCCGCATCGTGCATACACACGTGACACCCGGCGTGTGGAAAGACGGGCGCATCGATCCGCGCCTGCTGGATCCGGTGTGCCGTTTGTCCGGCTCCGGCTACGCGCAGTTGGGCGAACTGGTGAATGTTGCGCGACCGTTCTGGAAGGATGTGAAAATTACCCAGGGACAGGAAGCGATGCCGAAAGCCGTCAAGCGCTGATACGCTAAAGTTCAAGTGCTTTTGCCATAGAGCTCACACAGAACAATGGCGCTATATTAAGCGACGCCCCGTAGGATGCCGGTGACGAAGGAACCGCATCGGTCAAGTGGCGCACTTTGCTCGACGGAGACTCCAATTGATGCGGTTCGCTATGCTCACCGGCATCCTACGTTCCGTCTGATGACCCAACGGCAGCGCACGCACCCACGCTTCGCTTAGAATAGGTCGATTGCTCCCGGGATTCGCTGCGCCCTCGGAGATTTCGCCATAAGTTATTGTTTTTAAAAAATTTTACGAGGTTGTCATGCGCTCGATTCGAATCAATCTTAGCCCTATCTTCGCCGCAGCGTTGCTGCTTAGTGCATGCGCAGTTCACGCCGCCGATCCTTATCCGTACAAGACGGGGCGGCTCATTCTGCCATTCGGCGCGGGCGCATCTACCGACATCGTGGGACGCATCTTCGCGCAGCGTTTCAGCGAAGCGTGGGGACAGACACTGGTCGTCGACAACCGCGCGGGCGCCGCCGGCATCATCGGCACTGAACTCGCGGCAAAATCGGCGCCCGACGGCTACACGATATTCACCTATGGCATCAATCAGGCGATCACCGCCGCGCTCCACAAGAAACTGCCGTACGACCACCGCCGCGACTTCACGCTGCTTTCGCTCTACGCCACGATGCCGAATATCCTGTGCGTCACGCCGGCGCTGCCGGCGGCAAACGCCGGCGAGTTCATCAAACTCATCAAAGCCAACCCCGGCAAGTTCAAGTACGCTTCATCGGGAATCGGCGCCTCGCCCCATCTCACCATGGAGCTGTTCAAGGCGGTCGCCGGAATCGATATAGTGCATGTTCCCTACAAGAACGCGTCGCAAGGCTACATCGATACGATCGGCGGCGAAATCCAGGGATTTTTCTTCAATCTTCCGGGGCCATTGCCCTACGTCAAGGCCGGACGCCTGCGCGCGCTTGCCGTCACCTCGGCGAAACGTGCCGAGCAGTTGCCCAACGTGCCGACCATCATGGAATCCGGCGTGCCCGACTTTGAAGTTACCGTGTGGCAGGGCTACGCCGTGCCCAAAGGCACGCCACAACCTATGGTCGCGAACATTCATGCGGCGATGATGAAAGCGCTCGCCGTGCCCGAACTCAAGCAGCGCTTCTTCGACAACGGCGTCACCGCCGCCCCGATATCACCCGCGGAATTTACGAAATTTGTGAATGCCGAGACCGCGAAGTGGCAAAAAGCGGTGGACGTTTCGGGGACGAAAATTGAATAGCAGTGATCATGCACCGGGCATACGCAACGGCTAGGCGCGAAGCAACGCCGGCAGTATGCGCAAGGCGTTGTCACGATCAATCGCGCGGCGCTCGGCGGCGGTGAAGCGCTGATATTTCGCCAGTCCTTCGTTGACTTCAGCACCGCCGCGGAACGGGAAGTCCGTGCCATACAGGAACTGCGACACCGGTGCGATGTGCATCAGCGCATCGAGCGCGCCGGGATGATTGCCTTGCGCCATGTCATAGTAGAACTTCGACAGCTCGCTGCGAAAACCATTGGGCAGTTTTTCCTTGATGCCTTTGATGGTTGTTTCTTCGCGCTGAAAGCGCGACACCAGAAACGGGGTCACGCCGCCGCTATGCGAGAAAATCCATTTGATGTCGGGATAGCGCGCCGCCGCGCCATGAAACATCAGGCTCGCCATGGTGCGTGTGGTATCCACCGCGTATTCGATGGCGCCCACCGACACCGGCGAGGCAATGCTGCCGCAGCACTGCGGCGCCAGCGGATGCGTATACACCACCGCCTTGCGGCGATTCAGTTCCTCCAGCACCGGCCAAAATTCGGGATCGCCGAGATACTTGCCGCCGTAACTCGTCATTAAGCAAAAACCTTCGGCCTTCAACGTGTCGAGCGCATAGGCAATTTCGCTCAGGCTGCCTTCAGTGTCGGTATACGGCAGTGCGGCGAAGCTGCCAAAGCGGCCTTTATGGTCGCGCACCAGTTTCGCCGCGTGTTCGTTCGCCTCGCGCGCAAGCTTGCGGCCCAGTGGAACGTCGCCAAGCGCTATCGCCGGTTGTATTAACGACAACAGCGAAGTCTGGATGCCGCTCTTGTCCATGTCGTCGAGCGACATTTGCACCGACCACTTCGCGTGGCCCTGGCCGCGCTGTTTTAATGCCGCCGAAAATCCGGGCGAGACAAAATGATGATGGATGTCGATGCGCTGCGGCCTGCCTGCCGTTGCGGCAGTATCACCGGTGGATACGCAGCCATGCAGGAATGTACTCGCACTTAGCGCCGCCATGCCTGCTAAAAATTCGCGCCGGTTTAATTCGCTCATCATTGACTCCAAAAAGATTTGAGGCATCTAAAACCTTTCCCTCATCCCCGGCCCTTCTCCCAGAGGGAGAAGGGTGCGAATCCCCTCGCCCTCCGGTAGGGTTTGGGTGAGGGAAGCATTTTTAGACGCGCCTCAGTGAAAATTTCCATTGACCTCAACATCCCGACGAAATACTAATTTCTTTTAAAAACAAATAGTTACATCACTTTACACGCAACGCCACCAGCGCCATCTCGCGCAACTTGCCCTTCTGTATTTTGTTGCCATTCGCGCTCGGCGTAAACGGAAATGCATCGATAGGCAGCACGTGATGCGGCACTTTGTAGTTCGCGACCCGCTTCTTGCAATGTGCGATCAACGCGGCCTCGTCAATGCCCGCGCCGTTCTTCGGCAGCACAAACGCCACCGGTATCGGCCCACGCGGGCCATCGATACCCACCACCTGACTTACCGACACCGCCGGGTGTGCGTCCAGCACGGCTTCGATTTCCAGCGGATTGACCAGAAATCCCGACAGCCGCAGCACATCACCGATGCGCGACAAAAATACGTAATCTCCTTCGGCCACGGTGTAACCGAGATCGCCGCTCCTGAAAAAGCCGTCTTCGGTGAATGCTGCCGCGGTTGCCTCCGGGTTGCCGTAGTAAGCCATCATGCAGCTTGGGCCTTTGAATTCGATTTCGCCTTGCTCGCCGTGGGCCAGAATTTCCCCGGTTTCGGTGTGGCGCACGCGCACCTGCGTCGCCGCCGTAATTAACTTGCCGCCGCCGATTTCGCGTTGTTCCGGCGGTAAATGCATCGGCTGACGCGACAGCACCGCCTGCATTTCACTGGAACC
>JANMXV010000303.1:0-21077 GCA_031381325.1 Betaproteobacteria bacterium | reverse complement strand
GCGGTTTTGTTGCGGTACTGCACGATGCGCGCGCCGCCTTCCAGCGCCGCGCGTACCTGGCCGGCGAGCCGCACGCTATTGGCGTCGTCGGGCGTTACTGCATAAAGCCCATGAATGGGATTCATGTCGCCGCCTTGTCTCCTTGCGGCGCGCCATCGTTGCGCTCATCGCGCCCGTCGTGATCTTCTTCGCGCGCCCAGAACAAACGGTCGGGGATGTGCTGGCCCATGCCGGCGCGGAACGCGGCTTTGAGCGTCTGCCAGGTGTATTCCTGCGCGTCTTTCACCGCCTCCATCATCGGCAAGCCGTTGGCGATGGTGGCGGCAATGGCGGAGGCCAGCGTACAACCGGAGCCGTGGTACGAGCCGGGTAAGCGCGGCCACGATTCACTGCTGACCACGCCTTCCTCGCCATAGAGGGTGTTAATAACTTGTTGGGTGTTTTCGTGGGTGCCGGTGATCAGCACGTACTCACAACCAGAGGCGACGATGCGCTTTGCGCATTCAATCAACCCCGGATCGTCTTTGTCGTCGCGATCATCGAGCGCCAGCCGCCGCGCTTCAATGCTGTTGGGCGTGATGATCGTGGTTTGCGGAATCAGCAATTCGCGCATCGCGATCAGCATGTCGTCGTTGGCCAGCTCGTCGCCACGTCCGGAGGCGAGCACCGGATCGAGTATCAACGGAATCTCCGGATAGTCGGACACCACCTCCGCAATCGCGGAAATGTTTTCCACGCTGCCCATTACGCCGATTTTGAACGCGGCCACCGGCATGTCTTCCAGCACGCAGCGCGCCTGATCAATGATCCAGTCCGCGTCAATGGGAAAAATATCATCCACGCCCATCGTATCCTGCACCGTGATTGCCGTCACCACCGACAGCGGATGGCAGCCCATGCTCGCCAGCGTGAGTATGTCGGCTTGCATGCCGGCGCCGCCGGTGGGATCGGTGGCGGAAAAAACGAGCACAATCGGCGGGGTATCGGACATTCGGAATTTGCGGCTGCGGCGCGTTTAGAGTCAGCCCGCGCCGGATCGTTTAGAATCACAGGTAAGCATTGATTCTAACGCGTTTCCATCACAATACCTCTATCCTTATGACCACCCCAGCAGCGCAATATAAATCGTGGATGTGCCTCATCTGCGGTTGGATTTATAGCGAAGAAGCAGGCATTCCCGACGAAGGCATCGCGCCCGGCACGACATGGGACGACGTGCCGATCAACTGGACCTGCCCCGAATGTGGTGCACGCAAAGATGATTTCGAGATGGTGCAGATTTAACTGGAAATTATACACAGGAGCGTGAAAATGAGAATGTTGCACACCATGATCCGCGTTGGCGACCTGCAACGCTCAATCGATTTTTATACGCAAGTGCTGGGCATGAAGTTGCTGCGCCAATCCGAATACCCGTCGGGGCGCTTCACCAATACTTTCGTGGGCTACGATGATGAATCCAAAACATCGGTGCTGGAGCTGACCTATAACTGGGACACCAAATCCTACGACATGGGCAACGGTTACGGCCACGTCGCGATTGAGGTCGATGACGCCCACAAAACCTGCGAAGAAGTCAAAAAGCGCGGCGGCAAAGTCACGCGCGAACCGGGGCCGATGAAACATGGCACGACGGTAATTGCGTTTGTTGAAGACCCGGACGGCTACAAAATTGAGTTTGTGCAGCGGAAAAGTGCTTGAAAAGCATTTGCCACAGACTACACAGATGAACACAGACTAAATTCGCTCAGGTTTATCTGTGTAATCCGTGGCTAAAGATTTTTTCGGCTGTTCCTTCACCCAATTCGCAATCCGCACAAAATCGCTCACCGCCAGCGTCTCCGCCCGCACACCGGGGTCAATCCCCAGCGCCTCATAATCAGCCACCTCTAGTACGTTACGCAATGTGTTGCGCAGCGTCTTGCGCCGTTGCGAAAACGCGGTGGTGACGATACGCGCGAAGAGCGCCTCATCTTGTGCCGCCGGCTCACGCGTGGCGCAGGGCAGCATGCGTATCACGGCTGAATCCACTTTGGGTTGCGGGTAAAAAGAGTCGGGGCCTACGTCCAGCACTTTTTCCATATCGAAACGGTATTGCAGCGCGACTGACAGGCGCCCATAGGCGGATGTGCCGGGCGCTGCGACCATGCGCTCGACCACTTCCTTTTGCAGCATGGCGTGAATATCACGCACGCTGTCAATGTACGCCGCCAGATGAAACAGCAGGGGTGTTGAGATGTTGTAGGGTAGATTGCCCACCACACGCAAACCCGCGCCCAACGAGGCAAAATCGAATTTCAGCGCGTCGCCCTCGTGTATCACCACGTTGTCGTTGGCGTACTTCCCGCGCAATACTTTGACAATATCGCGGTCAAGTTCGATCACGTGCAATTGCCTGAGTGCTTTCGCCAGCGGCGTGGTGAGTGCGCCGAGGCCGGGGCCGATTTCTACCATCAAGTCATCGGACTGAGGGCCGATGACATGCAGTATGTCGTCTATAACATCTTGTTTTTGAAGGAAGTTTTGTCCGAAGCGTTTGCGCGGCTGGTGGCCCATGATTCGATCAGTTGCGACTTCGTGCGTGCGCGAGTTCCATCGCGAGTTTCACTGCGGCAATCAGGCTGCCGGCATCGGCCGTAGCGGTGCCAGCAATATCCAACGCCGTGCCGTGATCGACCGAAGTACGAATGATCGGCAATCCCAGCGTGACGTTCACGCCCGCGCCGAAGCTCGCGTACTTCAGCACCGGCAACCCTTGATCGTGATACATCGCCAGCACTGCGTCGTACTGTTTCAAGCGATGCGGATTAAACAGCGTGTCGGCGGGCAACGGATCTGACAGATCCAACCCCGCGCTGCGCAATTCAGCGATGACCGGTGCGATGACATCGATTTCTTCGCGTCCCATGTGCCCCGATTCACCGGCATGCGGATTCAGCCCTGCGACGGCGATGCGGGGCTGCGCAATGCCGAAGTATTGCTGCAAATCATGGTGCAACACATGCAGTGTTTGCGTGAGGCTGTCGCGCGTGATATGCGTCGCAACGTCTTTCAGCGCGAGATGTGTGGTGGCAAGCGCCACGCGCATACCGCCGCCCACCAGCATCATTACCACATGCGGCGCGTGCGTGCGTTGTTCGAGAAATTCGGTGTGGCCGGTGAACGCGATGCCGGCATCGTTAATCACGCCTTTATGAACCGGCGCAGTGGTCATGGCGTCGAACAGATGGTCGGTGCAGCCGTCGCAAGCGACGCCCAGGGTGCGCAGCACATAACGGCTGTTGGCGGTATTGAGTTTTCCCGCTGTGCTGGGCACGGATAGGGGCACATGCAGCACGCTCACACCGGCGGCTGTGGGGGTACAGCCGCCGCTGAATTCCGGCCACTCAACGTGGGTGCGCTCGCGCAATAGCGCGCGGTCGGCGATAACCACGATGCGTGCGGGCAGTGCTGCCTGGATCAACGCGGCGCAGATTTCCGGGCCAACGCCGGCGGGTTCTCCGGCGGTGACGGCGATAGTCGCGATCGTTGATAAGCGGCTTGTGCCGGGGTTGCTCACCGCTCGCTCACCGTGGCCTCACTTTTCTTCCAGGCGGATTTCAACGTAGGCGATGTCGCGCGTGCGCCGTATCCATTCCTGGAACGACTCTTCGCCTTTGCGCTCGCGCAGCGCTTGTCGCGCGGCGAGCCGCTTGCGTTCGTTGGTCATGTCCGACGCGCGGCGCTCCATGACCTGAATCAGATGCCAGCCAAATGGCGAGCGCACGGGTTCGCTGATCTGGCCGGGCTTAAGCGCGCCCATAGCGCGCTCGAATTCGGGCACGGTGTCGCCGGGCGAAATCCATCCCAGGTCGCCGCCTTTGGAGGCGCTGGTGTCCTCGGAATTGGCGCGTGCAAGCTGCGCAAAATCACCCTTGTTGTCCAAGCGTTCTTTCAGGGTGCGCATACGGTTACGGCCCTCGGCTTCCGAGACCACTTCGCTGACCTTGATCAGGATATGGCGCACCAGGGTTTGTTGTACCACGATGGGTTGCGCGCCGCCGCGCCGATCGACGAGTTTGACGATGTGAAAGCCGTTCGGACTGCGCAGCACGCTGCTCAGTTCGCCAACCTTCATGCTGCGCAGCGCTTCGGCGAACAGCGCGGGCAAGCGCGCGTTGTCGCGCCAGCCTATGGCGCCACCCTGGAGTGCGTCGGGCGCTTCGGAAAACGAGGCGGCAACCTGACGAAAATCGCTGCCGGATTTCAGTTGCGCGAGCGCTTGTTCGGCGCGTGCCTGGCGCGCCTGTATCTGGTCGGGCCCGGCGTTTTCGGCGACGCGCACCAGGATGTGCGAGACATTGAATTCGTCGTTGCCGCCCGCGCCCTGTTGCGGGGTGGCAAGCAGGTTGTCGATTTCGCTGTCGGTGACTACGATTTTGTCGGTGATTTCACGCTCACGCAGGCGCGCCATGAGGATTTCGCCGCGAATGTCCTCGCGAAACTTGGCAAATGGCACGCCATCTTTTTCCAGCGCCAGGCGCAATTGCGCGGTGATCATCTGGTTTTCTTGCGCGATGCGATCAATCGCGCGATCCAATTCCACATCATCCACGCGCATGCCGTTTTCGCGGGCGAACTGCGTCACGGCGCGGTCGGTGATCATGCGTTCGAGCAATTGCCGTTCAAGATCCGCACGCGGCGGCGCCGGCGTGCCTTGACGCGCCAACTGACTGGCCGCGCGGTTGACGCGCTCGTTCAGATCGTTGCGCGTGATCACCTCGTCGTTGACCACGGCGACGATGCGGTCAATGGTCACGATGGGTCGTGGCTTGGGTTGTGCTTGGGTAAGGCCAACGGCGGGGGCAAGCAGCAACGTTAGTAATGCGAAACGAAACCCATTATCGCAAAGGTGCAAAGACGCAAAGAACTGCCACAAAGAAAAGCACTTCTTTGCGTAAGCTCTGCGCCTTTGCGCCTCTGCGGTAGGATTGTTGTAAAAATATTTTTTTAATAAAAACATATACTTACGCCTTATCACTCATTTTATTCACAGGCTAACGTTCAGGCACAAAATATTCGCTGGGCCGCGCGGCATACGGATCGTGACGCGTGTAACCGGCAATGTTTCGGCGCAACAAATCTATCGAATTCGACCCAACGCGCGTTATACCGTTCAACTCAAGTTCCAGGAAAATGGCCGTGTTGGCGGCGCTGGTTGCCGTCGAAATGCGGTTTGCCACCACCCGAAAAATAAAACACCCGCCATCATATTCCATCCCGCCCACGGCTTCGAGCGTACGTTTTTCCAGCAATGAATAATTCCAGCGCCCGACGGCGCTCCAGCGAGCGCCGATGGGCCACTGGCCGGAGGCGTCCAACTGTCGGATCGAGGAACTCACGCTCTGCCGGTAGGCGAGGTTGAGCAACTTGCCTTGCTGCGGTTGATAGCGCGTGGAAATCGTGGTGCGCTGCGTTTGCTGGTTGTCGGTATTGTACTGCCAGCCCAGATCCATGGTCAGGTTCGGCGCAACGGTTCCGCTCAGCAGGGCGAGCAGATCCGAGCGCGCGCTCTGGTTGCTGCGCGGCGGTACGCCCGGCAACGTTACTTGCTGCCCCTGGAAATAATAACGTTGTGCGAGCCCCGCACGCAGCACTTCGAAGCCCGTGTTCGGATTGATCAGGCGCGAGCGCACGCCCAGCGTGAGCTGATTGGCATCGTTGATTCGGTCATGGCCGCTGAATTGATTTTCCGAAAAAATAGTAGCGAAGTTAATGTCCTGCAGCCCGCTCTCGAAATTGGGCATGTTGCTTTGATCGCGATACGGGATGTAGACATAGTAGGCTAGAGGTTCCAGCGTTTGCGTGTAGGCATTGCCAAAAATATTGGCCTTGCGCTCGAAATTCAGCCCGGCGGTTGTGGTGAATGTGGGCAGCACACGCGAGGTATCCGGCAGCGTGGAGGTTTTTGGGTCGATGAAATACCGCGTCATGTGCAAGCCGATCTTGGGCGTGATAAACGCCGAAGCGTTTTGCAGCGGAAAGGTCAGGCTCGGATAGGCAACGATCCGTTTGCCACGCACCAGGGTCGGATGGTCAAAATCGGTATAGCTGCCTTCGAAATTAAAATCGCCGCGCAGCGTATCGAGACGCTGCGCCGTCAACGATAGCTGCGGACGGCGTGAATACGGCGGAACCAGCGGCGCCAGCGGATCGGTTTGCAGCGTCTGCCAGCCTTGCACCAGCCCGTTAAAGGCATAGGTGCCGCCGTTGCCCCACGCGCCGCCGCGCGACAGCAGCCCTTGCCGTGTCAAATTCGTTTGCGAGGTCAATCCCACACTGGTGGACAAGTCGGTAAAATATTTGCTGTCGGATACCTTGGTGATATCGAGCGTCCCGGCCCACCCGTTCCACAGGGCTTGCGTGTGCTTGAGCGAGAACAACTGTCGCGAACGGTCGGCCAAGCGGTCATCCGGCAGACCTTCATAGTGAATTTCGCCGCGGTACTCCGGCTGCAAATAGCGAAAGTCGTTGCGCAGTTGCAAGCCGCGCTTGGACAGCGCGCGCGGGGTGATCGTCAGGTCGTAGTTGGGGGCAAGATTCCAGAAATACGGCGCGCTAACCTCGAAGCCGCTAGTGCTGGTGCTGCCGTAATGCGGCGCGAGAAGCCCCGATTTACGCTCTTGATGCAGCGGAAACGAAAAGTAAGGCGCGTAAAAAATGGGCGTGCCCTTGAAGTCAACCGTGGCATTGCGCGCCACACCCACGCCCTGGTCTTGGTAGATTTGCAGGTCTTTGGAACGGAGGTTCCAGGAATCGTCGCCGGGCTCGCAGGTGGTAAAGCTCGCCTGCTGCGCGCGGAATTGTCCCGGCCCTTCGAATACAATGCGATCCGCCATGCCGCGCCCGTCAAATGCCGGCTTCACGTTAGCGGAGCCGCTCACGATGGACAAGTTGCCGGTGGTGCGCGGACTCAGGAAATAGCGTGCGCGCTCCATCACGCCGCGCTCCGTATCGAGGTCGTAACGCAGGCGCACGCCTTCGACCACATAAGCGCCTTGTTCAAGGCGTACGTTGCCGATTGCGGTCAGCTCGTTATAACGCGTGTCAAAGCGCATCCAGTCGGCGGAAATCGCCTGCCCTTTCGAGCGCGCTCGTGCATTGCCCAGCGCCTCCGTTTCGCGTTCGCTATGCCCCTGCATACGATCGGCCTCCATGTACACGGGCGCAGGAACGTCGGATTTGCCGCCCGGCAGGCCCGCGATGGTGTTTTGCATGCGCAACGCCAGACCAGCCGCGCCCGGTACGCCTGGCGCGGCGGACACAGCCGGCGGCAGCGCGCATAACAGCGCGAATGCGACAGGGGTTTTACGCAGGCGCATCGTCACAAAGGGTCACAAAGGATCACGAACAATCACCAAGAGTCACGGAGGGTCATACGGAAGACGTGGCGAAGCGAGGTGTTAAAATCGCATAAATCAAGATATAAGGCAACGCTTTGTCCGCTACCGATACGCGGCTGGCGCAATTGCGCGCCTGGCTTGCGCAAAATGCCCTCAAAAAAGAGTTTTCTCTGGCGCCGGCTTCCGCGGATGCGAGTTTTCGCCGCTATTTTCGGGTAACCGCGGATGGCAAGACCTGGGTTGCCATGGACGCGCCGCCGCCACAAGAAGATTGCCGCCCCTTCGTGCATGTGGCCGCGCTGATGCGCGCAGCGGGTCTGAACGTGCCGCAAGTCATCGCACAGGATCTCGAGCACGGTTTTTTGTTGCTCACCGACCTGGGCACTACTACTTATCTGAACGGTTTTACCGCCGACAATCCCGATGCGTTATTCAGCGATGCGATGGATGCGTTGATCCAGTGGCAACGCGCCAGCCGCGCCGGCGTGCTGCCGCCGTACGATGCTGCTTTGCTCCAGCGCGAGATCGATCTTTTTCCCGAGTGGTATGTGGGCAAACATTTGCAATCTACGTTCACTGGCGCGCAACAGCAGGTGTTCGCGGCAACGTCTAAATTGTTAATCGACGCCGCGCTGGCGCAGCCCAAAGTATATGTGCATCGCGACTACATGCCGCGCAATTTGATGCTGTCCACACCCAACCCCGGTGTGCTGGATTTTCAGGACGCGGTATACGGCCCCATCACCTACGACGTGGCGTCGTTGTTTCGCGACGCCTTCGTGAGTTGGCCCGAAGAACGCGAGCTCGATTGGGTAATCCGCTACTGGGAGCGCGCCAAAGCAGCGGGCCTGCCGGTGAACGCGGACTTCGCAATATTCTGGCGTGATTTCGAATGGATGGGCTTGCAGCGGCACATCAAAGTACTGGGCATTTTCGCGCGCATCAACTACCGCGACGGCAAACCGCATTATCTGACCGACGCGCTGCGCTTTATCAACTACGCGCGCCGCGTCAGCGCGCGCTACCGCGAGCTGGGGCCGCTGGCAAAGCTGCTGGATGAACTCGAAGGCCGCGCGCACAGCATCGACCGCACGTTGTGATGAGCTTCTGATGAAGGCGATGATTCTGGCGGCGGGCCGCGGCGAACGCATGCGGCCGCTCACCGACACCATACCCAAGCCTTTGTTGACGGTCGGCGGTAAATCTCTGATTGTATGGACGATTGAGCGGCTTAAGCAGGCGGGCGTGGTTGATCTGGTGGTCAACGTGTCACATTTGGCTGAACAGATCGAACGTGCATTGAGCCAGGGCGCGAATCTGGGTGTGCGCATAGCCTATTCACGCGAACAAGAGGCGCTGGAGACTGCAGGCGGTATCGCGTGGGCACTGCCGTTGCTGGACGACAGACCCTTCTTGGTGGTTAACAGCGATGTGTACACGGACTACGACTTCACCAGGTTGAGCGAACGTGCGACAACGCTTTCCATAAACCGACCCGCGCATCTGGTGCTGGTGGACAACCCCGGTCATCATCCGCAAGGCGATTTCGGCTTGTGCGACGGCGTGGTCACTGCCGACGGCGCGCGCCTTACCTTCAGCGGTATCGGCGCCTATCACCCGTCGCTGTTCGCAGGCATTGTACGCGGCGAAAAAAGCAGGTTGGCCGCGCAGCTTGCTGCGCCCATCGCTAAGGGCCGCGTCTCAGGCGAGCACTTTCGCGGCGCGTGGAGCGACGTCGGCACGCCGCTACGGCTGGCTGAACTGGATGCGCGTTTGTGGACCGGATGACGCATCCATTCCCGGCGCTATAATCGAAGCGCCATGAACACAGCTCCGTACATTCGCCGCCGCGCCCGCTTGGCTCAATTGATCGGCAAGGGTGTCGCCATCGTGCCCACCGCACCGGAACGCGCGCGTAATCGCGACGCGCACTATCCGTATCGCTACGACAGTTATTTTTATCATCTTACCGGGTTTACCGAACCGGAAGCGGTAACCGTTATCGTTGCGGGAGATAAGCCTCGTAACTTATTGTTTTGTAGAGAAAAAAACGAAGAACGCGAAATCTGGGATGGATTTCGCCACGGCCCGGTTGCGGCGAAAGAAACGTTTGTTTTCGACGAAACCTACACCATCGATCAACTCGATAAGTTGATGCCCGATCTGCTGGCCGATCAGCCGGCGGTCTATGCGCACCTGGGCGGCGACAGCACGTGGGATGCGCGCGTGCTGGGGTGGGTAAATGAAGTTCGGGCACGCGCACGTAGCGGGGTGTCCGCGCCGCGCGACATCGCGGATATTCATACGCTGCTCGATGAGTTGCGCTTGATTAAAGATGCCGATGAGTTAGCGACCATGCGCCGCGCGGCGGCGATCTCCACCGGCGCGCATGTGCGTGCAATGCGCGCTGCGCGCGCGGGTGTCGCCGAGTATCAAATTGAAGCGGAGTTGTTGCATGAGTTCCGGCGGCTCGGCGCGCAGTCGCCTGCGTACACCTCGATTGTTGCGTCGGGCGCCAATGCCTGTGTGCTGCATTATGTGAGCAACGACGCAACATTAAAAGACGGCGACCTGCTGTTGATCGACGCGGGTTGCGAGCTCGACGGCTACGCCTCGGATATCACGCGCACCTTTCCGGTGAATGGCCGTTTCAGCGGGCCGCAAAAAGCCGTGTATGAACTGGTGCTGGCGGCGCAGGCCGCCGCTATTGCCGAGGTCAAAGCGGGCCATTCCTGGAACGTGCCGCACGATGCCGCAGTGAAAGTGCTGGCGCAGGGCTTTATCGATTTGAAATTGCTAAGCGGCAGCCTGACGGAAGTTCTCGAAAAAGAAAGCTATCGCAAGTTTTACATGCATCGCACCGGCCACTGGCTGGGGCTGGATGTGCATGACGCCGGCGATTACAAGCGCGACGGGCAATGGCGTGCGTTGCAGCCGGGCATGGTGCTTACTGTTGAACCGGGCTGCTACATCCGCCCAGGTGAAGGCGTGCCCGCCGAGTTCGCCAACATTGGCGTGCGCATTGAAGACGACGTTGTGGTCACCGAAGTTGGCTGCGAAATATTGACGCTTGCCGCACCCAAGAGCGTGAGTGACATCGAAGCGCTGATGGCGGCACGCTGAAAGTGGTGAACGCTGACACCGACATTGCGATTATCGGCGGCGGCCCGGTTGGCGTGGCGCTCGCGCTGGCCTTGCGTAAAAGTCATATTCGCGTCACCGTGCTCGAAGCGAGCGCCAAAGGTACCATCGGCACCGGCGATCCGCGCCCCATTGCGCTGTCGCATGGCAGCCGATTGTTGCTGGAACGGCTGGGCGCGTGGCGTGGATTGAATCCCACCGCCATCAACAACATTCACGTATCGCAAGGCGGCGGCTTCGGGCGCGTGGCAATAAGCGCCGCGGATGCCGGTGTGCCTTCCCTTGGGTATGTTGTTAATTATAAAGATATTTTTATGAGTCTGTCGGAGGCCGCGCGCAGCGCCCACAACGACCACAACGACCACAGCGCCCACAGCGACTATCGCGAAGGCGCCCGCGCCACCGCGTTACATCGCGATGGCGATGTTCAGCGTATAGCCTATACGCGTGATGGCGCAGTGGCGTCGATAACCGCGCGCTTGGTGGTAGTCGCCGATGGCGGCAATATTGAAGGCCTCGCGCCGCCCAAAACCATAGCTTACGCACAGCATGCGCTTACCGCGTGCGTCAGTACTACATTACCGCATAATCATGTGGCGTACGAACGCTTCACGCGCGAAGGCCCGCTGGCTTTGTTGCCGTTTGGTGACGAAATATCGCTGGTGTGGACGCTCCCGTCCGCGCGCGCGGAAGAACTCAAGGACGCCGGCACAAAACCATTTCTCGCGGCGCTGCGCGAAGCTTTCGGCGGACGTCTCGGCGATTTCATACGCGTGACGCAGCGCGCGTGTTACCCGCTGACGTTGCGTTACACCGCCAATGCCGCGCCGGGCGTGGTCACCATAGGCAACGCGGCGCAGACTTTGCACCCGGTGGCGGGGCAGGGCTTCAATCTCGGTTTGCGCGATGCGTGGGAACTCGCCCAACTATTACGCACTACGCCGGTGCAAACTTTGAGTGATAACGAAACGTTGCGCCACTATCGCGGCAGCCGCCGCATGGATCGTGGCGCCAGCGTAGCAGCCACGCACGGCTTGGTGCGTTTGTTTTCAAATGATTTTATGCCGTTGAACGCGGCACGCGGCGTGGGCATGACCTTGCTCGGCTGCATTGCGCCCGCGCGAAATTTTTTGGCGCGACGCATGATTTTCGGCGCGCGCGGATAAGTTACCGCTACACGGCTACACACTTTCTTCACTGCGCGCAATCGTCTAGCGCAAATTACGCAAGTGTTGTGCGAACAAATTCCGGTAAGTGCTTACGTTTAAAACAAGTTTCTCCGAAGACGAATTCTTGAGTGTCGCGTGTTTGCCGACAAAATTGACATTGCGTAAAAAATAATCACTTTCCCCTCTCTTTCCCCTATGCACCTCGCGCGCACGGGATTAGAATCGCGTCCTTTCCGGCTTGTTCAAGAATTGAATCACCCGCGCGCGCATGCAAATCGGCAAACACATTTTGAAGAACCGGCTGGTGGTTGCGCCCATGGCAGGCGTGACCGACCGGCCGTTCCGTCAACTGTGCAAGCAAATGGGCGCGGGCATGGCGGTTTCCGAAATGGTGGCGAGCAATTCGCTGCTGTGGGGTTCCGAGAAAACACGCCGCCGCGCCAATCACGATGGCGAAGTCGATCCAATTTCCGTGCAGATTGCCGGCGCTGATCCGCAAATGCTCGCTGATGCCGCGCGCTTTAACCTCGATCATGGCGCGCAGATCATCGATATCAATATGGGTTGCCCGGCAAAAAAGGTGTGCAATGTGATGGCCGGCTCGGCGCTGTTGAAAGACGAGCCACTGGTCGCCCGCATACTTGAAGCCGTGGTGCGCGCGGTTGATATACCGGTGACGTTGAAAATCCGCACCGGCTGGGATCGCGGCAGCAAGAATGCCGTGATGGTGGCAAAAATCGCGGAACGCTCCGGCATACAAGCGCTGGCAATCCACGGGCGCACGCGAGCCTGCGGTTTCTCCGGCGAGGCCGAATACGACACCATCGCCGAAGTGAAATCCGAAATTGGCATTCCAGTCATCGCCAATGGCGACATCAGCACGCCGGAGCAAGTGAAGCACGTGCTCGAATACACCCAGGCCGACGCGGTGATGATCGGCCGCGCCGCGCAGGGCAGGCCGTGGATGTTTCGCGAGATTAACCACTATCTCGACACCGGCACGCATTTACCGCCGCCGGAAGTGCGTGAAATTCATCGCGTGCTGGTTGCGCATCTCAATGATCTTTACGGTTTTTACGGTGAGCAACGCGGCGTGCGTGTCGCGCGCAAGCATATCTCATGGTACAGCAAGGGGCTGGCCGGTTCGGCTGCGTTTCGTCATACGATGAACCTGCTCGAAACCTGCCGGGAACAACTAGAGGCTGTGGACGCATTCTTCAATGAACTCGCGGACCGCGGCCGGCATTTGATTTACAGGGAGGAACTCGCGGCATGATGAATCGAATGAACGACAGGAACGATGGCGATATGGCGCGCACGGTGCGCAAGGCCATCGATGGCTATTTCAAGGACCTGGACGGCGAAAAAGCCAGCGGCGTGTACGACATGGTGATCAACTGCGTAGAAAAACCGTTACTGGAATCGGTACTCACGCGCGTGCGCGGCAATCAAACGCACGCGGCGCAAATGCTGGGGCTTAACCGCAACACGCTGCGCAAGAAAATGAAGGCGCACGGCATTAAGTTCTGAGGGCGTAAAGCGTGAGGTGCGAGGCGCGGGGCGTGAGCAGCGGCGCCGATTGCCGCCGCTAGTACACGGATCACTGATAAGTAATGAACTCAATCAAACAGGCGCTGCTCAGCGTCTCTGACAAAACCGGGCTGGTCGAATTCGCGCGCGGGCTTGCAGCGCTGGGCGTGTCGCTGCTGTCCACCGGCGGCACCGCGAAAATGCTCGCCGATGCCGGGCTGACAGTTACCGAGGTTGCCGATTACACCGGCTTTCCGGAAATGCTCGATGGCCGCTTGAAAACACTGCACCCCAAGATTCACGGCGGCCTGCTCGCGCGGCGCGAAGACGCGGCGCATTTGCGCGCGATTGAGGCGGCCGGCATTCCCGCGATTGATTTGTTGGTGGTCAATCTGTATCCGTTCGAAAGCACCGTTGCCAGAGCGGATTGCACGCTCGACAACGCGATTGAAAACATCGACATCGGCGGCCCGGCGATGGTGCGCTCCGCCGCGAAGAACTGGCGCGGTGTGGGCGTGGTGACGGAAGCCGCGCAATACACGGCCGTGCTGGATGAGATCAAACGCAGCGGCGCGTTGTCGGACGAAACACGCTTCGCGCTTGCGATTGTCGCGTTCAATCGCATTTCGAATTACGATGCAGCAATAAGCGACTATCTTTCGGCATTGCAAGCCGACGGTACGCGCAGCGAATTTCCTGCCCAGTCCAACGGACGCTTTGTTAAATTGCAGGATTTGCGTTACGGCGAAAACCCGCATCAGCGCGCCGCCTTGTATCGAGATTTGTATCCCGCGCCGGGTTCGCTGGTGACCGCGCGGCAGATACAAGGCAAGGAACTCTCGTACAACAACCTCGCCGACGCCGACGCGGCGTGGGAGTGCGTCAAATCCTTCGATGAACCCGCATGCGTGATTGTCAAACACGCCAACCCCTGCGGCGTGGCGATAGGCCGCGATTGCGCGGAGGCTTACGCCAAGGCGTTTGCCACCGATCCGGCCTCGGCATTCGGCGGCATTATCGCCTTCAACCGTCCGCTCGATGCGGTGGCCGCGCAAGCGGGGAGCAAGCAATTCGTTGAAGTGATGATAGCGCCCGCGTTTGCGACGGATGCACTCAAGGTGCTTGCCGTCAAAGCCAATGTGCGCGTGCTGGAAATTTCGCTGGACGGCGTATACCGCGACGCTGCGACGGCATGGGCGCAGGGCCGTAATGCGCACGATGTGAAGCGCATCGGCTCCGGTCTATTGATTCAATCCGCCGATAACAAAGAAGTGACGGCGGCCGACCTAAGAATCGTTACAAGGCAACAACCCACAGCGCAGCAATTGTCCGACCTGCTGTTCGCATGGCGTGTGGCCAAGTATGTGAAATCCAACGCCATCGTGTTTTGCGGCAACGGCCAAACCCTGGGCGTGGGCGCGGGGCAGATGAGCCGCATCGATTCCGCGCGCATGGCGTCGATCAAGGCCGCCAATGCCAAGCTGACATTGGTGGGATCGGTGGTAGCGTCGGATGCGTTTTTCCCGTTTCGCGATGGTGTCGATGTGGTGGCCGAGGCGGGTGCGAAGGCGATCATTCAACCGGGCGGCAGCGTGCGCGATGACGAAGTGGTGGCCGCCGCCGATGAACATGGCATCGCCATGGTCTATACCGGCGTGCGGCATTTCAGACATTAAAATCGTGAGGCGTGAAGCGTGAGGCGCGAACAGAATGACACGGTAACCACCGGGGTGGCGTTGCGCCTCACCCCTCACGCTTCACGCCTCACAACAAGATGAAAATTCTCGTCATCGGTTCCGGTGGCCGCGAGCACGCGCTGGCTTGGCGTTTGTTGCAATCTCCGCGCGCCTCGAAGGTGTATGTCGCGCCCGGCAACGCCGGCACCGCGCGTGAACGGGGCATAAAAAACGTTGCCCTGACGCAAACGGCCGACCTGATAGCCTTTGTAAAAGAAAACAATATCCTGCTAACGGTGGTCGGCCCCGAAGCACCGCTTGCCGACGGTGTGGTGGACGCCTTTCATGCTGCTGGACTGCGCATCTTCGGTCCCACACAACGCGCCGCGCAACTCGAAAGCTCCAAGGATTTTTCCAAGCGTTTCATGGCGCGGCATGGCATACCGACTGCCGCGTACGCAACTTTTAATGATGCGGCGCAGGCACGCGCCTACATCGACAAACAGGGCGCGCCCATCGTCATCAAAGCCGACGGCCTGGCCGCCGGCAAGGGCGTGGTCGTCGCGATGAACATTGCCGAAGCACATGCTGCCGTCGACATGATGCTCATAGACAATAAAATGGGCGCGGCCGGCGCACGGGTGGTAATCGAAGCGTTCCTCGAAGGCGAGGAAGCGAGCTTTATCGTGCTCGCCGACGGCAAACAAGCGCTCGCACTCGCCAGTAGTCAGGATCACAAGCGCCTGGGTGATGGCGATGTCGGCCTCAACACCGGGGGCATGGGCGCGTATTCGCCGGCGTCCGTGGTCACCCCCAGCATACACGCCAAGGTGATGCGCGAAGTGATTATGCCCACGCTGCATGGCATGGAAAAAGACGGCATCCCCTATAGCGGCTTTCTCTATGCCGGGCTGATGATTACCCAAGACGGCAAAATCAACACCCTGGAATTCAACTGCCGCATGGGCGACCCGGAAACCCAGCCGATCATGATGCGGTTAAAAAGCGACCTGGTGGATTTGATCGACCACGCCATCGACGGCACGCTGGATAAAATTGAAGCCGAATGGGATACGCGCGTGGCACTTGGCGTGGTACTGGCGGCGCACGGCTACCCGGATAACCCGCGCAAAGGCGATGTGATTCACGGACTGCCGGACCCGCACACGACAGGCAATGACCATCACGTGTTCCATGCCGGCACTGTATTGCAAGGCAACGATGTCGTCACCAGCGGCGGACGCGTGCTGTGCGTTACCGCGCTCGGTCACAACGTGCGCATCGCGCAAAAGCGCGCCTACGAAATTGCCGGGCAGATCAGTTTTGACGGCATGCAGATGCGGCGGGATATCGGCTACCGTGCCATAAGCAGTACACGCAAAGCGTAACGAGCGCGCGGCGGTGAGGTATTCTTGCCCATTATGGATATCGTCCGCGTAAAAGAATACCTTGATGGGTTGCAAAATAGAATCGTCGATGCCTTAACTGTGCTCGACGGCAAAACCTTTGCTCGCGATGTGTGGACGCGCCCATCGAGTATCGGCGGGGGCGGCGTAACATGCATTCTTGAAGAGGGCCAACTATTCGAGCGCGCCGGTATCGGCTTTTCACATGTATTCGGGCAAGGCTTGCCGCCGTCGGCATCAGCGGCTCGCCCTGACCTGGCTGGCCGTTCCTTTGAAGCGCTGGGCGTGTCGCTGGTGCTGCACCCACGCAATCCGTTTGTGCCCACCGTACACATGAACGTGCGGTTTTTCTGCGCCATCAAAGAGGGCACACAGCCTGTGTGGTGGTTCGGCGGCGGCATGGATTTAACGCCGTATTACGGTTTCGAAGAAGACGCGCGTCACTTTCATCAAACCTGCCGCGACGCGCTCGCGCCCTTCGGCGCCGACCTGCATCCCCAATACAAAAAGAGGTGCGACGACTATTTTTATCTCAAGCACCGCAATGAGCCGCGCGGTATCGGCGGCATTTTCTACGACGATGTGCATACGCCTGATTTCCAAACCTGTTTTGCCTTGATGCAAAGCGTAGGCGATCATTTTCTGAAAGCCTACGCGCCTATCGTCGAGCGCCGCCGCGCGCTGCCCTTTGGCGAGCGTGAACGGGCGTTCCAGGCCTACCGCCGCGGACGCTACGTTGAATTCAATCTGGTGTACGACCGCGGCACCTTGTTTGGCCTGCAATCCGGCGGGCGCGCGGAATCGATACTCATGTCGCTGCCGCCGGTGGTGAACTGGCGGTACGACTGGAAGCCCGAAGCGGGTTCGCTTGAGGCCGAACTTTATGAGAAGTTTTTGGTGGCCAGAGATTGGTTGAACTACGCGTAGAAACACGCGGTCAGACGCTTCTGTTTGGGAAATTCATTGATTACTTGTAATTGGCGCGCTAAATCTGGCCGTCACGTAATGGCCGCGCGCACAACGGCATTGTCAGCATAATGCATCTAACTGCCATCACTAGAGTAGGTTGCCGCAGGAGAACAGACACCAGAATTTAGGAGTAGTCTGCTTGCGCAGCGCCAATCAATGACACAGGAACTCACGGATCACCCAATGAACGACGAAAAAATAAAAGTTCGCGTAACCGAAACCCGCCAATTCATGGAGGTCGTGGTTCTGAGTAAGCGGCCCGACCGCATCGAAGTTGTTCTGGGTGAAGGTGTGCATAGCGTCAAGTGTGCATTGACGCCTACGCGCACCGGGCAGGCCTACGTTGGCAGCGTGATGGGGCGCGAGATTGTCTACGAGCGCAGTCGCGAGCAGGTTCAGACGGATATCGACAAGCTGAATCCAGCCGTGCGTAAATCCAGTCGGCATTGATTACGACGCACTGACCGGCGAGGGCGGAACGTTACGCGGAAGAACGGCTGAGAATCCACCTACGCAAGCGGCACAAGGTGACCGACTGGAATTCAGCAATGAAGCGGTTTCCGCAACGCGTGCTCTCAGAGAACCAATTTAATGCGAATAATCTTCATCTGCGACGCCTAATCAATCCGCAGATTGACCGCCCGCGCAACCTTTTCATTGTTGCGCAGTTCGGTGCGCAGGAACGTGTCGAACTCGGCAGCACCCATGCCCGCGGCGTTGAGTCCGACCTTGGCGATGATGTCTTTCACCTCGGGCAACTGCAGAGCACGCAGGATTTCGGTGCTCAGTTTTGCTATGGCTTCCTTCGGTGTGCCTGCTGGAACCACCGAGCCGAACCAGATCGAGGTATCGAAGCCCGGAAAGCCGGATTCAGCCACCGTGGGCACGTCTTTCAGCGCTTCCACGCGCTCGGGGGCGGTGACCGCGATTGGCCGCAGTCTGCCTGAGGCCACAAAGGGCGCCACCGACAGCACGTTCACCAGCAACAGGGTGGTATGGCCGCCGAGAACGGCAATCGTCGCCGGCGCGCCCCCCGGATACGGCACGTGAATCATGTCGATCTTCGCCAGTGATTTCAACAATTCGCCAGCGAGATGATGGCCGGTTCCCGCCCCGCTGCTCGCATAGGTGAGTTCGCCGGGCCGGGCACGGGCAAGCGCGATCAGGTCCTTTACCGATTTCACCGGCGCCGAGGGATGAACCGCAAGAACCATCGGCGTCGATGCGATGCGCGCGACCGCTGAAAAATCTTTCAGCGCGTCGTAGGGCAGCCTGGAACGCACGGCGGGGTTGATGGTAAAGCTGTTGGCGACGATCAGCACCGTGTGGCCGTCGCCCGGCGATCGCGCCGCCACTTCCGTCCCGACAACGGTGCCCGCACCGGGCCGGTTCTCCACGATAACGCTTTGGCCCAAGGCTTTCGACAGTGGACCGGAGAGCGTGCGCGCCAGCGTGTCGGTCCCCGCGCCGGGTGCAAACGGCGCGATGATGCGAATAGGCTTCGACGGAAACGCCTGTCCTGAGCCTGTCGAAGCGGCCTGCGCGTTCGTGGCGTGGGGATTGCCCAACAAAGGCGTGGCGCAAACGGCAACCAGCAATCGGTTCATGACTTAGTCAATTCCCCGTGGGGGATGGCTAAGCCAGTTCCAGCCGCTTCAACTTCAAGCGGTCGGCCTTGAAATGTGCAAGATCGTATTGCACCTGCTGCACCAGCCAGCTTTCGGCGCTGCCGCCGAACACCTTGGACAGCCGCACCGCCATTTCCGCGGAAATTGCGCGTTTACCGTTCACCAACTCCGACAGCGTTGTGCGCGTCACTCTAAGGGCGGCAGCGGCATCGGTGATGGTCAATCCCAGCGGCTCTATGCACTGGCGCAATACCACACCGCCAGGATGCGGGGGGTTCTTCATCTGCATGGTTTAAGCCTTCATCAATGGTAATCAACATAATCAATGTCGCTGGCTTCGCCGTCGGCAATCCGGAAAATCACCCTCCAATTCGCGCGGACCGTTACCGCCCAAAATCCTTTCAACGTCCCTTTGAGTGGATGCAACTGTAACCCGGGCAAATCCATATCAGCCACCGCGCGGGCAGCGCTCAGACGCGCCAAAATATCACGCAGTTTTTCCGCATGCTCTACGATCACCCCTCGCGGGTCGTCGTTTTCAAAGAAGCGGCGAAGCCCTTTATGCCTGATCGACCGGATCATGACCTACCGTAACGCGTAGCGTAACGCATGTCAAATAGAGCCGGCATGCTGTGACTTCCTGCCCTTAAAACTGGGTTGCGTATGGCATCCCTGATACCGTCAAGGGCACGTAGTAAGGTCATGCATTCCGAAGGTCAATGAGCGGGCGTTAGCCGGTCATACCTGACTCTTAAGGGAAATAAGCGTTGCAGTGCAATTGCTCAAGCCTATACCCGCCCTTCGGCGGAACAATCGGCAGCAACAAATAGGGCTCTCACCGACGCCCCCCGTGCAGCGTAAAGTTGCCGCCAAAAACATCCGCCCCCGATTGTGCGCATCATTGTGGGTCATGCCGCCAGGCCGCGCACCATGAGCTCGACGCGCCACCCTCTGTGCAAGAGGAATTTCAATCTCATAGGGATAAATGTTGCGTTGCAATATACGCGTGCTATACTAATTGCGCCGAGGGATAGGTGAAACTTGAGTAGTGGTACATAGTTTGCTTCTTGTACGTGGCGAATACATAGGGAGATTAGTCAGATTTTCCGGATTTCTTTTCACCACGAACAATTCGCTGCATCTAAGGATTTGATGATTGTGCAAAGCATCATTATTTCTCCATAAATACAGGAGCTTAAACATGGCCTCTACCCTGCCTGCCGGCGTCACAATTCGCGCATTCGTTACGCCGCAATACGCAGAAATTCTTACCCAGCCTGCACTCGCTTTCGTGGTCAAGTTGCATCGACAATTTGAATGCCGCCGCCAGGAACTGCTGGCGAAGCGCGCTGCACGACAACAGGAGTTCGATGCCGGCAAGCTGCCGGATTTTTTGCCGGATACCAAAGGCATTCGTGACTCTGCGTGGACGATAGCGCCGCAACCGGCTGATTTGCTCGACCGCCGGGTTGAAATCACCGGGCCGACCGACCGCAAAATGGTGATCAATGCGCTCAACTGCGGCGCTTCGACCTTTATGGCCGATTTTGAAGACGCCAATTGTCCGACGTGGGACAGCATGATCGCTGGCCAGTGCAATCTGCGCGACGCCGTCCGCCGCACCATCACGCTGGAACATGGCGGAAGGCAATACCAGCTCAACGAAAAGATTGCGGTATTGATACCACGCCCCCGCGGCTGGCACCTCGACGAAAAGCACGTGTTGATCGACGGCCGACCCGTCTCCGGCGGCATCTTCGATTTCGCGCTCTACTTTTTTCACAATGCAAAAGAAGCGCTGGCACGCGGCAGCGGACCTTATTTCTACCTGCCCAAAATGGAGTCGCATCTCGAAGCGCGGCTGTGGAATGATATTTTCAATGTTGCGCAGGACGAACTCGGCATCCCACGTGGAACGATCAAGGCGACGGCATTGATTGAGACCGTGGTGGCTGCGTTCGAAATGGATGAGTTCCTGTGGGAATTGCGCGAACATTCGGCGGGACTGAACATTGGTCGCTGGGACTATATCTTCTCGTGCATCAAGAAATTTCGCGTCAACAAGAATTTTTGTCTGGCGGATCGCGCACAGGTCACGATGACCGCGCCGTTCATGCGCGCCTATGCGCTGGCGCTGGTCAAGACCTGCCATCACCGCGGCGCTCCTGCGATGGGC
>JANMXV010000294.1:0-19739 GCA_031381325.1 Betaproteobacteria bacterium | reverse complement strand
CCGCCCCACAGCTCGACTGCGCAGTCGATGTCCTTGTGCATGCACGCGTAGAGGAACGTTTGCCGTCCTGCCGAGCAGGAACCGAACATGCCGACCTTGCCATTCAGCCACGGCTGGGCACGCAGCCACTTCACCGCACCCTCGGTATCGCCCATCGCCTGTGCGTCGGGAATGCCGCCCTCGGCGCGCACTTTGGCTGCAATGTCGTCCGCT
The DNA here is from genome assembly GCA_031381325.1 of Betaproteobacteria bacterium. Taxonomy (GTDB): domain Bacteria; phylum Pseudomonadota; class Gammaproteobacteria; order Burkholderiales; family SG8-41; genus UBA5216. Next base: position 19,526 of record JANMXV010000294.1, on the reverse strand, counting down.
TTGCCTTCGCCCGCGCGGTGAAACATATTATGACAGATCACCGCATAGCCGTGGTGTGCAAACCGGCGCGCGGTTTCGAAATTCCACTCGTCCCAGCCGGGAATGTGATGGACCATCACAACGCCGGGGAACGGCCCGGCACCCAGAGGCCGCGCAACATAAGCTGAAATGGGTTCGCCATTGTTGCCGTTAATCGAAATCGTTTCTGCAATCATGCCTTCGTAGGCCATAGTAGCTTTCTCCTGTCGATAAAAATATGATGTTGGATGCTTTGGCGTGTCTTACCAGCGAAACGCGCCTTGTATTATCATGATTGTGGCTCAGAAAGTAAAACAAGAGCCTTTTCCAATCAGGATGAATTTACTCTGCCAAGAATTTCAAGTGAAAGCATAGAGTTACTATCGTAAGCTGAACAACGGTCAACATTCCCGGTATAAAGTTGGGATGGGATCGGCACAATTCACAAACGAAGCGTTATCGGAACTGCAAATACCACCGGCAAATCCGGTGGTATTTGACTCATTGAAAAATGAGGCAAGTGTGACAACCTTAAATCAACCGTTGTTGAAGCAGATCAAAACTCGGGACACTCGGCGCGAATTCCACGATTGACTGCGGCCGCCAAGGGGAGAGACACTCTTCGCGGTAGCTTTGGATTTCCTGTCCTTTTCATGCAGACGAGGTGATAAATGAACGCCACCGAGCAGATCGCGCGGTTCATAGCGACAACGCGCTACGAGGACATCCCCCGCCCCGTCCTCGACGCCACCCGAACCATCATCCTCGACGGCGTTGCCAACGTCCTCGCGGGATCCACGCAGCCGGTTCTCGAGCACATCCGGCGCTACGTGGACCGCCTGGGCGGACGCCCCGAATGTACGGTAGTCGGCTCACCGTTGCGCACCAACCCGCCGCTCGCGGCCTTCGCCAACGGCGCGGCGATGCACGTCCTGGACTACGAGCCTCAGGGGATTCCCTCCACTCACGGAACGTCCACCCTCCTGCCAGGCATCCTGGCGCTGGCGGAGGTAAACGGCGCTTCGGGACGGGCTGTGGTGACAGCGTTCGCCGTAGGATGGGAGATCCAGCAGCGCATCGCCACGGCCGCGCAGAAGGCGCAGGCACGGCCGTTCCACCCTCCCGGAATCTACGGCCCTCCCTCGTGCGCAGCGGCCTGCGCCAACCTCCTTGGCTTTGACGAGTACAAGGTGCGGATGGCTTTGGGCATAGGCGCGTCGAGGACCGGCGCCTTGTTCGCCAACAATGGGACCATGACCAAGTCCACGCATCCAGGCAACGCCGGCAGGATGGGCGTGGAAGCGGTGATGCTGGCGGTCGACGGGTTCACCGCCAGCGATTCGATCTTCGAAACGGTCCGCGGTTATGTGGAGACCCTGTTCGGGGATGACTTCGAGTGGGATGCCCTGCTGGGCGAACTGGGCGGGCGCTGGAACCTCCAGCAGCACGGGTTCAATATCAAGCGCTACCCGGCGCAGATCGCCATGCAATGGGCGACCGAGTCCGTGGTGTTGCTGCGCGAGAAGAATGGCATCTGCGCGGAGGACGTGGAGTGGCTTGAACTGGAAGTTTCCTCCCGGCGCCCTGGCCTGTCCCGCCCCGCGCCTGCGACCGGACTCGACGGCAAGTTCAGTTTCGAGTATGTCGCCGCGGTGGCTTTGACCCAAGACCATGTCGGTATTGACGCCTTCTCCGACGCGGTTCGGTTCTCCGCCCCCGTGGAAGCCGCTCTGAAGAAAATCCGCCTTAAGCCGAACCCCGATATCTCAACATCAACCACGGACACGTGGGTGCAGGCCCGCGCGGGCCTCAAGGACGGCAGGATCCTGGTGGAGCGGTGCGACGCCTACCGCGGCTCCGCGCGCAACCCTATCGCACGGGATGCGCATCTGGTGAAAGTGAGAGACTGCATGCGCCGCGCATTGCCGGAGCCGGCGATCGAGAGGCTGATAGATCTGGTTGACGGACTGGACGACCTCAAGGACGCCCGGGTATTGGTGAGGGCGTTGGTCGGAGAGTAGCGGCTATTCCTCAACTTTGATATTGGCAGCCTTGATGACTTTGGCGTTCTCGGCATAGTCAGACTTCATCTGCGCGGCCATCTTTTCCGGGCCACTGTGGAAGGGTTCCATGCCGGAGGTGATCAGTTTCTCCCTGATCTCGGGCATAGCCAAAATCTTCCCAACCTCTAACGACAGTCTGCTGACAATCGCGCTGGAAGTGCCACCCGTAGTCAGCATTCCCTGCCAGTTCTTCGGGTCGTAGCTCGGCAGGCCGGCTTCGGCATAGGTCGGCAATTGTGGCAAAGACGCCGTACGCGTGTCGCCGGTGATCGCTAAACCCTTCAGTTTGCCAGACTTGATATGGGGGATGACATTCAGGGCATTGGAGAAGGATGCCTGCACAGTCCCTCCCATCAGATCGATGATGCCCTGCTGTCCTCCCCTGTAGGGGATATGCTGCATCTTGACCCCCGCCTGTATATTGAATAATTCGCCCATCAGGTGTTGCGAACTTCCGGTTGCCACGGAAGCGACATTGATTTGACCGGGCCTCGCCTTGGCATGGGCGATGAACTCCTGCAGATTATTCGCCGGCAATGATGGATTGACCACCAGTATGTAGTTGGTCTTGGCAATAATTGTTACCGGGGCGAAATCCTTGAAGATGTTGAAGGGAGGCCGCATGAGCAGACTAAGGATGACCTGAGTATTGCCCCCCAGCAGGAGCGTATAGCCGTCGGGAGCGGCTTTTGCCACAGCATCGGCGCCGATCATGGTGTTGCCGCCGGGGCGGTTGTCGATGATCACGTTTTGGCCAAAAACTTCACTCAGCTTATCGCCGACCAGACGGGACAATGCCGTGGTGCTTCCTCCTGGAGGATAGGGGGTAATCCAGCGAATCGGCTTGTTCGGATAATTCTGCTGAGCGGCAAGCGTGCCGGAAAAAGCCGCCAGCGCAGAAACGCTCAGTATGCGCGTCAGCACAGTGCAAGACCTCATAGTGTTGCCTCCTCTTGTATGCGTTCGGGTTATCCAGTCGGCACTGGCGAATCTAATCGACAACCGCTTCACTATGCGAGGGATACTACAGGGTGTTCCCCTTGCTTGCCAAGCTGCCCAGTTACACCCGGCATCAGAGACGCGCACAACAGTGGATGTCTAAAGGACTCTCCGCGCAAGATCCACGATTGACCGCGGTTGCGAGGGGAGAGACACTCTCCGCGGTTCTACAGGATTTCCTATCCCAATCCAATTATTCTAAGCATCATCGCTGGAAACGCTCACCCAAGGAGACCGCATGCAAGAAACCCAGGCCCTCGCGACGTTCGTGGCCGATACCCGCTACGCCGACCTGCCCTCCAGTCTCATCGCCGAGTGCAAAATCGCCACGCTGGATGTCTTTGCCGCCGCCTTCGTGGGTTCCTCGCTGCCGTGGGCGCAGCGGGTGGTGGAAATGGTGCACGAACTGGGCGGCGCGCCGGAAGTCTCCGTGGTCAACCAGCCGTGGAAGACCGATATTTCCCGCGCCGCGCTTGCCAACGGCGCCATGATCGGCGCCTTCGAGTGCGAGCCCCTCACGGGCTCCCACGCCGCCGGCACCGTGCTCCCCGCCGCGCTCGCTGTCAGCCAGCGGGATCACCGCGACGGCAAAGCCTTCCTTCTATCCATTGCGCTTGGGTTTGAAATCTCCGGACGCTTGCAGAAGACCGCTGTGGGGCTGGAGAGCACGCGCGGCTTCCACAACCCCGGCATCCAAGGCCCCTTCGGCGCCGCCGCCGCCGCGGGTAAGCTCTTCGGCTTTGATGCCGCCACGCTCGCCAGCGCACTGGGGCTTGCCGGCTCGTGTGCCGCAGGCCTGCTTGAATTCGCCTGGGCCGGCGACGATACCAAGCGCATTCACCTGGGCCGCGCCAGTTCCATGGGGCTGGAAAGCGCGCTGCTCGCCAAGAAGGGGCTGCATGGCCCAGTCACCGTGATTGAGGGGCGTTACGGCTACTTCAACGCTTTCTCCGAGCCCACCGACATCGCTAAGCTGACCGAAGGGCTGGGCAAGAAGTGGGTCATCCAACCCGCCTCGCACAAGGCGTTCGCCACGCATGTGACGCATCAGGCCGTGGTGCAGGCCATTCAAGATTTAAAGCGCGAGCATGGGTTCGACACCAAGGCCATCACCCACGTCACCATTCGCGGCGCGCAGCGCATTCTGGAAGACCGCCACACCGCGCGTGACCCCCTAACTGTGATGGGCGGCCAGTACAGCCTGCCGTTCACGGCGGCGGTGGCACTCACCCGTGATATGTCGAACCCGCTGGTGTACAACGATGCGGCCGTGAAAGACCCGCTGGTGCGCAGCCTGGCGAAGAACATGGAATTAATCGTGGACAAGACTATACACGAGGCCCCCGGCGTCATCCCCCCCGCAGAGGTGGAGATCGTCTGCGGCGGCAACACTTACAAGAAGGTGACGACTCCCCACAAAGGCTCGCCCCACAACCCGCTCACCTGGGCGGATGCCTGCGAGAAGTTCAGCCGCTACACGCGCACCCTCATCGGCGCCCCACAGGCCAATGCGATTATGGATGCGGTGGCCGATCTCGAGAACCAAAGCGACATGGCGCGTATCGCCAACTTGGTGGCCAAGGCCTGATGAACGGACTCGCTACCCCTCAATCGTCAACACCACCTTGCCCGCCACCTTGCGCGCAGCCAGTGCATTGAGCGCATCCGCTGCCTTTTCCAGCGGATAGGTAGCCCAGACGTGCGGCTTGATCTTCCCTTGCGCAAACCATTTCCAAATTTCAAGGGCATTGGCACGCTGTTGAGCACGATCACGTTTGGCGAAGGCGCCCATCCACACGCCGACGATGCTGCATCCTTTAATGAGCGGCAAGTTGAGCGGAATCTTGGGTATGTCGCCGGCCGCAAACCCGATCACCAATAAACGCCCGCCCCATGCCATGTCGCGCAGCGCCAGCTCCGAGTACTCGCCGCCCACCGGGTCGTAGATGACATCGACGCCGTTGCCTTTGGTGATCGCCTTCACGCGCGCGCGCATATCTTCATTCACGTAATTTATCGTTTCATCGGCGCCGTGCTCGCGGCACACCGCGAGCTTCTCCTCGCTGGAAGCGCATGCAATCACCCTGGCGCCGAGCGCCTTGCCGATTTCGACCGCGGCGAGACCCACGCCACCAGAGGCCCCCAGCACTAACAGCGTCTCACCGGTGCGAAGTTGACCACGATCGGTGAGCGCGTAATAGGACGTGCCATAGGTAGATGCCAGGCCTGCGGCACTCGCGAAATCGATCGAATCGGGGATCGCCAGCAAGCGCTCGACCTCAAGGCTCACTTCTTCAGCATAGCCGCCGTCTGCCGCCTGCGCGCTGACCCGGTCGCCGACCTTCCAGCCTTCGACGTCTGCGCCAATAGCTTTCAGCACCCCCGCGACTTCGGAGCCCGGGATGAAGGGTAGCTTGGGCTTGGTTTGATATTTATTCTGGATGATGAGCGTGTCTGAAAATTTGACATTGGCCGCCCTCACACTCATCACAACCTTGCCTGGTTCGGCTACAAGCGAGGGACGGTCCTCGATGACTAACGACTCTGGTGGACCCCAGGCCTTGCACACGACTGCTTTCATTTGCGTAATCCCTCTTCACGGAACTTGGCGAAGTTCCTTTTTCGTTTCAAGACAAATGCCGCGCTTGCAGGCAGCAATTCTACCCAATAACGTCACGCTATCCCGCTTTCCGTGATTCTGGAATCATTTTGACCTGGTACTGAACGTCACCCGCGATCCCACCCTCGGGGTTAAAGCTGCGCTCCGCGAAGTCGATGGTGCCGTCAGAGGTGATCCGGAGCACAGTAGAGCATCGCGTGCCGTAGTTGGAATTCACAATACGGAGCGACGAGCTGCGACGTTCCCGTTCGAGATCGCGCCCTCTCTTCGGCAGATCGCAGTCATCCGCTGGCGTGGTGTCGCCCAGTAGCGCCAGGTGTTCGTCAAAGGCGAACGGCGCCCGGGTGAGCTTCTCCAGCCCCGAGCGCCCCTTGACAACCTTGGGCCACGGCGTATCCAGCAGGTGGTTGGGCAGGCCGTGGACGCCGGGCTCGACCTCCATCGGCGCTTGCGCGCGGTTGGAGTAGAAGAAAAACTCTCGACCATCCCCGACGAGCAAGCAGAACCCGTTGTACGGGACGGCCTCATGCACGATGTCTTCAACGTAGGTCCGGGCCGACATCTGTCCCGCGAGGAAGTCCTTCACCAGTTCGCCTCGCGAAGGGGCGTCGGCCCGGTGGGTCGCGGGGTCGCGGAAGTTGGTCAGCGCGGCAAACCGCCCACGCGTGGATACTCCCAGCCACGTCCCACCGCCTGAGAGATCGCGGCCGGCCAGAATCTCGGAATGGTCGTCCCATAGGGCCGCTGGCGCCGCCGACCGATTGAAGTGTTCGTCACGGTTTGCCGCCACGATGAGGGGGGCGCCAGGTACGACGCGATGAGCGAAGAGGATCAGGCACATTAGCGCCGATGTTACCGCAACACGCGCTCACAGGTGCGAGAGGCCCGAGTTGATGTCCCGACCCACTTAAGCACGTTCGTCACTACGCCTCGCGCCGCCCGCTGGAATCTCCAGCCCACTATAATCGCGATGATTAACCCCTCACATCAACCCGACAGGAGAGACAATGGCGCAGCCGACGGTACGGCTTGGCTACATCGGAGCAGGCGCCTACAGCCGGCGCGTGCTGATCCCCAACCTGCGGAAGGTGCCCGGAGTCGAACTGGTGGTCGTCGCCAACAGCAGCCAGGAAACTTCCGACGCCGTGGCTAAGGAGTTCGGCTTTGCTCGCACCGCGACCGACTGGCGCGAGGTCGTGGGCGCGGACGACATCGACGCGATCGTCGTGGGCACGCGCACTGAGGCGCATTACGAGATGATCCCGCCTGTACTCGAAGCCGGACGTCACGTGCTGTCGATGAACGCACTGTGCCGCAATGCCTCCCAAGCCCGCGAGCTGACGGCCAAGGCCGCCGAGCATCCCAACCTGGTGGCGCTGGTATACCCGGCAGGAGGCGCGGCCTACTTCCTGCGCGAGGACGCGATGATGCGCCACCTGCTCGACGACGGCTACGTTGGTACGGTACTGCAGGTCACCAACTACTGGTACGCGCCGTTCTTCGGTCTCGGCAGCATGTTCGAGGTCGGCAGCCGCTGGTTCGGCCGGCACACCCGCACCTTCGGCTACCGCCGCGGCTACAACGTCCAGGGCGCCACGGTCGCCGGCCGCGCCGGCCGCGGGGAGGTCCGCCCCGAGACCAACATCGCCATGGCCGAGCTGGCCAGCGGCGCCATCATCACCTACCAGCACAGCACCGTCGCCGGCGAAACCGCACGCGCTCGCTGGGAGATCGTCGGCGCCGACGGCTACCTCATCGCCTACGCCGGCGCCGGCAATGCGCCCGCCAGTTTCTTCGGCGCCAAGCGCGGCGCCCGCGAGCTTGAGCCGCTGCTCATGCCGCCGGAGTACGGCGGTGGGGTCAAGGTGGAAGCTGACTTCATCGCCGCCATTCGCGGCGAGCGCCAGCCCGCCCGAGCGGTGCCCCGCTTCGAGGACGCCATGCGCCTGCTTCAGTTCGGCGAGGTCTGGCGCGAGTCCTCGGAAAAAGGGGGTTGGTGCGATTTGCCCTGATTGCTGTTGTCATAGGGAAACCCACACCTTGATTGACCGCAGCGAACGGAATCGGAATACTCCCGGCAGTGCTGTTAAAATTCCCTCCTTTATTGGACGGGGCTGATTTTGGACTGGATCACACGCGACATCGCTATCGGCAACTGCGACGACGCGAGACGGTTTGACGTACTGCGGAGCGCGGGTATCGATGGCATTTTGTCCTTGACCGGATGGCCCAATGGTTCATCCAACATCCACGGTGTCACCTGGCGATGCGTGGAACTCATCGACGGTCACGGCAACCCTGTCGGCCAATTGCGCGAGGCAGTTTGGCAACTCCACGATCTGGTCGAAAAGGGCCGGGTACTGGTGCATTGCATGGAAGGCGTGAGCCGGTCGCCGCTGGTCGTGGCCAGCTATCTGGCCGACAAAGCCGCGCGTCCGTTTGAGGAATGTCTGCAGGAGATTGCGCAGTTGCGCAAGTGGGTGGCCCTTCAGCCGGGCTTGATTGAATTGCGGCGGGCCTACGAGTCGGCGATTAAGCCCGACCAACGTATCGGTCGTCTCAGCAGTCTGCAAGGCGTTGCGCAGGCGTCTGCCGACTGATAAAGGACCGTCTACCATGCACAATAGCGAGCAGGGCAACTTGCAGAGGCTCATTCGGTCAATTGACGAGGTCGACGCAGGGCTCGGCGCGGCCGGATACATCGCCAGCCGCCAGATCTCCGCCGCCATTTACATTGCCCATCATCTGCGCAAGCCGATCCTGGTGGAGGGCCCAGCCGGCGTCGGCAAGACCGAGCTCGCCAAGTCGGTCGCGTCGTGGCTCATGCTGCCGCTGATCCGCATGCAGTGCTACGAGGGACTGGACGAGTCCAAGGCGCTCTACGAATGGAAGTACGGCAAGCAGTTGCTGTATACCCAGATCCTGCGCGACAAGGTCGGGACGCTGATCGGCGACGCGGACGGACTCGACACGGCGCTCGAAAAGCTGCACGCATTTGGGGATATCTTTTTTTCCAAGAACTTCCTCGAGCCGAGGCCGCTGCTGCGCGCCCTGGAGCAACCCTGCGGCGCTGTGCTTCTGATCGACGAGATCGACAAGTCGGATCAGGAATTCGAGGCGTTCCTGCTGGAGCTCCTCTCCGACTATCAGGTGACCATACCGGAGATCGGCACCGTCACCGCAGTGGTCCCGCCGATCGTGGTGCTCACCTCGAACTCCACGCGCGACTTGGGCGATGCGCTCAAGCGCCGCTGCCTGCATCTGCACATCGGATTCCCGGACGAGAAGCTCGAAGCGCGGATCATTGCCGCGCGCGTGCCCGGCATCGACGCGCGACTGCTGGCGCAGCTCGTCGCCTTCGTGCAACAACTGCGAGGGCTCGATTTGAAGAAGCTGCCCTCGGTCAGCGAATCCATCGACTGGGCCAGAGTGATGGTGCTGATGCACGCCGCCGTGCTGGCGGAAGACATGGTACGTGACACGCTCAACGTGTTGTTGAAGTACGAGTCGGACATCGAAGCCGCCGCAAAGCACATCGCCGATTTCACCAGGAAGGCGCAGCAAGCCGTCGTGATCAACCGCTGATGCCTGCCCCTTGCCATGAACCTCCCCGCTCGGGCGGGGACTCGACGCTCCCTTCTCCCTCCGGGAGAAGGGTTGGGGAGAGCGTAGCGAGGGGGCCGAAGGCGGGAAGAGACGCCACGTTCACGGCCGCAATTCGCGACGCATGTACCGTGGCGTCTCTCCCCCCCGCGCCAATTCGGGCGGCGGCCAGCGAGCCGCTGCGCCGCTTCCTGCAGGCGGCCCGCGGGGCGGGGCTACGTGTCTCGGCGGCCGAAGGAATCGATGCTGCCCGCGCCGTAGATCTCGTCGGCTTTTCCGACCGCACCATGCTCAAGGACACGCTCGGCCTTGTCCTCGCCAAGACTGCGGACGAGAAGGTGCTCTACGACGAAACGTTCGAGCTCTATTTCCAGCGCGACGAATTCTTCGACGGCAATGACCCGGAGACGAAGCCCAGCTTCGAGGCGCAGAGCCTGCGCCAGTGGACGCCTGACGGTTTGCATGAGATGGGCAGCTTGGGCGGACAGTCGCAATCGTTATCCGAACTGCTGGAAAGCGACGAGCGCGCAGTTCTCGCCATGGCCATGGAAATCGCGGCACACGAATCCGGCATCGAGAAGATTCGCTATCTGACCCAGAAGAACGTGTACGTGCGCCAGATCATGAATCGCATGGGGCTACGCGATGTGCAGCAAGTGATGGAAGCGTTGCTTGCGAGCGGAACAGCGGACGCCAGCGCCCGCGCGAGACGCCTGGAAGGACAAGTCGAGCGACTGTGGGACTCGGCACGGGATTTCGTCGAACGCAGCCTGCTTCTGTTCGCCCGTGGCGAAACCGAACAGCGCCGTGAGAGACTTCTCAAATCCGCGCGCCTCGTGAATCTCGATCGGCACCAGCTTGATCGGACGCGCGTGCTGGTGCGGCAGATGGCGAAGCGGCTCGCCACACGCTACGCACGGGTGCGGCGGCGGCGTCAGCGCGGCCAGTTGGACGTACGCCGCACGCTGCGCCGCAATATGAGTTGGGGCGGCATTCCTTTCATTACCACATGGAAACAAAAGCGGATTGAGAAAGCGCGGGTGATGGTCCTGTGCGACGTTTCGGGGTCGGTGGCGTGGGTGTCGCAGTTCTTGCTGATGTTTCTCTATGCCTTGACGGAGGTGCTTTCGGATATCCGTTCGTTTGCCTACTCTGGCTCACTAATGGAGGTGAGCGACATCCTCGAGAACCAACCGATCGATGAGGCAATCACCCGGATCATGACATTAATGGGCTTCGGTTCCTCCAACTACGGCAACGCGTTCGCCGACTTCGAGGATGGCTGGATGAAACATGTCACGAACAAGACCACCGTGATCATCCTTGGGGATGCGCGTGGAAACGGTACGGATCCGCGCACCGATATCGTCGGACGCCTTTCAAGGCGAGCCAAGCGGATCATTTGGCTGAACCCGGAATTCCGCTCCTCCTGGGGCACAGGCGATTCCGACATATATCGCTACGCGCCTTATTGCAGCCTGGTGCGGGTATGCAGCACCCTGAACGACCTGGAGCGCGTCATGACCGATCTTTTGGAGAGGGCCGACTGATGAATCCCATGCATGCAGTACGCAAGTCGCTTGTAGTAATCATGCTGGCGTCGCTCGCGACGTCGGCCGTTGCGCAGAAGTCCGGCGGCACGCTGCGGTTTCCGCTGCGCGAGAACCCGAGCAGCGCGTCCCTGCACGAGGAATCGTCGATAACGGCAATGCAGCCCTTTATGGCGGTGTTCAACAATCTCGTCCTGTACGATCAGCAGGTAGAGATGGCGAGCCCCGAGTCGATCAGGCCGGATCTCGCCACCGAGTGGTCGTGGAGCCCCGACAACAAGGTGCTCACCATGAAGCTGCGTCAAGGCGTCAAGTGGCATGACGGCAAGCCCTTCACCAGCGCCGATGTCCAGTGCACCTGGGACATGATCCTGGAGAAACGGCCTTCCAATTGGCGCAAGAACTCGCACAAGGAGTGGTATAGCAACCTTAAGGAAATCACGGTTAACGGGCCGCATGAGGTGCGCTTCGTGCTGGAGCGCCCGCAGCCGTCCTTTTTGTCCTTCCTCGCGAGCGGCTGGTCGCCGGTCTACCCGTGCCATGTCGATGGGCGCGTGATGCGCCAGAAGCCGATCGGGACCGGTCCATTTAAGGTCGTGGAGTTCCGGTCGAACGACGTGATACGGCTGGCGAAGAACACCGTCTACTGGAAACCGGGACGACCGTACCTGGACGGCATCGTATATCGCATTATGCCGAGTATGGCCACCCGAGTCCTGTCGTTCGTGGCGGGTGAATTCGACATGACGGGCACCTCGACCGTGACCCCGCTCACGATCAAAGATGTCCACGCCCAGGCGCCGAAAGCGGTCTGCTCGACTACAGGCACCATGGTCACGGGCGTTGTGCTGATTAATCACAAGGCGCCGCCCTTCGACAACCCGAAGGTCCGTCGTGCGGTTGCTCTGGCGCTCGACCGCAACGCATTCGTCGCCGCTCAACACGGCGGTGGCCGTCTCGGCGGCGTCATGATGTCGCCTCCATACGGAAATTGGGGGCTTACGCCCGCACAGCTCGATGCGGTGCCTGGATTCGGCAAGAACGTCGAGCGCAATCGAGCGGAAGCGCGCAAGCTGATGGAGGAAGCGGGGTACGGACCCAACAAGAAGTTGAAGACGACTTTTCTCGTGCGCAATTCCGCCCCTAACTTCTTGGCAGGCGCCACGCTCGCCGCAGATCAACTGCGCAGCATCTACATCGAGGGCGAGATTGAGCCGAAAGACTACACGGTGTTCACGGGCGCGATCATCAAGGGGGCATACATGACGGCCTTCGAGACGTCCGGCTCCGCGATCGATGATCCGGATGTCGTGCTCTACGAGAATTTCAGATGCGAATCAATACGCAACTACAACAAATACTGCAATCGCGAGGTCGAGGCAAAAATCGATGAACAGTCCTCGACCCTTGATCCTGTCAAGCGCAAGCAACTGGTTCAGGCACTCGATCTGCTGCTGCAGCAGGAGACCGCCCGGGTGGCCGTATACCATTCCACAAGCTCCGCATGCTGGCATCCGTATGTCAAGGGTTACCTCAGATCGATGAACGGCATCTATACCCACCATAGAATGGAAGATGTCTGGATAGACAAATAAAACTTAAATAAAATCAAATACTTATGATATATTTTGAAGCTAGTGGTACAAATTGAAGCTCCCGGCTTACCTTTCAGGCGTCGATCGGGCTCAGCTACGATGCGGCATTCGGTTGACGCAAGTGGCATGCCGCCCAATGGTCGGGACTGACTTCGATGAGCGGCGGCACTTCCAGCTTGCACTGCTCGGTCGCATATAGACAGCGGGTATGGAAATGGCAGCCGGGCGGCGGGTTGATCGGACTGGGCACGTCGCCTTGCACCAGCCGCTTCTGACGCTTAAGTTTGGGATTTGGAATCGGCACTGCCGCCAACAGCGCTTCGGTATAGGGATGCAAGGGATTCGCGAATAGCGCCCGCTTCTTGGCATGCTCCACGATGCGTCCGAGGTACATGACCGCGACCCGATGGCTGATGTGCTCCACGACGGCGAGGTCGTGCGCAATGAACAAGTACGACAGATTCTGTTCCTCCTGCAGGTCCATCATGAGATTGATCACCTGGGCTTGAATCGAGACATCCAGCGCCGACACCGGCTCGTCGCCGATGATGAGTTGCGGATCGAGCGCCAGGGCGCGCGCGCTCCCGATTCTCTGCCGTTGGCCGCCTGAGAATTGATGCGGCAAGCTGTTCATTTGAGAGGCGCGAAGGCCGACACGGTCGAACAGCGCAGCTACTCTCTCCTGCCTCTGCTTGCCAGTGCCGATGTTGTGAACGAGCAGCGGTTCGCCGACGATTTCTCCCGCGGACATACGCGGATTGAGCGACGAGAACGGATCCTGAAAGATGATCTGCGCCTGACGCCTGGATGTGCGCATCTCAGCCTTGGTCAACGACAATATATCGCGCCCGAGAATGCGCACCTCGCCTGCGGTTGGCTCAATGAGCCGGATTACCGCGCGGGCGACCGTTGATTTTCCGCATCCGCTTTCGCCAACCAGTCCCAGCGTTTCTCCACGCGCGATGGAGAAGCTCACACCGTCGACGGCGTAAACGTAGCCGGTGGTCGCGCGCAACAAACCCTTGCGCACGGGGAAATGCTTCTTGAGGTTGCGCACGTCCAGGACTGGAACACTCGCTGGGGATACCGGGGATACTAGCGCGCCATCAGGCATGCGAATCCCCCTGGAGCTTGTCCGAGTGCCAGCACGCCACGCTATGGCCCGGACGCTTGCTCTCATACGGCGGGAACTCGTTGCGGCACACGTCACTCGCGAACGCGCATCGCGGCGCGAACGTGCAGCCCTTCGGCAGATTGACCAGGGCGGGCACGATCCCCGGTATTTCCTTCAAGCGGCTGCGCGCCGGCAAATTCACATCCAGCCCGGACATCGCGGCCAAGTGCGGCACCGCGGCGAGCAGGCCCTGCGTATAGGGATGTAGCGGCGTTTCGAAGAGATCTTCCACGGCGGCTTCCTCCACCTTCTTGCCGCCGTACATGACAATAACCCGCTGCGCAGTCTCCGCCACCACGCCCAGGTCGTGAGTAATCAGCACGACCGCCGTGCCCAGCCTCTCTTGCAGTTCCAGGATAAGGTCGAGAATCTGCGCCTGAATGGTGACGTCGAGCGCCGTCGTCGGCTCGTCCGCGAGCAACACCTGTGGATTGCAGGCCAGCGCCATCGCGGTCATCGCCCGCTGCCGCATGCCGCCGGAGAGCTGGTGAGGATATTCCCGCGCGCGCCGCGCGGGCTCGGGAATCTTCACCAGCTTGAGCATCTCCACTGCCTTCTCGAAGGCCTCGTGTCGCGATACGTTCTGGTGCAGCATCACCGCTTCGCTGATTTGATTGCCGATCGACCACACTGGGTTGAGCGATGTCATCGGTTCCTGAAAGATCATCGAGATGTGGTTCCCGCGCACGCGGCGCATCTCGGCATCCGAGAGCTTGAGAAGCTCCCTGCCATTGAGCCGCACACTTCCAGCGACGATACGCCCCGGCGGATCAGGAACCAGCCGCAAGATGGACAATGCCGTCATGCTTTTGCCGCAGCCCGACTCACCGACGATGGCAAGTTTTTCCCCAGCCTTGAGCGAAAAGGACATATCGTCGACCGCCTTGACGATGCCTTGCCGGACGAAGAAATACGTCTTGAGTCCCTCGACCTCCAGCACTGTCTTCGCCGTTGCCGACTTTGCTGACGCGCCAGAATTCTCCTGCTCCAGGACGTTATACATCAGTTCGACGTGCGTTGGCGTGGATCGAGAAGGTCGCGCAGGGCATCCCCAAGCAGGTTGGTGCCGAAAACCGCGAAGGTGATCGCAAGACCCGGGAAGATCACCAGCCAAGGCGCCGTGCGCACATACTCGGACGCTGACTCCGACAGCATGCGCCCCCAGGAAGGATGCGGCTCCGGAACGCCCAGCCCCAGGAACGAAAGCGCGGCCTCGACCAGAATCGCGCTGCCCAGCCCGGCCGTCGCCAGCACAATCAGAGGCGCCAGCGTGTTGGGCAGAATATGGCGCAGGGCGATTCGCATCTCGCTCATCCCCATCGCCCGTGCTGCTTCCACGAAAGGCATCTCTCTTAACGAGAGTGTGCTGGCCCGAATGACGCGCGCGATACTCGGAAGCTTGGGGATCGCGATGGCGATGATGGTGTTGGTGATGGATGGCCCCAACGCCGCCGCCATGGCCATCGCGAGTATCAAGGTGGGCAGCGCCTGCAGCATATCGATGATCCGCTGCGTCGTGAGGTCGACCCATCCCCCAAGATAGCCGGATGCAAGACCAATCAACACCCCGAAAAAGACACCGAGTGTCGTCGCGCCGAAAGCGACTGCAAGCGAAGTGCGCGCGCCGTAGACCACGCGGCTGAAGAGGTCACGGCCCATGAAGTCCGCGCCCATAGGGTGCGCTGCCGACGGCGCAGCAAGGGAGATCGCGGGATTCGTTGAGAGCGGATCATGTGCAGTGATATACGGCGCCAGCACAGCGACCAGTACGAATATGACCACTATGGCGAGTCCGACGCCTCCGAGCGGGTAACGCTTGGCAAGAAAAAATGCCATTCCCCAACGCGACTTGACGTTAGCCCCCGCCTCCGCGAGCTCCGCATCAAAGCTGACCGCGGAGGCCGCAGGATCGAACTCATTCTTGCCGGCTAGGGCGTCGACGGGGGTGTCACTTGGGGGCGGACTCATTTCGGTCTCCGATCATCTGACGGCTCAGTCCGAATACTTGATGCGTGGATCGATGACAGCGTACAGCATATCGACGATGAAATTGGTGATAGCCACCGCGAAGGCGCTGAACAGAACGAGGTTTTGCACGATTGGATAGTCGCGCCAACGGATCGCCTCCACCAGGTAGCGTCCGAGTCCGGGAATGTTGAACACCGTTTCGATGACGACCAGACCGCCGATGAGTTGGGCCGTCTCGATACCCAGAAGCGTGATGATCGGAAGCACCGCATTCCTCAGCGCGTGATGATAATTGATGGCCTTCTCGGAAGCCCCCTTCGCGCGCGCCGTTCGGATGTAGTCCTGGCGTAGCACCTCCAGCATGGATGAACGCGTCAGCCTGACGATGAGCGCCGAGCTGCGAAAGCCGACCACCAGCGCGGGAATACTCAGCAAACCCAACTCATGCCACGGCCCGCGCGGCTCATTCGAATAGATCGGAATCGTTCCGAATACGTGAACCGAGAACATGAGCACCAGCAATCCACACCAGAACGAGGGTAGCGACAATGCGCTAAGGGTGATTACCCGCAGAGAGTTGTCGACCAGCCCATTCTGCTTGACGGCGCTCCACACGCCTAGCGGAATCCCGATGATGATGGTGAAAAACAAGGTAAGCCCTGCGAGCTTGAACGTGACCGGCAGCCGCGGCACGATCTCCGAAATGGCCGGCCGCTCGCTCATGTAGGAATAGCCAAAATCCCCTGTCATCAGGCCGCCGATCCAACCGAAATACTGCTGCACCAGCGGCTTGTCCAGCCCCAGCTCGGCTTCGATCTTCGCCTTCTGCGCCTGGTCGATGTAGCCGGACGACTCGAACAGGACGTCGGCGATGTTGCCAGGCACCACCCGCATCAGCGTGAAGATAATTATCGATACGCCCAGTACCGTCACGAAGAGCAAAACCGTGCGCCGGATCAGATAAGCCCCCATCACTTCCTCCTTCAATGTGGCGCGCTGTCGTCTGCGTGGTCTGAGTGCCGTGCACTCCGGCGTTTTCTGGATTGAAGCGCTGACTAAGACACGTTAATTACGTGTCAACCTGCGCAGTCGCGCGGTCTATGGCATCACCGATGCTAGGGCGTTCCGCTGAGGTAGCCGTCAGGATTGCGCGTAAATTTGTTGCGGCAGTCCAGCGAGTCGAAGTAATACCACGTACCATCATGAAACTGCCGTGTTCCGGCCTTCGGATCCACTTCCTTCGCACCACCGGGGGTCATCCCCGTTTGCGTCTTGGCAGCCGCTTCATCGACCGGCTGCTGGCACACTGGGCATTTCGCCATACTAGATCTCCTCTAAGTTAAGCAGTGACAGCGGCCGCCGGGCGCGCCGTCGTGACTGGGGCAGCGCCGTCCGCCGACACTACAGGCACCGGGCGGCCCAGCACCACTTCGCCGGGAATGTCGATGAGCGCATGCGCGATACGCGCGCGGTGCTCGAACGACGTGCCCATGCGCATGGTCCACGCGGACACCCGCCTGAACCAAAGTTGCAGGTCGAATTCCATCATGAAGCCAATGCCGCCGTGTATGGCCTGTGAATTGCGGATCGCTGCCTCGCATTTCTCGTTGCAGAATGCTTTGGCCTGGGACACTTCCACCGAGGCAGGCAGGCCTTGGTCGATCTTCCATAAGGCCTCGAAGGTCAGCAACTCGCCGCCATCCACCCAGATCTGCATGTCCGCGCAAGTATGTTGCACGGACTGAAAGGAACCGATGGGCTGGCCGAACGCCGTGCGAAACTTGGCGTACTCGATCGCCATTTCGATGTCCTTGCGCGAAGCCCCGACCATCTGCGCACACAGCAACGCGGTTCCCCGGTCGAGCATGCGTTCGACGATCGGCCATGCTTCACCGACAGCGCCGATGACGTTAGCTTTGGGAACCTGCACTGCCGTGAAAGTCACCTCACTCTGTTTGTCCTTCGCCAGTGTGATCAGCGGCACCTGGCTGATACCTTTGGCACGCGCATCGACAATGAACAGCGTAAGCCCTTGCGCGCCCTTCGAACCCGCCGTGGTTCTCGCAACCACCAGACAGTGATCCGCGCCCGGAAAATTGTCGACGAAGAGCTTCACCCCATCGAGCACGAAGTCATCACCCTGCGCCTTCGCACTCATCTGCACGGCCTCCGGGATAAAGCGCGGATCGCGCTCGGTAAATGCCCAGGTCATGACGGACTTGCCGGCCACCACGTCAGGCAGATACTTTTCCTGCTGCGCCGCCGAGCCATCGCGCGCGATGGCCAAAGAGGCAACTGCGGTGCAGTGCAGCGGCAGCGGTGCAATCGCCCGGCCCACTTCACGCAGCACCAAGCCCAGGTAAACCAGCGGCATATCCGATCCACCGACCTTCTCCGGCATACACATGCCCTGCCATCCGAGCTCGGCGACCTTGGCCCACAACTCCCTGGAATACCCCAGCGCATCGGTCTCCATCGCCCGCACCAGCGATGTAGGGCACTCGCCGGTTAAAAATTCACGAGCACTGTCTACGATCAGATTTTCGTCATCATTCAGCAATACGTCCATTTACTTTGCCTCCACTTTTTTTGGCCTGCGCGACGACGGCAGTTCGAGCCCGCGGCGCGCCACCTGGTCGCGCATCACCTGCACGCTGCCGTGATTGATTCCGGACTGGAACGAGCCCATCACGTTGTGCGCGAAGACACCGTCTTCGATCGCGTGAGGCGAGGTTCTGAGCAAGCTCCCGTAGGGCCCCAACATCTGCGTGATTGCCTCGGTGATGCGCACGCCATGCTCCGGCGCCCACACCTTCTCGGCAGATCCCTCGTAGGTGAATTTCCCGCCCCGTTCCACGATAGACATGCTGCGCAAGGTCATCAGCCTGCACACCTGGGCTTCGATCCACATCTCAGCAATCTTGTCGCGGATAGCCGGGTTTTGTCCGGGTGAAAAACCGTCGATGCTGTTGTTCTTGACCCAGTTGACAATGTCTTCGTCGCGACGCACGGAGATGAGGTAACGCGAAGCGCCGACACGGTCCAGGTTCAAGCCCATGGAACCGACGCGCCAGCCCTTGTTCTCCTCGCCGAGCAGACACGACTTAGGAATGCGCACGTCGTCAAAGAACGTTTCATTGGTGCGCGAGTTACCGTAGGTAGTGCCGCCAGGCGCCGTCGGATTATTCTGAATCGTCCACAGCGGCCGCACCGTGATACCGGGCGTGTCCATCGGAAACAGGAAAATCGAGATACCGTCGTGCTTGGCCGCATTGCGGTCTGTGCGAGCCATGAGATAAATATGGGTCGACATATGCGCAGCGCTGGTGTACATCTTCTGTCCATTGATCACGTAGTCGTCGCCATCGCGAACCGCGCTGCAGCGCAGGTTCGCCAGATCAGCGCCCGCATGCGGCTCGGTAAATCCGAGACAGAAGGAAATTTCCCGTTTGATCAGGCCAGGAATGTAATGCTGTTTCTGCTCCTCCGTGCCGGCCGCCATGATCGCCGGTGCGCCGCTACCACCCAACGCGATATTCACGCCAACCCGGGTGAACTCCTCCTCGACGATGTACTGCGTGAGACGATCGCCGCCCTGTCCGCCGTACTGCTTCGGATAGGTAATGCCCAGCCACCCGCGCTCATAGATCTTCTTGTACAGCGCAGCGGCTTGAGGCCCCTGGCCGCGCGGCCGCTCCACGCCGGCCTCGGGATTCGTCTCTTCGGCGACTTCAGCGGTGACATTTTCCTTGATGAACTGGCGAACGTCACGCCGGAGCGCTTCCTGCTCGGGTGTATATGCGAAATCCATAGTCTTCCTTTCTGCAAACCAAAACTCAAATGCATATCATGCGATGCCTAACTTCGCCTTGTAATCGGCATCCCAATACGCAAGGCGACCGATTTCTACACGCTTGTCCATGCTCATATTCGGCA